>MTND01000005.1 GCA_002010305.1 Archaeoglobi archaeon JdFR-42 | reverse complement strand
GAAATGGCCGGTGTGGATGGAAGAAGAAAGAGAATCTGGTTATGGCTACTACCACTGCCCCATGATGGGGTGGTAGGTGATTATTTTTTATTTTTGGAATTAATTTATAGTTAATCCTTTAACTGAGAATGAGAAAGATAAAAAAGAGCTATTAACAGACTTCTAGGAATAACCTTATCTGTAACATGGATATACCGAGAATAAGATATCTAAAGCTGGATGATATCCTAGTTATAACTAGTAGTACTATAGTAAGCGTTAATCCTATCATGATTTAGATTGTAATTATCGAAGTCATTTCAGATATTGAATACCCTTAAGTAGACTCAGTATTAAAAGAAGCACCTCGACATATCCAATAGTATTGCTTAAGAATAGAAATGTGCATATTCACTTATCATATTCTGAATATTCTGAATGCAAAGCTTGCAAGATCAGTCTTATGATCCCTACATATTAGTAGTAATAGAATTGGCTTTTTAATTTTATCCCATTTTCATAAAACTTTTGAAGAGAGTCAAATGCCCTAAAAGTGGCAATTTATGGTATTTATCTAGAGAAAATATAAGAAGGGAGAGACTAAAATCACAAGGATAAATAAAACCAGCAATAAAACACAGTAAAAAATGATCTAAATCTATTTTACATCATGTCTCCAGATTTAAGCTTAAATACCATAATCAATATATACCTCAAACATGCAGGATGTACAGACAAAAACCCATGTGTCCGGACACAAAAAATCATCCATGCAGAAGAGAGATGAGGGCAAAATAACCCGTCATAGGTCTTGTTTGCATATAACCATATCACAAACCAACTATGAATGGATAAAAAAACAAGGGATTACAACCTCTAAAATCATAGATAAAGCTTTGACATTACTCCAACAGAGTATTGAGTCTGTGGGATTGGTTGTATCGCTGTTTCCTAAGCGGGGGTTGCCGAGTGAAACGATACCCGTTTCATCAGGAATGGGGTATCTACAATACCCCCTTGAGATAGGTAAAAGGTGATAAGGAAAAGCGGGGGTTGCCGAGACAGGTCAAAGGCGCAGGACTTAAGATCCTGTCCCGAAGGGGTCCGAGGGTTCAAATCCCTCCCCCCGCATGCATTATTTTTGTGATTCAGCTCTTCTCTAAGCTTTTCTTCGAGAAATCTTGAGAGATTGATGCCCATATCTCTTGCAAGCTCGATAAGATTTTTATCTACTAATAAGGTCAATTTTCTTCTTTCTGGTTTATACGTATAGTAGTACGTGTGATCTTGGTCAAAGTTTGGATCCACAGGATTCATGAATTAGAGTGTGAGCTGCATATTACTTTATGGTTACCATTTCTCAACAAAACGGGATTATTTTTAACTTTTCATAAAAACACCATCACCCATAACTTCCTCTGCAATTATTTGCAATATGATATCCTTCTCAAACTCATCAAACTCGTTAAAACGATCAGATTCTTCCAACCTAAGTAGTGCTTCCCTAAATTCTTTTTTGTCGCTCTCTGAAAGAATAGAGTAATGATAAGAGATCAATTTTATTAGCTTCTCTCTTATTGTTTCTTCATAAGATTCATTTAATGAAATCTCCTCGATAAACACATTATCGAAAGTAATTCTAAAGATTTGTATGAGTAGCCACTCATAATCCACATTAAAATCTAAGTGATTTCATATTCTTTTATTTTTTGATCTCCCGCTATAACTCTCAACTCGATTTAGGTACTCCATGAAATTAAATTAGCTCCATCAACTTCTTCTTTTTCTCTTCAAATTCTTCATCACTGATAACTCCCATGTCATGCAATTCTTTGAGCTTCTTAAGTTTCTCCATTGGATCTTCTTTTTCTTCCTTAACTTTCTTTTCTACGACCTGTGTCATAGGCAAAGATCTCATTGTCATCTCTCTTGGTTTCTTGAGAAGCCATTCCTCTCCTATCAGTTTCTTCTTTTTCTGAATTGATACCTGTTCAACAGCGATTGCATTAAGAGCGTCTCTTATTGAAGTTATCACATCTTGACATTCTTTTTTTATCCATCCAGTCGAGTTTGATCGTTCCTGCATCTTCACTCTTCAAAATAAATTCAGCAGCAACAACCCCCTCCTTGAAGAATACTTGCTCAAGCTTTTCATAAGGAACATCTATGATCTCATACCTTCCGAGAATCTTCTGGTCAAGATATATGACTCTCCTATCAGTCACTGCAAGAAACTTGGGTTTTGCTTCAAGCCTTAATTTCTTTTTAACACAGAACAGCACGTTTTCATTTGGATAGAGATTCTCAGATATTTCATTTGGAACTTCCATCATGATTGTTATTTAGGATTGTATCGGTTAAAAATATTACGAATGCTGTTTTGATTTTCAATTAAAAAAATAAAGAAATATTTTCATTAACCTGATATTCAAACTAAATTATGAGGATGCTCAAATCATCAAAAAGAGGTATTTCTACGTCTATTTTCTTTCAAAAGAGGTAGAGAAGGATTAGAAAAGACACCAAAAGGTATAAGTGCAATGGAATGATACTTCAATAGTTTAGTAAAAATAATTGTAAAAGGAGGTGAAATTATGGGTGATGTTTACCCAAAATTCACAGCTGCAGCAATACAAGCCTCCCCAGTTTACCTTAATAGAGAAAAAACTACTGAAAAGACTATAGAACTTTTGAAAGAGGCTGCTAAAGAAGGAGCTAAGCTTATTGTATTCCCTGAAGCGTTTATAGCAGGATATCCGTATTTCGCATGGCTGGGCACTCCTATGTGGTACCACAATTTATTCAAGGAGTGGTATAAAAACGCTGTCGAAATCCCAAGCAGAACGACCAAACAGCTATGTGAAGCTGCAAAGGAAGCTAATGCATACTTGGTAGTCGGTGTAAATGAAAGAGATGGGAATACAATTTACAATACACTTCTTTTCATCAGCAAAGAAGGGCATATCCTTGGCAAACATAGAAAACTTATGCCTACTCATGTGGAAAGAACAGTGTGGGGTATGGGTGATGGAAGTGATCTCGTAGTCTTTGACACAGATATGGGAAAATTAAGTGGACTCATATGCTGGGAACATACAATGGACCTTGTCAGGCACGCTCTATATGCTATGGGAGAGCAAATCCACTGCGCAGTCTGGGTTGGCTTCTCCAATGTTAAAGGATGGGAAACTCTGTTCAATATGTCGACTGAATTATGTGCAAGGTATCATGCCCACGTAGGAGAGTGCTTCGTCATCAATGTCCAGAATACAACTGATGAGGCCTTGATTGAAAAACTATGTGAGACAGATTACCAGAGCGAATGGATTAAACCTGGAGGAGGATGGACAGCCATAATAGGCCCCGGAGGTGGAATTCTTTCTGGCCCGTTGACCGACAAAGAGGGAATACTCTATGCAGAAATAGATATGGAAGCAATAATCGACATGGCCCACTGGCATGATGCAGTAGGACATTATTCAAGACCAGATGTTGTGAGTTTGCTGGTTAACAAAGAGAAGTATTCAGAAGTTAAAGAAGTTAGACGTGAATATGCTACCCTTAGACCTTTCAAAGTTGAGTCCCTAGTGAAAAAATTCGAGTCTCTAAAAGAACTGGTAGAAAAAACAGAAAACGAGAAACTGAAAAGAATGATAGATGAATTCGAAAGAGAGTTGACAAAATTTGTATAGGTAAGAGTTATGGCTGGATCAGGATGTTTGTGCGCAGGTTCATTTGGGGCATCGGAAGTTCTTAAAAATTACAACAGTGAAAAATCAAAACTAAAGTTGATTGAGAGTGAGGGATCTAGGATTCGAGTGAAATGGTTTGGACAGGCTCCCACTGAAGGGCAGATAAAAAAATCTCAGATACTCTGACATTTTTTTAATTACAAAGATTGAAAAACAAAACACTACTCCGAATATACAACATCTACATAGATCCATAAACCTCTGCCAGCCATCACCCATTAATCTCTCAAAACCTGTAAAACAGCATCTTTCATCACATCAATTGGTGCTTTCATCCCTGTCCAGATTTTAAAGGACTCTGCGCCCTGAAATACCAGCATATCAACCCCCAATATCGTTTTACATCTAACTCTTTCCGCCTCCCGTATCAACCTAGTTTTAAGAGGATTGTAAACTATATCGAAAACAACCAGATCTGATGTGAGGAACTCAGAAGAGATTGGCATTGAATCAACTTCTGGATACATTCCCACTGGCGTTGTGTTGATAAGGACATCTATTTTTCCAGTAACCTCATTTATATTTTCAAATGGAATAAAAATAGCATCAGTTATGGACCGTAAATCTCTTGCTAATTTTACCCCTCTGTCTGAAGTTCTATTGGTTATAACTATCTTTCCTCCTCTAACTCCAACTGAAAATGCGATGGCTCTTGCACTCCCTCCAGCACCTACAATCAAAAATTTTGTGCCTTCTATATCAATCCCATTTACTTCGAGAGCTTTTACCGCTCCAATTCCATCTGTGTTATAGCCTTTCATTCCTTCTTTAAAACTTATGGTATTTACAGCCCCTATGAGTGCGGCCTCTTTATCTAGCTCTAGATATGTCACACAAGCCTCCTTATGGGGTATAGTAACATTGAGCCCTTTCACTCCAAGGGCTTTTGCACCTTCAATAGCAATTTTAAGATCCTTTGAGCTAACTCGAAAAGGTAGATAGCGAGAATCCATCTCAAGATGGTCAAAAGCGGCATTATGCATTACGGGAGACAGAGAGTGTGTAACTGGGTCTCCAATTATTCCATAAACTTCTGTCATTAAACCACAAACTTTTTTTCCAGCATATGTTAGATAAAAGATTGTTGGTGAAAAAATGTTACCTGATGTACAGGCTGAAAAACCTGAAATTGCCATTAATCTGACAAGAGTTGGTGCTACCGGTATCAAGAAGCTAGTTCAGTTACAACGAAAAAATAAGAGACCGATAATTCTTGTGGCTAATTTCAATATCTTTGTTGATCTGCCCTCATCTCGAAAGGGAGTGAATCTCTCACGAAATTTTGAAGCAATCGATGGTGTACTGGCCGAAGCCATAGCTACTCCAGTATACGATATCGAGTCGCTATGCATTGAAATAGCAAAACGCGTTTTAAAGAGGCATGAATATGCCACAAAAGCCGAAATATCAATGAAAAGCGAGTATATGTATCCGACTAGCTCACCGGCAACAAACATGCCCACTCAGGAAATGGTGACCATTATGTGCGATGCCATTGCATGGAGGGAGGGGAATGGAGTCCAGACCAAAGTTATGATAGGTGTGGAAGTTACAGGAATAACAGCCTGCCCATGCGCCCAAGAAATGGTGAAAGCTGAAACTGCTAAAGAACTGGAAAAGATGGGGTTCGAAAACAATGAAATATCTAAAATCCTGTCTGCAGTTCCTCTCGCAACCCACAATCAAAGAGGTCGGGCTACGATTAAGATTGAGGTTGAAAAAGGCAATGTTTCCCTTCATGAAATAATTTCCATTGCAAGAGAGTCAATGAGTGCCGGGACCTGCGAGATCTTGAAGAGAGAGGATGAATATCAGGTTGTAAAAACATCCCATGAGAATCCAGTATTTGTGGAAGATAGTGTAAGAAAAATGGCAAGCCTTATCGTGGATCGCTTCAGAGAATTGCCTGATGAATCCATGGTTATCATCCGGCAGGAGAATGAGGAGAGCATCCACCAGCATAATGTTGTGGGAGAGAAGATAACGTCCATGGGAGATCTCAGAAGAGAACTTCATGTGAACTGAATGCGCTTCTATGTCATTCTTCTGGCAATCTTTATCCTTTTTACACCTGTCAGCGGATTGAAGATAATAGAAGTATATCCCAATCCTTTTTCTTATCAAGACTCTTCCGAATTCATCAGAATATATAACGAAGGCAATACCACCAATCTAACTAACTGGATTCTCACTGATCTCGAAGACGAAATACACCTTGTGGGGATTATAGGAGAGAATTCCACCATAGTAATTGCGAAAAATGGATCTGCTTTTTTTAAAACCTTTGGATATTGGCCCGATTACGAGTGGACAGATGTAAGTGATGTCCTTGATGTTAATGGAAATCTGGCTCTAAGCAACAGTGGAGATGAAATACTGCTGTTACGTCCTGATGGTGGAGTGGAAGATGCCCTAATCTACGGAAAAACGAGAGAGATAGAAGGATGGAAAGGAGAACCTATAACATATTTCCGAGAAGGAGTAATCCTGAAACGATCTTTTGATGGTAGTTTCAGGGATACCGATTCTGCCAGTGACTGGAATAACCCAAGAATATTCATCGAAGGTCAGACGAACTTGAAAGTTATGAATTTTTCTTTAAGTAATATTACTATTCTGGTATTTCCATCTTCAAATTTTTCTCTCCCCAATGCTAAGGAATCAATCTATTTGGCGGGATACACCATAGAGAATGAAGATCTTGTAAATTTTTTAATAGATCAGGCTAAGATGGGAGTTGATGTAGTAGTACAGCTTGAAGGAAATCCAGCTGGGGGAATTAAAAAACCAGATGTTCTTAACAACTTGGCATCTTTTACTCAAGTGTATGTTCATGACCAGTGCAAGGTATACAGGTTTTTCCATAACAAATATGCCATTATAGACAATAAAACCCTGATTATTCTAACAGAGAACTGGAAAAATACCAATAGAGGATACGGTGTCATAATAAACGATACCTACATGAGTGCTTATTTCAGAAGTGTATATATATCAGATCTGAACCATGCAGTTCCGTACAGTAAAGAAAGTGATGTATGGGAAAGTAAAGCAACAAAACCCTCACAAGATCGTATCTCTGAATTTCCAACAATCTCTAAAAAGAACTTCTACAGTACAGCAATAATAACACCAATCTTCTCTCCAGATACCAGTTATTACCTGCTATCCGTTATGAAATCGGCCAACTCTCGAATCTACGTAGAGGTTCCATATATCCAGATGGCTCCTCACATGGACTCAAACACGCTGAATCCCTTTGTGGAGGCTTTAATATCAGCAGCAGAGAGAGGAGTGGATGTGAAACTCCTGCTAGACAGCTCTTGGTATGTCACCAAGAAGGATACATTCGATAATGACGATATCGTCAGACGATTAAACAACCGATCTAAGGAGAAAGGGTTGAACCTTGAGGCCCGATTAATACATTCTGAAGGTTTTGAAAAACTTCATGGGAAACTCATAATAGTAGACAACACTAGCTATATTGGGAGCATGAACTGGAACGAGAATAGCATGAAATTCAACAGAGAAGCGGGACTTCTGATACATAACACTGAGATAGCAGATTATCTTACGGAAAGGTTCCTTTCAGACTGGGAAACTCAAAAAACACATTTATCATTCTTAACAAGCCTTTCTTTTTTTGTAGCGTTGCTGTTTGGGATTTTGATTTTAAAAAAGAGAATGAAGAAATAACTCAAAAAACTTTATATGCATTCGAACCAGACGGTATAATATGAGAGCCCTCATCTTGGCGGCTGATTTTTTTGAAGATTTAGAGCTGTTTTACCCCTACTATCGACTGATTGAAGAAAACATCGATGTTATGGTATCTAGCTCGACGAAAGAGGCCATTTCTGGAAAACATGGATACGAAATAACCCCTGATCTAACCTTCACAGAGGCTCTCGAAGATGTTTTTGATCTAATAATCATACCTGGAGGGAGGGCTCCAGAACGTATTAGATTGGATGAAAAAGCCCTTGATATCGTAAAAAGGGTCTTTGCTTCAAATGCCCCAGTGGCTGCAATTTGCCATGGCCCTCAAGTATTAATTTCAGCAGACGTCATCAGTGGCAGGATGCTGACATGCTATAAGGGCATAAAAGATGACGTGATTGCTGCTGGAGGCAACTATTTTGATAAAGAGGTGGTTGTTGATGGGAATCTTGTTACTTCAAGATCCCCTGAAGATCTCCCATATTTTTTTAAAGGAATTAAGGAGGTGATGAGAATATGAAAATAGTATGGCATGGTCATGCATGTTTCTCAGTGGAGAATTCCCTCACTGTTGTATTTGATCCCCACGATGGAGAGAGTATAGGCCTACATCCCCCTGATGTAAAAGGAGACATTATTCTGGTAAGTCATCACCATTTCGACCATGATGCCGTGAGGGTAGTTTCCAAAGAAAACTCTACTTTAATAGATTCTCCTGGAACCCACACAATAGGTGAAATACAGGTTAAAAGTGTGCAGGTTTTCCATGATCCGAAAAACGGTAGCCTGAGAGGTCCCAATATAATCCACAGGATGGAATACTCTGACATAACCTTCTGCCATCTTGGGGATTTGGGTCATGTACTAACAGAAAACGTGGTTAAAGAGCTTCTACCTGTTGATATTCTTTTCATCCCGGTAGGTGGAAAATACACCATAGACCATAAAGAGGCTAAAATTGTAGCGGATCAGCTCAAACCATCAATCGTAATCCCAATGCATTATCAGATCCCTGGTCTTACCTTAGGACTGGATGGTGTAGAAACCTTTGTAGAGGGAATGGATTCCCTGAAGCTGGAATCCAATGTCTGGGAACTACCGGAAAAACTACCAGATGAGAAAGCTGTGGTTTTTAAGTATTCGGGGAGATGAAGCCCCTACCCAAGTGCCTGAGATCCAGCGCTAGCCATGACCACAAATTTTTTAATTGAATTTTCATATATCCAGGTACAATGGACACAGCTACTAAACTTTTTTTGCAGATGAAATTTAAAGAATACTATGAATCAGCTCATCTTATACCCCCAATAAGCACTTCACAGAGAGAATTTGGATTCATTTTTTTTGATGAAAATTACCCTGAGATTGTGATGAGGAGACATAAAGCTTTCTCTGACTCTACATCTCTGATCGGATTCATTAAAGACACAATACCCGCTCACGTATATTACTCGGCAGCGTACTACGACAATCCTGGAGCCGGTAAAATGGAGGACAAAGGGTGGCAGGCAGCGGATTTAATTTTTGATCTTGATGCAGACCATCTTCCAAAGAGAAATAAGAGATTATCCTATGAAGCATCGCTGAAAAGGATAAAAAAAGAGACCATAAAACTAATTAAATGGCTTATAAACGATTTCGGGGTAGAGAAACTATCCATAGTATTTTCCGGAGGGAGAGGATACCACGTACATGTTCATGACTCCATTCTACTAGAGCTAGATTCTCCAGAACGTAGAGAGGTCGTAGATTATCTGACAGGAAATCTGGATCTTGAAAGAATAATAGAAGATATAGAGCTGAGAGGAGATATCCTCATGAAGTCCAGATGGAGGGACATACTGATTGAATGCCTGTACAGATGGGTAAAAGGCGTTGATAAAATGAGGAGAAAAGATCTGAGACAGACTAAAGACTATCTGAAATCCCTTGAACTCAACAGAAGACAAGTTGAAGAATTTCTGAACAAACTCACAGATGAATCGCTGGAGAATCTTAGAAAAGGGGATATGAACTTGTTTCGCTTTGGGAAAAAAAGGAAATTAAAAGATGATTTAATACGACACCTCCTGGAAAGATGTATCACTGTTAAGAAGGTATGTATCGACGAGCCTGTAACCACAGATACAAAAAGACTTATAAGAATGCCGACTACCCTCCATGGAGGAACAGGTTTGAAAGTGACACCATTAACCCCGGATTCCATCCGAGATTTTGAGCCTTTTGAGGATGCTGTGGCGTTTTCCAACAAAAAAGTAGATATAACTATCTACAAACCCGTCAACATTATGATGGGTGGTGAAGAATATAACCTTGCTGCTGGCAAAGAGAGAGTTCCTGAATTCCTTGCTGTATTTTTGCTTGGACGGGAGATGGGGAGATATGGATATTGAAGAGCTTATTGTAATTTATGAAGAAGGGAAAAAGAGTGGTCTTCAAAAAATAGAGATAGAATTTTATAAAGAAGTTCGAGAATATATATCCAGACTCGAAAAAGAAAAATCACGACATATGGGGGATTACAATCTGCAAAAAATTGAGGATCAGATTCGTACTGCCCGCAAAATGCTTAAAAAAATATTCGAGGGTAGAATGATAAAGATAATAAACATAGCTACGACCAAAGCTTTTGGGACAGAAGTAGAGATAAAGAACCTAACTCTTGAAGAAGAGAAGTTTTATGATGCTCTCCTCGATCTGCTGGAGAGAGCTAAAAAGGAGATGCTTGAAGGAAAAGAGATTACAGAAGAGGAACTTGAAGTCAGGATGGACGAAGAGTATATCCTCATACGAATGCTTGAGACTGTTGAAGATATCACTGCTAGCGATGGAAAAACATATAAACTAAATCGTGAGGATGTATTAACACTACCCAGAATTAATGCTGAAGCATTGATAAAGAGAGGGATTGCAGAGCAAATCAGGGTTGGTGAAAAGAAATGAAAATGCCAAAGAAAGTAAAAACATACTGTAAATACTGTGGGAAGCATACCCTCCACGAAATCGAGAAAGTGAAAAAGGGGAGACAGTCATCTCTTAGCTGGATTAACAGACAGAAGCATAGAAGGCAAGGAATTGGTAATCTTGGAAAATTCTCAAAAGTACCCGGAGGAGAGAAACCAACCAGGCGATTAAACATACGATTTAGATGCACCGAATGTAAAAAAGCCCATACACGGCCTACGATTCGAGCTTCCAGATTTGAACTCGTGGAGGTATGAAAATGTCTGATAGAGGGAGTAAATTTATCAGAGTGAAGTGTCAGGACTGTGAGAACGAGCAGGTTGTGTTTGACCACCCCTCTACTGTGGTAAAATGTATCGTGTGTGGTCGTACCCTCCTACTTCCCTCAGGAGGGCGTGGAATACTGAAAACTCAGGTTGTTGAGGTGCTGGAGTAAAATATGTTGTTAAGAGATGGGTTTCCCGAAAAGGGGGATTTTGTAATAGGGACTGTAAAAAGGGTTCTTGACTTTGGAGCCTTTGTAAAACTTGACGAATACAAAGATAAAGAAGGGTTAATCCACATATCTGAGATCGCTTCAGGGTGGATTAAAAACATCAGGGACCACGTAAAAGAGGGGCAAAAGGTCGTTTGTAAGGTTCTAAATGTAGATTCCAGAAAAGGGCACATAGACCTGTCTATAAAAGACGTGAACGAACATCAAAAACGATTGAAAATCCAGGAATGGAAAAATGAGCAAAAAGCCAACAAGTGGCTTGAAATGGTAGCAGAAAATCTAAACCTTAGCCCCAAAGAAGTGGAGAAACTTGGAAAACGTATGATGAAAAAATTTGATACACTTTACGCGGCTTTTGAAGATGTCGCAGCAGATGGGTATGATGCGCTTGTTAAAGAGGGCTTTGATGAGACCTTTTCCAAAGAAGTGGAAAAAATTGCAAAAGAGAACGTAAAACTTCCTTTTGTCAGAATTGATGGTTATCTTGAACTGACATCTACAGCACCTGATGGAATTGAAATAATAAAAAACGCTTTGTTGAAAGGCGGAAAAGAACAAATCGAAGATGTAAAATTCGAGATTAGGTACGTGGGTTCTCCCAGATACAGAATAACCGTGACAGCGCTGGATTATAAAATGGCTGAAAACGCCCTTAAAAAAATTGCAGATAAGGTTATAAGTGAGGTGAAAGCAAAGGGAGGAACCGGTGAGTTTTTCAGGAAGGTTGCCCAATGAAATCTATTATCCGGTTCTGTCATGGATGCAGAACATATACTCTTAGAAATACTTGCCCTCGATGCGGAGACCAAACAAGATCTGTATTACCACCAAGATTTTCCATGGAGGACCCTTATGGTAAATACAGGATAAAACTCAGAAAAGAGTACGGTTTCTTTCTGGGCAGGAAGTGATGAATGATGAAAGAAACAATAATCAATTATATTAGACGACCAGAAGAAGTGGGGCTTGAAAATCCAGTGTTAATTGAAGGGCTACCCGGGATAGGTCATGTAGGCAAACTGGTCGCAGAACACCTAATAAAGGAGCTGAATGCAGAAAAAATTATTGAAATATATTCTCCACATTTACCACCTCAGGTGATTGTAGAAGAGGATGGAACAATATCTATGGTCAAAAACGAAGTTTATGCCTGGAAATCCAACGCAAATTCTCCCGATCTCTTGATACTAGTTGGAGATTACCAAAGTGTTACTAACGAAGGGCATTATGAGCTCACATCAATATATATGAACATAGCCAAACAATTTTCGGTAAGACGTATCTATACTCTAGGAGGGTATGGGATAGGAAGATTTGTTGAAGAACCTTATGTACTGGGAGCTGCTAACAGTCCAAAATTAGTAGAAGAGATGAAAAGCTATGGAGTTGAATTCAGGAATAGTGAACCAGGAGGTGGAATTATTGGAGCCTCTGGACTTCTCCTTGGATTTGCTCGTCAGGAGAATATTGATGCAGTATGTCTTATGGGAGTTACCTCAGGATACATGGTTGATCCAAAAAGTGCACAAGCTGTGTTAAAAATTCTCGCCGGAGTGCTCAATCTCGATATCGGGATGGAAGAGCTAGAAAGACGTGCTGCTGAAATGGAGAAAATAATATCTAGGCTGAAGGAAACAGAGATGCAGATGATGGCCCCTCAATTCAAAAGGGACGAGGATCTTAGATATTTTGGGTAGAACTCTTTACGAGGAGATAACATGATATCTGTTAACCGATTTAAATGTGCGTATTGTGGGGCTTGTATAGGAGTATGCCGATTTGATGCAAACGAGCTTATTGAAACTTGGGTGGAAATTAACGATAACTGCACCATGTGTATGGCCTGCGTTAAAGTATGTCCCGTAGGTGCTCTGGAGGTAGTGGATGAAAACTGATTATGATGTCATCGTAGTTGGAGCTGGTCCAGGAGGCTCAATGGCCGCAAAAACCGCTGCCAAGATGGGACTGGATACGCTACTCATCGAAAAACGACAGGAAATTGGAACCCCTGTCAGATGCGCCGAAGGAGTGAGCAAAAACGAGCTTAAAGATCTCATAGAGCTGGATGAAAGGTGGATTGCCGCCGATATTGTAGGGGCCAAGATTTATGCCCCCGATGGAACCGAACTCAGAATGAGTGAAGAGAGAGCTGGTTCTGAGGTCGGATATGTCCTTGAAAGGAAGATTTTCGATCGTCATCTAGCCAGACTGGCTGCCAGAGAAGGGGCTGAGGTCATAGTTAAAACCAGAGCTTTTGGGCTGGAAAGGTCGAATGGAGTCGCAACTCTGAAATTGATGCATCAGGGAGAGATTTTTGAAGTATCTGCCCCTATAATCATAGGAGCTGATGGAGTTGAATCCAAGGTCGGTCAGTGGGCTGGGATCAACACATCTCTTAAACTGAATGAAATCGAGAGCTGTGTTCAGTATCTGATGGCAGACATAGATATAGAGCCAGAATACTGTCATTTTTATCTCGGTAATAAAGTTGCTCCAGGCGGATATGTCTGGATATTCCCAAAGGGAGAACGAGAAGCCAATGTGGGTATCGGAGTTCTTGCTTCTAGAGCTAGACGAACAGCCAAGGAGTATCTGGATGAATTTGTAAAGAGAACATTCCCTCAAGGATCTATAGTCGAGATAGTAGTGGGTGGGGTTCCGGTTAAAGGTCCTATAGAGAGAGCTGTCTCCGATAATGTCATGCTTGTTGGTGATGCTGCACGACATACTGACCCCATTACCGGAGGAGGAATCCTTAACGCAATGAAAGCTGGTATATATGCCGGTGAGGTCGCAGCCATAGCCATTGAGAGAAAAGACTATTCGTCAAAAACTCTTGCCTTGTATGATGAAAAATGGAAAGCCACTATAGGCAAGACCATAGGTAGAAATTTACTGATTAAAGAGAAGTTCGTGAAATTCTCTGATAATGAATTGAACAAACTCGCCCATTCTATCGCCAAATACGAGGTAGAAGAGATGAGTGTACGTGGCCTTATGACCAGATTGATACTGAAAAACCCCAAGCTTTTGTGGGATCTTAAAGATGTATTCCTTAAAGCGAGATAAAAACATTTTCTTAATTTATTAATATATCCAGTAATCTAATGAAAAGCTGGAAATTTTTTTATATTGGTGAAATTAATATACTCTTATGACAGTACTATGGGATGCTCCCAACCTGCTGATCGCATCTATTCCTTCTCTATCCATTATCATCTCCATATTTGCCCTTTTAATCACCACTTCCAACTATGATACCATTCAAACCCTCATATACTCGAGAAGAATGACCGGTTATGGGATGGTATTTTTCGCTGTCATAATAAGCATATGGTCCTCTTCCGAGTTTTTTCATGGAACCCAGACATACCTCTGGTTACAAGTAATCAGTCAGATCCTGATTATATCCCTAGGAATCTACGGACTGGTATGGCTTTCTAAAGGAATTAACTTCAAAAATATAACGTTCAACAGAGAGTTCAGAGAGATTATCACAGCCCTGACCATTTTCTGGTTGTTTTCAGTAGAACTAAATCGATATGTAGATGTGGAAATGATACAGACTGTTAACAGCATTTTTAAACCTCTTGTCTTGATATCCGGCATCTCATTACTGATCTTCACCATCGGTTACCTCAAAGAACTGTTCAAAGGAGTTATAGTGATACCCATTGATGTAGTACCTCTATTTCTCGGAGCAATGATATCTTTCGTAATGCTTGGATTTTCCATGCTTAACTTCTTTATTGAAAACCACTTCAGCCACTACTTGTTCGAACTCGGGGCAATGGTGGTGTTTCTGTATTGTGAGATGCTATATTCACTACGGCTTTACAGGATAGTCAAATGAATACATCTCTCAACACTATGCTTTCTTAAATCTACTATGTTACTTTGTCACATGTTAACAAAAAGTATAAATACCTAGTATGTATCCTACTTCCCGAGAGTAAAATGAACATACTTCAAAAGGTTTCATCCTTAGAAAAAGAGGCTTTTAAGATACGAGAAATCGCTCAGAGAGATAAGGAGAAGTTAATTGAATTTTTTCTATCTCTTTCTGATGAGACCAAGTACATACTCAATGGAAGTGGATTTACTTTCCAAGATGCAACTGGTTATGCTGAAAGTGCTTTCCATCCTCTGACGAGAAGTCTAATCGTTGAGATCTCTGGCAAAATTGTAGGGGAGGCCAGATATGTTTTTATCTTTCCGGGTATTACTATAATGGCTGAAGTGGGAATCGTGATTCATGAAAGTTTCCAAGGAAAAGGTCTCGGGAAAAAACTCCTCATGAAATTAATAAAGGATGGAATTAAGATGGGCGTGAGAAAATTTCAGCTATATGTGGATGTTAACAATAAAAAAGCCATTAATCTTTATAAGTCCGTCGGGTTTAAAGCCAATGAAACCATCCTGGATGGAGACAGAACTTTGTATTACATGACCCTATATATCCCAAGATGAAATAAAATACGAGGAGTTTACTCAAAACCATTAAAGCTTCCCCTGTTTGAGCATCTCTAGGACTCCACCAGTCTCCAGAATTTCAAGCATCATATCCGGGAGTTTACTTGTTTCCAGAGTTTTTCCTGTGGTAAGATTGGTTATGGTTCCATTTCTTAGATCTACTTCAGCTTCATGTCCTGTCTCAAAGTGCTTAGAGATATCACTGGACGTCAATGCTGGCAACCCGATACCAATACAATTCCTGAAAAAGATTCTTGCGAAGCTTTCTGCAATTATCGCACCAACACCCAGATCTTTCAGCCCTCTCGGAGCTTGTTCTCTGCTCGATCCACAACCAAAGTTTTTCCCACCAATGACGATATCACCTTTCTGGACTTTTTTAGGAAAATCTGGATTAGCTGGTTCCAGTATGTGTTCCAAGAGTTGCTCGTACGGAAGACCAAGATACTTGCCTGGAGCGATCAGATCTGTATCAATATTATCTCCAAATTTCCATATTCTACCTTTGATAACCTCCATCTCAGTCACCTCACACATACCTCGGATCAGTGATCTTTCCTTTTATAGCTGAAGCAGCAACAGTAGCTGGAGAAGCAAGATATATTTCCGACTCTTCATGACCCATTCGACCCCTGAAATTTCGGTTAGATGCACTTATAGCTCTCTCTCCCTTCCCTAACATCCCGAGATGACCTCCCCAGCACGGACCACATGTGGGGTTGCACACTATGGCCTTTGCATCTACAAAAATATCTATTAGACCTTTTTCCAGTGCATCTCGGTAGACTTTTCTTGAAGCAGGGGAAATTATTAGTCTAACATCATTATGGACTTCATTTCCTTCCAAAATTTCTGCTGCCATTTCGAGATCTTCAATTCTTCCATTGGTGCATGAACCTATAAACCCTTGCTGGATTGGAAGCCCTTCTATTTCTCTCACACTCTTCACGTTATCAACCGAATGAGGAATAGCAACCTTGGGCTCTAAATCATCTACAAAAATCTGATAAATATTCTCATACTCGGCATCCTTATCCGGATACTGAGGGGTGAAGGGTTCATCTGTTACACTTTTCACAAATTCAATAGTCTTTTCATCGGGAGGGATCATCCCAAATTTGGCCCCAATTTCAATAGACATGTTACTTAAAACCATCCGGCTGGCGATACTCATATCCTTTACCGTATCTCCATGAAATTCAATGGCTTTATACTGAGCCACATCAGTCCCATATTTACCAGCTATATCCAGTATGACATCCTTGGAAGTGACTCTCTCCATTAATTTCCCATTAATATCGAACCGAATTGTCTCTGGTACCCTGAACCACAACTTTCCAGTGGCAAATACTACAATCATCTCGGTCGCACCTATACCTGTGCTGGCAGCACCAAAAGCTCCATATGTAGTGGTATGAGAGTCTGTTCCAAGAATTAAGTCTCCAGGCTTTACAAAACCCAGTTCTGGCATGACCTGATGACATATTCCTTCTTTTCCATCTAGGTTTATGGTTAACCCGGTTTCCTTTGCGAACTCTCGCATTTTACGATGCATTTCTGCTGCATCAACAGTTGGAGCGGGCACATAATGATCCATTAGCATTACCACTTTGTCGACATCCCACACTTTCTTTGGTATATTATGCCGTTCATAGATCTCGATCATAAAAGCAAGCATTTCGTGAACCATTACTCTATCCACTGAAGCCGTAACGAATTCTCCAGCCGTGACATCTGCCTGTCCTGACTTTACCGCAAGAATTTTTTCTGCCATTGTCATTCCCATGGAATTACCTCCTGTTTACATTTTCCGATATATGTTTTGAGAAGTAAACATTAATAAAAATATTTATTCTTATCCTTTACATGTGTAAACTCATGACATATGGAAAATGCAAATTCACCATTCATGAAGACGAACATACATTAGAACAGATATTCTCCTGTAAGGAATGTCACAACTCACCCCTTTCGAGTGACTGTCTCACCAAGTTAAGAAATAACGTAAGAATCGATAAGAAGGGGAAACTCCTTTTGAAATCACATATATCCTACCTAATTGAGGATGTGGTGAGTATATTCACCGACAAACCCCGATATCTCAAATTCCCATCATTCATGGTTGGAGTTGTTAATCATAACATTCCTGATGATGCCAATATAATTGAAGAATATGAAATTGATAAATGTACAATTTCTATTATCGCACTGCCCTATAAAGCAGAGAAAATGTATCTGTTAGATCCACCAGAATACCGCCTCACTAATACAGAGATCAAGACCATCTACCACCTAATGAGAGATATAATGGAATATGATGTCTCCCATATCGAAAACCTTTCCTCACTACAGAGGGAAATAGAATTTTACTCCAGATCAATACTAAAAGACGATCATTTATGGGAAATTTTCAGACGGCATACTTCAGGATATGGCACCCTAGAATACCTTTTCCAGGATGACAATGTTCAGGACATATATCTGTATCCCCCTCCATCTACAATGCCTGTACAAATCGTACACAGAGGGGAAGAAATGCTTACCAATCTACTCTTGCTGAGAAGCGATATTGCTAGCATCATCACCAAACTCCGCATGAAAAGTGGTCGCCCCTTTTCCGAAGCTGAACCAATTCTGGACACAGAAATAGAGGAATATCGAGTAAGAGTGGCAGCCATCAGCAGGCCTCTGAGCCAGAAAGGAGTAGCCATAGCATTTCGAAGACATAAGAGATCTCCATGGACGCTACCCCAACTCATCCATATGGGAATGCTCTCTCCAGAAGTGGCAGGTTTTCTAAGTTTTCTGGTGGATGCAGAAAGCTCTATTCTTATTACCGGGAGTAGAGGGGCAGGGAAAACATCTCTACTATCGTCCATGCTTTTGGAGATACCTCAAAACAGAAGGATACTGATCATCGAAGATACACCTGAATTACCTGTGACAGCTCTACAAGAGACGGGGTGGAAGGTCCAAGGAATGATAACCAGACCTGTTATTTCATCTTCAAGCTCTGAAATAACTCCAGAAGATGCTCTCAGAGCCGCATTACGACTCGGAGAGTCCGTTCTGGTAATAGGTGAAGTGAGAGGAGAGGAAGCAAAAGTTCTCTATGAAGCCATGAGAGTTGGAACAGCAGGAAATTCTGTTTTAGGCACCATACATGGTGCCTCATCCCGGGATGTGATGGAGCGGGTGGTATATGATATCGGTGTTCCCCTTCACTCATTCAAAGCAACTGATGTGGTAGTTGTCTGTACTCCGGTGAGACCAAGAGGAGGTATAGAAAGGATAAGAGTAGTCACAGAAATTGCAGAAGTCGATAAAGAAGGGGGAGAATTCATACCCCTCTTGACATATCACCCAAAAAAAGGACACGTCCTTAATCTCAGGAATTCAAAACTGATAGAAAAAATTGCTCAAAAATGGGGAATCTCCAGGAGAGATGTATCGGGAAATATCTACGTAAGAGCGGAGATTAAAAGATTACTTGCAGAATCCATTGATAAAAACCCTTCTATTGGTGAGATAAACTTTGTAGCTGCTTCTAATAATTTTTTCTGGTATCTGATCGACTTGTTAAAAGATTATAGAGAGGTCCTCGATGAATGGATAAAATGGTACACCAAGTCTAGGTGAAAACATGTTCAGTCAATTATGCAACTTTATTTATGATACATTTGGATTTGTCATTCGGGATAAAAATGCTTTCAGAGACAAACTCTCGCACAGACTTAGTCATGACTTTACAAGTGCCGTCTCCTTACTGGAACCAGCAACATCTATCGAGAAAATTGTCTTTTCAGCCTACGTCGTCACACTGATTATGTTCAGCTTCGGAGCAGTTATCTCGATTATCTTGTATACTCGCACGAGCAATCTGATAATATTGGGAACTCCATTTGGTATGGCAATAGCTGGATTTACCGTATGGATGGAGCTACCCAAGTTGATCTCAAAGAGCGTTATTGCAAAATCTCTGGGGGATATTCCAGAAGTGTTTAACTATGTCGTCATGTCCATGAAGATCGTCCCGAATCTCGAAATGGCAATGAGCTACGCCGCATTCTCTTCCACAAGACCTCTTGCAATACGACTGAGAAAATCCATAATGTCTTCATTTTACGAGAAACGTAATCTAGAGAATTTGCTTGAAGATTTCATTGATCCTCTTGGTGAGTGGGGAGGTCATCTGAAAAGAGGGTTTTATCTGATCAGAAGTGCATTGAATGAAGGAGATGAAGTGAAGAGAATAATCACCCTCAACCGATCTCTGGAAGTTGTTCTTGAAGGGACTAGAGAGATAATGGAGGAATTCTCCAAGAAACTCCATATGCCTACTTTGATCCTGTATTCTATGGGGATTATGATTCCCCTCGCTCTTATAGCTATGATTCCTGCAGTATCTGTCATGGGTCTGGAGATTAATTCTATTCAGCTTATACTGATATATAACATCCTGATCCCTGGGTTTGTAGCCATTATCATATTCTATATCATATCTCAGAGACCTGTAAGTTTCCCCATTCCGTATAATAAAACCAAAAGACCACTTTCTAAAGTGATACTGAATAGTGTTTTGGTGGTGATAGCTTTTATTGTAATATGGTGGATGAATATATTGAAATTCCTCCCCTCAATATCCTATCCCATCATTGCTGGAGTCGGAATGGTTTCAGCTATATTATATTCTCACTCAAAAGATGCAAAAAAGAGAATAGATTCAATCCAAAAAATGGAAAAAGAACTACCGGATGCCCTCTTTATACTGGGAAGGCGAATGTTGGATGGAAAATCTCCTGAAGAGTCCTTCATTTATATGTCCGCTCTTATGAGAGGATCAATTATCGGTGAAATTTTCCAGAAAGCATCCATTCGAATGATGTGTTTGAATTACACCATAAAACAGTCACTTTTCTCCGAAAAATTCGAAATTACGGATTCTATCAGTTCTCCCAGAACCATAGCTGTGATGAAACTACTTACAGACATGCTAGAAAAAAGTGGAGAAGCAGCAGGTAGCATTATAATCAGAACTGCAGATCACCTGAAAGACATAGACAAAGTGGAAGAAGAGATGAAAAAATCCCTCCATTCTATAACTACCATGATGAAAGCCACAGCTAGTATTTTTGCACCTCTCATAGGTGGTATCACAGTCTCACTGGCAGGCATAATCCATTCAATGCTTGCAAAAACTTACGAGCAGTTCCAAAATATTCCAGAGATTTCTGGAATATCCTATATATCATTCGGTACTTCTCTTCCATCGGTCTCTACGTATTTCGCAGTGGTTGCAGTTTTTCTCTTACTTTTAGGTTTCTTTCTCCTCCTACTGGTCAACGGAATAGAGAAAGGCGGGAATCCTATATCTCTGATGTACGAACTTTCTGTAACTTTTCCTACAATAATGACCATATTCATTGCTGTATATGTGGTATCAGGATACCTGTTTAATATGCTTCTTGGGTGAACAAAGATGAGAGGTCTCATATTTGTTGGTTTTTTACAGGAAAAGAAATCTAGAGAAACAAAGAAACCTTTTAATTAATGGACATCATTCATCTGTATGATGTCTGAAAAGCCAAAAGTTGCTGATTATATGACCGCTGAAGTAATCACGCTTTCCCCTGAGAGCACTGTAAAAGATGCCATTAACCTCATTGAGTCAACTGGACACGACGGATTTCCTGTAGTCAAAAATGGGAAGCTAGTGGGCTATGTTTCTTCCAGAGACCTTCTGAACAGGAAGGAAGAGGATAGAATCGGAGAGATCATGGCCAGAAAACTGAGAGTAGCAAGGCCTTATATGGATCTGACCGATGCAGCTCGTGTAATGTTCAGAGTCGGATTCTCTAAACTTCCGGTGATAGATGATGATGGGAACCTTGTCGGGATCATAAGCAATGCAGATATAATTCGAAGTCAGATTGAAAGAGCCAGCCCAAGAAAAGTTGAACGATTGAAAAAAACTCTTGAAACCATTCATTCCAGGTCTGTAAAAGTATACAAGGGCAGGGTTAGAGTGGAAGAGCTTATTCCCACTCAGACCAAGGTATATGCAGATGAACTGGAAGGTAGAATCTACGAACTGATTAGAGGATTGGCAGAACCCCTTGTTGTGGTGAGAAAAGGAGGTAGAGACATCCTAGTAGATGGACATCACAGGGTCGTTGCAGCTATGAGGCTTGGAATAAAGGAAATGGACGCATATATTCTGGAAGTAAGCAAGAACATAAAGCTTGGTCTTGAGGAAATGATTGAAAAGCGAGGGATACGATCCGTTAAGGATATAGAAATCATGGAGGAGCCTCACCACCCTCTAGTTGAGATAACCCTGAAAAATAAGGAGGAATAAAAATGGATCAACTTCAGAGCCTGTACTCAGTAATATTGGACCGGAAGCAAAATCCAGTTGATGGATCTTATACTACCTCCCTTATCCATACAAAGGGATTAAATGAGATCCTCAAGAAAATTGGAGAGGAATCTATCGAATTAATCTTGGCCGGTAAAAATGGGGTAAAAGAAGAGATCATTTATGAGACCGCTGATTTGATATACCATATGGCCGTTTTGCTTGTGTACTATGATATACCTTTAGACAAGGTCTATGAAGAGCTGGAGAGGCGGAGAAAACCTTGAAATGACTTTAAAGAGATTTGCTCTCCAATAACTTTGAGAAGTTTAAGGTAATCGAAAGAGTTAATTAGAGATTTGTTTGAAGAATGAATTTCAAGTGAGTCAATTTTAAGAGGTTAAATTATACAGACAATGTTAAAAATAATAGAATTGTAACGTCAAGACGTACATGTAAGGGATAAGGTATATTCCCGAAGCCAGGTAACATCATTTATGGTGATTTATATGGGTAAAGAGATAATACTTGATGTAAGAGAGATGCCACCATGGGAGAGGCATCCAAAAATTTTTGAATTATTTGACAGTTTGAAAGTTGGAGATACCATCAAGCTTATAAACGATCACAATCCAGCTCCTCTGCATTATCAGTTCATGCATGAAAGAAAGGATCAATTTGAGTGGCACACTGAAGAGATGTCAGAAAGGGAGTGGGTGGCTTACATTAAAAAAATTCGGTGAATCTTCAATATTCCAGTTTTCTTTTTTATCCTTTCAGCAAGTTAATTTTCCCAGAACTTTTACCGGTGACTTAACACTCTATTTCTTATCTGACCCAGATAAAAATCGAAAAGCATAAATTTAGATCCACTGGAATCACGCGGGGAGATATTTATGCAGAAATTCGTTTCAGACGAGAAGGCTGTAGAAGGGATGCCTATTCGCCTCATAATTGCTCTCATCGTAGGAGTAGTGGTTCTTGGGGCTATGGTAAGTGCTATTGGAGAGTTTAAGCCAGCCAGGACTATGTCTGCATCTGTTGTTAAAACTGGAGCGAATGATCTTTCAGGGGGTAATTTGATTGCACTCAGAGGTTCAGGAGAAATAAGTTCCTCTTTCAAAGCCATTGTCAGAGTTGTAGACGTAGACGGTAATCCGGTCTCCGGAGCCAATGTTGTGATATCTGGCCTTGGAGGTGCTGGATCCAATGTGACGAATTCAACTGGAATTGCTGTAATTGAGAGTGCTGCCGATATACACCTGAATGAAAACCAGAACGAAGGATATCTATCCATAGAGGTAACAGCCAGTGGATTCAATAACTACCGAAACGATAATGCAATAAAAGTGGTGAGAGTTAGATAACAACCTTGAATATTTGTTTATTTTTCTATACCCCATCTCACATTGACAGCCATTCCTCTGGTGAATTCTTTCATTTCAATGGCACCTATCATCGCTTTTCCAGTAGCTAATAGATCATCCTGTTCATCAACCACTAGAACTTCATCATTAGCTCGTATCTTATCGTCCATATCCACAACATGTTTAGCAAAAACATTGCCACCTTTTTTTATGAATGGAGTAACCTCATCCATCACTACGACTCGCAAAGCTGGAAACTTGAGAAAAGAGTGTAATCTCCTAGCCCCTTCTATACTGACCGTATAAACACCCTCTCCAGCTTTAAGAGTTGCAATTCTGACTCCATTGTCTATTATCTGTCTTACTCGCCCAGTAGTGGAAAATACAAACTTTACTGTATCTGGAAAAAGTATCTCGCCACAACCTTTTCCAAACTGATAATCTGCTAGTAGTCTTAACTCTGTCAGAAGAAATTCTCTATTCATATCTCCACTTTTTGATGATATCTCACCGTCCATATCTCCTTTCCCTCCTCTGATAATCTCTGAGACATCTTAAAAAATCTATATATCTCATATCTACCCAGCTCACATCGATAAAATACAGTTCAGAGTATATGCTCTGCCATATCAGAAAATCTGAGAGTCTTTTCCCTGCTTTAATTATAAGATCTGGTTGTGAGTGTATCTTTAGATACTCCCCTACAGTCTCTTCAGTTATTTTCTCCGGGTCCAATCGTCCCACTCTAATATCACACATCATTTTTCTCACTGCATGAATGAGCTCTTCTTTACCTCCAAGTCCTATGACCACATTTATCTTAAAACCATTGTTTCCTGTCTCTACCTCATTTCCTGGATATATTATCTTAAGCTTTCCATGGGCACTTATCCCCACCATTTCCCTAACAATATGATCAATTAGCTCACCACTTTTTGTCACGACACCAACACACACGGTCAACTCCTCAACATTGAATTTCTTGCACCATCCTATGAAATCCATTAACTTTCTCAGACCTTTTGATTTCAAAAGATCTGTTTCATTGGCTACAAGCATTATATGTCGAGGAAATTTATTCAATTTTCTAAGGTCTCGCTTTAACATCCGTTCATATAACGCAGAGAGAGGATTCATGCAAACGAAAACTATTTTACATACCCTACTTAACGGTTATCGATGAATCTTAAAATCAGGATGATGAAGACTGTATTTTATCTTTCCCCACTTTTGATACCGTTCATAAATGTAAAACCATTTTTATTTGTTCTTATTGGATTAACCATCGCATATACCCTTTTTAACAGAAATAAAATCTTCTTAGATCTCGCCAACCTCAATCAAGAAAGTTCCATCCTAGCCATACAGCTCTTAGCCATTTTGCTGTACATTCTGGTGTATTATTCTATTATGCCCGTATATATTTTCGTTTCCTCTGTGATATCTCTTTTTGGGACAGAAATGGCATTGAGCAAAGAGTTCAGGTCCTTTAACATCCCTGTATACATAGCATTAATTTCTGGGAGTCTTCTGGCATTTACCCTACTGTATACTCGCCATATTCCTCCTACTATCCTTGATTACATACTGTATCTCGGAATTATAGGGGCCGTTACTGCTTCTCTGATTGATAGTTTAGAAAGTCCTTCAGATAAAAGGTTTGTAATTCTCCTTGGAGTTTCCATGGTGTTATGGTTATTCGACTTATTCGGTTATAAAACATCCAGACTAGAATTAATAACAGGATTTCTTACTGCTTTTGGGCTCGGAATTGTTGCATTCAAATCGAGGGTCGCAACAGAGACTGGTCTGCTCAGTGCAACCCTTGTTGGAACAATAATGATTATATTCGGAGGATTCAAGCATTTTTTCCTTCTAATTTCCTTTTATATTGCTGGTTCCGCATTCACCAAATACAAATATCAGCTTAAGATGGAGAGAGGCATTGCAGAGCCAGAAGGTGGTGCCCGAGGATACGGAAATGTTTTTGGAAATAGCCTGGCTGGGATGGTTTTTTCCCTCCTTTACGGGATCACAGGAGAGCCCGTCTTTGTTCTAGCCCTTGGTGCTTCTATAGCTACTGCAACAGGAGACACTTTGGCTAGTGAAATAGGAGAGACTTCTTCCCGACTACCGCGCCTAATCACCAATTTTAAACCTGTAAAGCCAGGAACCAGTGGAGGCATAACTTTTCTGGGAGAAATGGCAGCCCTTATGGGTTCACTGTTAATCGCCATAATTGGATTTGCGATGAACCTATATCCCCTAGAAGCCACATTTCTGGTATGGATGGCAGGATTTTTTGGTGTTCACATTGACAGCCTATTAGGAGCAACCCTTGAAGAAAGTGGAATAATTTCCAATAGTGTAGTTAACCTAATTTCCACCTTTTCGGGGGGGCTTGTAATATTCGGCATTTTCAAAGGAATGGGACTATAAATTTCAATAAGAGTTATTAAGTTTGGGACTAAATTAATTTTGTAATGCTTTGGGTTGAAAAATACAGACCTCAAACTCTTGATGAGGTAATAGGGGTAAAGAAAAAGGTTATCCTAGAGTGGGCCAGTAAATGGGCAGAAGGAGAGGTTCAAAAACCTCTTCTGTTACATGGCCCTCCCGGCACGGGAAAGACATCTACTGCACTTGCACTGGCCAGAACTATGGAGTGGGAGCCGATTGAACTGAATGCCAGTGACCAGAGAAACTTTGAAGTCATCAAAAGGATCGTTGGAGAGGCCAGTATGAATGAGACCTTCTCAGAAACCGGAGAGTTCCTATCCAGTAAAACTGGTAAAAGGAAACTGCTAATTCTGGATGAAGTGGATAACATTCATGGGACCTATGATAAAGGGGGTGAAAGAGCACTCATCGGAGTTATAAAAAAAGCGAGACAGCCCATGATCCTTATAGCCAATGATGCTTATGCCCTATCATACCAGCTGAGAAATCTATGTACTCTTGTGAAATACAATGCCGTAAATTATCGTTCAATAGCCGTTCTTCTGGCTAAAATCTGTAAAAAGGAAGGTATTGAATGTGACAGAGATGTCTTACTTGACATAGCAAAAAATTCCAATGGGGATTTAAGAGCTGCAATAAACGACCTACAGGCAGCAACCAGTGAAAAAACCACTCTGACGATGGAAGATTATGTACTGGCCCGGCGGGATGTTCGAGAGAGTATATTCAATATCCTTAAAAGCATATTCAAATCTTATGATGGAGAGATTATGCAAAAAGCATATACTCTCGATGAGAGTCCGGAAGACCTTATCTGGTGGATTGATGAGAATCTACCTATGGAATACAAAGGTGAAGATCTTTTTACATCCTATCTTTTCCTTTCGAGGGCAGATATATTCCTCAACAGAACTCGGGTACGTCAGTATTATCGGCTGTGGAGATACGCCACATACCTGATGGTTGTAGGAGTTCAACAAAGTAAAATCTCTGTAAAAAAAGGATTTGTTAGATACCAGCGTCCTTCTTTCTGGAACCTTTTGTTTTCATACAAAAGCAAAATGGCTAAAAATAGGAGAATAATGGAGAAAATTGCCCTCAAACTTCACTGTTCAGGCAGAAAATCTGCATCATTTTTACATCTCCTTTCTCTTCTTGCATCCGATGGAAAACGAATAGCTTTGTTGAAAGAATTCTTTGATCTGAATGAGGAAGAGATTGCCTTTCTTGCTGACATAGAAGTGGAACGAGTAAAGGATCTCCTCAAAAGTGTCGAAAAAGAGGAGGATGCAAAAAATGAGGAAGATTTCCTAGAAGAGACGCATAAAAAAGAGCTGGAAAAAAAGAAGCGTAAGGAGCTGAGTTTGTTTGATTTTTAATATCTCTTGCCACTTAATCTTTCCACCAGCATGGGCAGAAACACTCCGATATCAGTAACAACTCCGATGGCCTGTGCGGTACCCCTATCCATCAGTTTGGTAACTGTTGAAGGGTTGATGTCAACGCATACTGTTTTCACATTGAAAGGAAGCAGATTACCTACCGCTATGGAATGAAGCATGGTGGACAGCATCAGTACCATATCTATATTTCTGAGAGCTTCTGCCATCAATTCTTTCGCCCTCATAACATCTGTAATTACTTCAGGTAGTGGTCCATCATCCCTTATAGAACCTGCAAGAATAAAAGGGATATCATTTTTTATGCATTCATACATTATTCCCCCTTTCAGGACGCCTTTTTCTACTGCCCTAGCTATGGAGCCATGAGACATGATTTCACTTATAGCATAGATATGATGTTTATGCCCTCCGGGAACTAGTTCCCCTGTTTTTACATCCATGCCCAAAGATGTACCATATAAATTGTATTCAATATCATGCACAGCAAGAGCATTTCCGGCCAAAAGCAGGTCAACAAAACCATCTCTTACCATGGAGGCTAGTGCCTCATCTGCACCTGTATGCACGACTGCAGGTCCAGCCACCACTGCAATTTTTCCACCATTCTTTTTAATCATAGAAATTTCACTGGCGATTCTGCTAATGATATATGGAGATGGACGCTCAGAAGATACTTTACCACCCATGAACTTGAAAAAAGTTTTCTCTCTTGGTCTCTCAGGGGGGAGGATCTTTATCCCTTTCTCACCCACGACCACCATGTCACCTTTTCGGATTTGCCCAAGAAACTTGCAGATAGCTTTTCCATTTTCCACTACGATGATCTTATCCATCCCAATATTTTCCACCGGAATCCATTTGCCATTATACTGTATGAAAGTAGGAAAATTGGTTGTAGAGTAGAATCCACGAGGAACTACTTTATCCATTGGAGCTTTTTCCAGTTCAACATCTTCTGCATCAGGTATCTGGCCGCCAAACCTGTGAAGTTCGGTCAAAATTTCATTCAGGTGTTGTTCATCTTTCCCCATCACTAAAAGCTTTGCATAGCTGGTGTCAGTTTTCTTTTTTCCTACCCGAAATTCCAAGATTTCAAACTCTCCTTCTTGATCCAGAATCGTATCAAGGACTTTTGGGAATATCATAGAGTCTATAAGGTGGCCTTCAAACTCGACTTCTCTTACAGCCTTCATCATACCCTACTCCCGAGTTCTGATATAAACATCTTTTTGGATTTCACACAATTCACAGCAGGGCGAGTTTCAAAAATCACATATCCGGTATAATCTTCAAATGGAAAATTTGATGTCTTAACTGTGCCTTTTCCGAGAGGCAAGTGCTCATCCTTTTCTCCATCGTTATCATGGAGGTGTACATTTCTTATCTTTTTTAGATACCTCTTATACAAAAAATTATGAGTAGGGTTGATATTAGCATGTCCCATGTCAAAGGTAACCTTAATATCAGTAGTTTCTATCAGTTCCTTAACTCCCTTAAGCACCATACCACCAAGATCGATGGTATTCTCCATAGATAAAGAATTTTCCTGATCAACCATTTTTTTCAATTCTTCAGTTATTATCTTGTAATTGAAAGCCTCAAATCGTTTTTCTAAGGAAATAAGAGCACCATCCACATAAAACATTGGACTCCATCCAAGGTGAAACGTTACCAGATCACCCCCTATCTTCTGTGAAAACTCACACGTCTTTTCTAAATCCTTCAAAGATGCTTCTCTTATAAACCTATTCGGAGATAGAATATTGGTGCTGGCTGTAGAGGCATGTAACAGTACTGATATATCATAGCTGCTAATTACATCTGCCACGTCTTTCCATTCCACTTCCTGATAACTGAATTGTGGTAGATCCATATGGAATTCCACAGCATCGAATCCTTCTTTTTCAGCAAACTCAAAGGCATCAATATAACCGGAAAATTCTATAAAAGGCTGAAACCCTATCTTCATGGCTCCACCATCGTACCAACTCCTTCATCAGTGAAAAGTTCCAGAAGGAGAGCGTGCTCTTTTGAACCATCCAGAATGTGAGCCTTTTCAACACCACCTTTCAGAGCTATCAAACAGGACTGGGCTTTAGGGATCATGCCACCATCCAGAACCCCACTGGTTACCAAGGATTCAAGTTCAACTGTTTTCATTCTGGAAATAACAGACGTCCTGTCAGATGTCTTTCTGAGGATTCCAGGGACGTCAGTGAGCATTATCAATCGTTTCGCATGAAGAGCTGAAGCCAGTTCTCCAGCAACTATATCGGCATTAAGGTTTAGCCTGTTTCCTTCTTTATCGATCGCAATTGGGGATACAACGGGAATGAAACCATTATCCAGAAGTAATTTCAAGATCTCTGGATTTACTGAGTCTGTTTCTCCAACAAATCCAAGATCCACTTCTTTTTCTTCATCACCCATTCTGACCTTCTTGGGGGGTTTTTTCCGTGCTATAACCAGAGTACCATCTCTCCCTGATAAACCTACTGCCTTTCCACCATTTCGCATGAACATACTGACGATCTTGGAGTTGACTATCCCATCCAGCACCATTTCTACAATTTCCAGGGTTTCTTTATCAGTAATTCTAAGACCGGAAATGAATTCAGGCTTTTTGCCCATTTTTTCCATCTTTTCAGAGATCTCAGGGCCTCCCCCATGGACTACCACCACTTTAATCCCAACATAGTGGAGGAGGATTATATCTCTCACTACCTTTTCGAGGGTCGGATCACTCACCATAGCGTGGCCACCAATCTTAACCACCATGATGCTCCCATGAAACTCCTGAATATAAGGTAAAGCTTCTATGAGCACCTTTCCTCTTTCAGCCAAAGCATCTTTCATAGTTCTCCCTTCTCATTTTTTCCATTTCAATATGGATATTGCAAATCGCAGGTTTACCAATTTGTCAACTTATGTTGACAACTATTGTAAAGTATTGCTTTACAATTTGTCAACTTATGTTGACAACTATTGTAAAGTATTGCTTTACAATTTGTCAACTTATGTTGACAATACCATTGTTTCCTGTCTCTTTAGCCATATCAATGTTGCGATACCAAGAAGAGTAGAAGTTTTCCGAATTTATGAAATATTTTTCTGCTCGGCAAATACCTTACAATTCAAAACACTAGAGGTATATACCCCTCTAGGAGTTTGGAGATTATTGAGCCCACATACCCCACACGTACAATTTTCTCAAGTCCGTCCACATATTCGTTTTCTCAGCAATTTTTCCTACATGCCAGGGCATGTAACCTTCTTCTCGTTTTCCCTCACTGGCAATAATAACCACAATTTATGTCATACAACTTTAATTACAGATTCTGTATTTGTTAGTTATCTGTTCTTTTTCTGATAGTATCTCCGGTGTGCATAACTCTAAAGCACTCTCATTAAACATTATTCTAAAAAATCTAAATGGCTACTATTCATCTACAAAAATATAAAAATCGAGAAGGTCTATTCCATACCCACAGGCCCTTCTCTCAGATACTTTTCTGGATCCTCCTCGAACATATACTTACATCCGGGGGCGCAGAAATAATAAGTATCCCCCTTATATTCTGTTTTGAATTTTGCTGTTTTTTCATCCACTTCCATTCCACAAACCGGATCTATTGCCATATTTTCACCTCCTAATCAATAAAGCTCCCGAATAGCATCAAAAACCTCTTTTTTCCCAGTTATTGCATCTAACCTCCTTATTTCCTTGCCTTTCTTAAAAAACACAAGGGTTGGGACGTTCGTTACTTCAAAGTTATCTGCCGCATCCGGAAATTTTTCCACATCTAGCCTGTAAAACCGCACTCTTTCAAAAATCTCTGAAGCTTCTTCCATAAACGGCTCAATCATTTTACATGGTGGACAGTTCGGCACAGAGAACCACACCACTACGAGATTGTCGTCTTGGATGACCTTATCCACTCGTTCTCTATCAATAAACTGGATGTTCAGAAACTCACCCTCCACAGAAACTTCTTATCACTTCTACCAACTCATACTGTGTTACATGCTCTGGATCAATTGCTTTTCCATCCACCAGCAAAGTTCCACCATTTTCTCGAATTGATCGAGCAAAAATTACTGCCTCATAGCCATTTTTTTCAATCACCCGATCTTCGTCCAAGAGTCTGAAACGAACCTTCATTTTCTCCACTCTATTGTCATTGACAGATTGTAAATCTTTGATTTACAACACATTCTCATGTCGGAGTAGGAGCCACTCCAGGAGTAACCTCTTTAGAAACAACTTTCTTCTTTATCTCAGGATGATATCTCTTCAGAAGCAACGAGTTGGTAACCACTGAGACTGAGCTGATGGCCATAGCGGCTCCGGCCCATTCAGGCTGGAAAGTGATTCCAGTGAATGGGTATAACACTCCAGCGGCAACAGGAATCAGGATTGTATTGTAAATCATCGCCCAGAATAAATTCTGCTTTATTTTACCCAGTGTTTTAGCACTTAGCTGAATACCAGCAACCACATCTCTCAGATCATCTTTTATCAGGACTATTTCTCCAGATTCAATGGCAATGTCTGTTCCACTTCCAATTGCTATGCCGACTTCTGCCTGAGCAAGGGCTGGAGCATCATTAATCCCATCTCCCACAAAAGCCACTATTTCACCTTCATCCTGAAGTCTTTTCACCTCATTTGCCTTATCCTGTGGCAGAACTTCAGCCATAACCCTGTCTATCTTAAGCTGTCTGGCAATGGCTTCCGCCGTTCTCCTGTTATCTCCGGTAATCATGGCAACTTTCCTTCCCATTTTATGAAGATGGTTGATGGTCTCAATTGCGGTATCTTTCACCATATCCGCAATTCCTATAACTCCCACAATCGTTCCATCAACAGCAACGATTATGGCAGTCTTCGCCCCTTTTTCAAGTCTCTGTATTTCCTGTTCCATATGGTCTTCAATTTTATATCCGTTTTCTTCCATTAATTTTCTATTCCCAATCAAAATCGTTGAACCATTTAACTTTGCTTTTACTCCTTTTCCTGTGATTGCCTCAAACTCTTCTGGATCCACAATATCTAGTGCTTTTTCCTTTGCCTTCCTCACAACAGCATCCGCCAACGGATGTTCTGAACCCTTCTCCGCTGAGGCAACTATTTTTAGCACTTCATCCTCATCTTTACTAAAGGTAACTACATCCGTTACTTCTGGCTTCCCTATGGTCAAAGTTCCAGTTTTATCAAAGATGACAATTGTCACATTTCTTGCAAGCTCCAGTGCTTCTCCATTTTTAATGAGAATCCCGGATTCTGCTCCTTTTCCCATTCCCACTGTAAGAGCTGTTGGGGTAGCAAGCCCAAAAGCACATGGACATGCAATAACAAGCACAGAAACCAAAGTTACGAAAGCAAACACTGAGGGCATATCTGCTATGAAATACCAATATGTAAATGATACTGTTGCAATCACTAACACGGTAGGTATGAAATATGTGATTATTCTATCAGCCAGCCTCTGAATTGGTGGTCTCGAACTCTGAGCTTCTTCCACCAGCTTTATTATCTGAGCTAAAAGGGTGTCTTTCCCAACTTTTTTTGCTTCAATTTTCAGCACGCTATTCTTGTTTATTGTAGCTCCTATAACCTCGTCACCTTTCTTTTTTAGGTTGGGTATGGGCTCTCCGGTAATCATAGACTCGTCGACATAACTCTCCCCATCAACAACAACTCCATCTACAGGAACTTTCTCTCCAGGCTTTATCACCACAATGTCCCCAACTTTAACATCTTTGATGGGTATCTCAACTTCCTGTCCATCTCGTATCACAACAGCTGTCTTGGCCTGTAACCCCATGAGCTTCTTTATTGCCTCTGAAGTCCTTCCTTTCGCAATTGCCTCAAGCAATCTTCCGAGTAAAAGGAACGCCATTAACAGTACGGCAGTTTCATAGAACACGAAATCCGATGGTAGTAAGCCTATTGTTGCAAAAACACTGGCTACATAGGCAGACCCAACACCCATAGAATACATTACATCCATACTCAGAGTTTTGTGTGTCAAAGCTCTGTAAGCAGCTGCAAACATACCTTTCCCGGAATAATACATTACAGGAGTGGCTAAGAAGAACTCTGCCCACAATACCCACGGAAGCAGAGTTGGATCATCAACAGGAAGACCAATATATTCTCCATAAGTGAGAAGAGTGACCACAGCACCAATTACTGCTGCCACTATCAATCTTTTCTTCATTACGGCTATATGCTTCTCTCGTGCTTCTCTTTCTGTATCAGTTCCTTCTTCCTCTTCTATTCCTGTAACCGTATATCCAATGTTCTCAATAGCCTGTCGAATCTCCTCAGAAGTGACAAGAGTGGGATCATACACAAACCTTCCTCTTTCAGCATTCAGATTTACTGTCGCTTCAAGCACACCCGGAATCTTCTTAGTGACTTTTTCAATGGTCTGTACACATGTGGCACAGGTCATACCAGTAATATTAAACACAACTTCTCTGGTGTCTCTGATGACCCCATATCCAACTTTTTCAATCTCTTGGATGATTGTCTCAAGGTCAATTTTATCAGGATTATAATGAATAACCGCTTTTTCACTTGCTAAATTTACCTCGACTTTCTCAACTCCATCGAGTTTCATTAATACTTTGGTTATTGTTTGTGCACATGTTGCACAACTCATTCCAGTAATTTTCAGTGTTACTTCTCTCATGACTATCAATATATCGTATTTTGATATAATATATAAGTTTAACGCCTAAGAAGAGCCTATATTGAAAAAATACCGGAGAATAAGACAGAATCAATTATGATAAATGTCTCTATGGTGAGAGACAAGAGAGATCTAACACCACGTGAAAAACATAAAAAGACTGGCAACCAATCTCTACATAAAAGTTGATATAACCTCATTTCCCAAAAAGGCTTAAGATCTACTATTTACTATGTTCTATTATCCTCCCTCAATTTTCCATCTTCCATGTAGAGTATACCGTCTGCAAAATCCAAGATCCTTGGATCATGACTCGCAATGAGCGCCCCCCTTCCCTCCTTTACCTTTTTGTAGATAAGCTCCATAACATCCTTTCCTTTTTTCGAATCCAAGTTTGCAGTAGGCTCATCTGCTATGATGATATCTGGATTGGTAACCATGGCCCTGGCAACAGCCACCCTCTGCTGTTCACCCCCCGAAAGATCCTTCGGTTTGTGATCCAATCTGTCTTCAAGACCAAATTCTACCAGAAGGGCCTTAGCTCTTCTTCTGGCATCACTCACCTTGATACCTTGTATAACAAAAGGCACCATCACATTCTCTAGGGCTGTTAAAGAGGAGAGTAGATTAAAATGCTGAAATATGAACCCTATTTTATTCATTCGAATTTTTGCAAGCTCTTTCTGAGTTAAGTTAGATATACTTATCGAATCAATATATATAGTGCCAGATGTAGGCCTTAATAAACCACTTACCAGTGTGAGAAGAGTAGTTTTTCCCGATCCTGATGGACCCATTAAGAGAATTAGCTCACCTCTGGAAAGGTTAAAAGAGACATTATCAACCGCTTTTACCGCAGTCCTTCCAGTTCCGTATATCTTTGTAAGGTTTTCAACTCTCAACAACATATCAACACCATTACGCCTGAAACACTGTTGCTGGATCGACTTTTTCCAGTTTTCTTATGGGTATTAACGATGCGACTGCACTCATTCCAAGCAAAGAAAGAAAAGTCAGCATTATTGTATTCAAGTTGATCACTACTGCAAATTCTGGAGCTATGTTTGGAATCCATCCTGATGCAAAAATGGATAATCCAAGACCTACCCCAAATCCAAGGAGTCCTATGATGAATGACTGCTCAAATACAATTTTCACCATGAAAGTACCTCTTGCCCCTATGGCCTTGAGGATGGCATATTCACGTATCTTTTCCAAAGTTGCCGTGTAGAGAGTTAACCCGATGACAGTCACTCCTATAAAAAATCCAATAAATACTAGAGGAAGAAGTATCGAATTGAAACTATCGTTAATGACTTCTTTATGGTTGTCTATAAACTCCTCTCTTGTCAGGACATCCACTTTTATTCCTGTTTTCTCTAGCCTATCTTCGATATTTTTGGCAATTTTTTTTGAAAAAATAGGGTCTTCCACTTCCACCATATAATAGTTCAGGAAACCCTTCGCCCCAAAAATCTCCATAGCATCCTCTTCTGTAACAAAAATATAAGAATACACGAGTAGAAAAGTGCCATCAGAGATCCCAACCACGGTAAGTTCTTTCCCCCCAACTGTTAGCCTATCTCCGATCTCTATACCATTCCTGACAGAGAACACCCGATCCACTATAACTTGACCTGATCTCGGAATCTTTTTACCCTTAATTATTTTCCAAGGACCACCAACTCCACTGCTAGTATCGAACCCTACCACAAAAACAGTCTTCTCTTCATCAGATATCTGAGAGATCTCGGCCCTTACAGCTCGCCCCACAAATCCATAAACCTCTTTAACACCCCCTACACTCAATATCTCGTCTTCAAGTCCTCGTGGAAGAAGAGAATATGTATGCCAGGTATCGTGGATACCTTCTTGCCCCACCCACAGATCTGCATTAGTCTCTCTCAGATATCCAGTGGACATCTCTATAACACCATAATACACTCCAGTTAAAGTTAAGATGAGCATAGTAGCGAAAGCCACACCACCTACACTTATTATCAGCCTTCCTCTGTCATGAAAGAGATTTTTTCTGGCTATTGAAACCATATTTATCTTTTCCTCCAAAAGAGAACAGCTGTCAGCAAGAGAAGTATTGCTGTTCCTACTCCCACCCACACAACGGAAAAGCTTTGCTCATGAACAGAAACGGTTATTTCCTTATCAACAGTTATTTTCTCACCAAACACATCCCTGAATATCATCTTCAGATTTATCGTATGTGGTTTAGATGTGTCCATCCCTTGCTGATCCAACTCGATTATCTCTTCATCTCCGGGCTTCATATCTCCTAAGAAAGTCTCCGTGTTTCCATATGGAGATCTTGCATAAACCACAAGGTTCTTTGCTGCTGCATTACCAGTATTGGCTATAGAAATAAAAAGCTTATCTGCCTCAGCTCTGAAAATAGTTACAACCAGATCAACAGTTCCCTGAATTTTTACACCAATAGTATGGTTTGACCTATGGACAGTGCCTGACGAGTCTTCATAAACCGCCCTAATTGTGATGGGATAATAACCTGGTTCTATGTTTTCGTCAATAAACACATCCATAAGTACAGATTTTCTTTCTCCTGGACCAAGAGATCCTACATACTTTATATTCGAGGAAACAGGAATAATACCGTTCCCACTCCACACAAGTAAAATGTCCTCTAAGCCTTCATCTCCTTCATTGAAGATCTCTATAGATATAGATCCTTCTGTTCCAATATTCAGTAAGGCTGGAGTTTGAGATATTTTTAGATAATCTTCTTTTCCACTCTTCACACCCAATCCAATTTGATAGAAGTCGCTTTCTGGGTTACCTGTTGAATCCATATATTTCACAGAAAAATTTAAAAGAGCAGTTTTTACATTTCTCTCTGCCTTAATATCCAGTTTCAGTTCCTTCTGTTCTCCGGGTTTCAAAGACGATAGATAGAATTTAGCAGACTCTCCGATTGGTACTACATTCTTACTATCCCACTCAATATATATCTCTCTAAGATCGTCCTTACCTGTATTCTCAACAAAAAGAGATACAGTAGAGATCCTCTCAGCCTCAACGACCTCGGGGATCAATTTCAGTTTCAAAAAATTTTCTCGTTGAACCTGTATGGGGATATCATACCGGTAACTGCTACTATAACCCAGATATGAGCCTTTTACTGAAAGCTCCACTACATAATAGCCTGGTAAAGTAGTCTCTGGAATACTGAATTTGAGAACGATGGACTTGGTTTTTCCAGGATAAAGACTGCCCAGACTATAAGTCTCCGAAGAGTCCTGAATTACGATCCCTTTTTCTAGTTTAATAAAGAATATGGAAAGATCCTCTACCACCTCACTTCCAGAATTGGTAAAAGTCAGTTCAATATACCCAACACTACCGGGAGTTATAATCTCCGGATATATGGAGTATTTAGCAGAGATGACATCTTCACCTGAGACGAGAGAAGAGCCTGCAAATATAAGCATTATTAACAAAAATGGTGCTTTTTTAAGATTCTTCTTCCACATCACATTGTTCTTCGATAATGTACGGTTCATCATACCCCCTTCCTACTCATACCATATCTGTATTTGATATATCGTATATAAATATATCGTCTATAGATCCTAGCTAGAAAAACTATTCAACACGTTTAGATGACTCCATTAAAATCTGAACTCAAATTACTATAGAAAGAAGTTAAAAGAAACAGATGACAGGAAATTTTTCGTATACCATCATCTCAGGAAATAGGAAACGATAAAATATCCCAAGATACCAATCCACACCCACCTCATCCATCCACCATGCATTCCACAGCCACTATGTCTGGAATGAGAACCGCAGCTCCCCCTCCCTCCTTCTGGGCTGGTCTGCACATCTATATTCTCATGCTGTTGCTCCTCAACTGCTACATCCTGTACATCAGACTTTACTTTATCCATCAATTACCTCTCCTCTTTATCCAGCTTCATACCCCTATAAGAAAAGTTCAATTTCAAATAGAATCGATTACTTTCTTAAGCTTATCTTCCACTTCCTCTGCGACTCTCTTCAAACTTTCATTTTCTACCATACTCATAGCTTGTGTTGGCAGAATTGCTGAGACGTGGGTTTTATCTCCATCCCTATATACAATTACATTACATGGAAGGAGCAATCCCACCTCTTTCTCCGCGTTAAGGGCTTTATGAGCAAAGGGTGGATTGCATGCTCCAAGGATCAGATAATCCTCATAATCAACTCCTAGTTTTGCTTTCAAAGTGGCTTTTACATCAATTTCAGTCAGAACCCCAAAGCCTTCTTTTTGAAGCTCTTCTATAGTCTTTTTTACTGCACTTTTAAAATCCATATCAACATGTTTTCCATAGCCATACATATCTCTAACCTCCACTTTAGTCTTGAATTTTAACTCGTGTCCTACCATATATCAGACTAACTCTCTTTTTCAGTTTTTCTCCAATTTTCACTCTTTTGCATATGGAGAGATCCCGACAACCATCACAGCAGAAATAGTACAGTCTACCATCTATTCCCTCGATAATTTCTTCGTCTTTGATTTTCATACCACATGTGTTACATCTCATACGCATCAGTTCCCTCATATTAAACTCGATATATCATAATACGATATATTATATATAAACATACCGGTGTTTTAGTCAATTGAGGTATTCCACATTCATTCACCTTTCTTTCTACTTCCTGACGACCTATCTATACAACTATCTCCGCAATTTCGTATTCTAATAACAAGTCATGAGACCTAGGTTTTAGTCGTTTAATTTTACGCAAGAAACCAAAAGATAGTCTTAAATTCTCTTAAACACATCCTGTAAATTACACATAATATTGCATTTTAAGCTCCATACAGAGAGTTAAAAGAGTAGATAGTCAGTGACAAATTAATGAGACTATGGAAAAATTTATATCGAGATTGACCTTACCTGCAACGATGCACGGTAATATCTTCGTACCTAAGAAAGTGTTTTTCACCACAGGAGTTGGAACTCATAAAGAACAGCTCGCATCATTTGAACTAGCTCTTAGAAATGCTAAAATTGAGAAATACAATCTTGTTACGGTTAGCTCTATTCTTCCTCCTAATTGTGAAATTATTGAAAGGGATGAGGGTCTTCAGTATCTTGAGCCTGGCCAGATAGTTTTTTGCGTACTTTCAAAAAACTCATCCAATGAACCTGGTAGGAAAATCACCGCTTCAATAGGTCTTGCTCTTCCCAAAGACCCAAATATATATGGATACCTATCTGAATACCATGGTTTTGGTCTCTCAAAGGAAGAGGCTGGAGAGTATGCTGAAGATATGGCGGCCTATATGCTGGGTACCACTTTTGGTATCCCTAACGATGTAGAGTGGGATGAGACGAAAGAGATCTGGAAAATGGATGACAGGATTGTAAAATCATCAAATGTAACTGCTTATGCTACAGTAACTTCGAAAAAATGGACCACTGTTGTTGCGGCTGCTGTGTTCATTCTATGAGGGATACAATGGAGTTTTTCAAACATCCTACAAGACCAATTGAGATTAAAAAAGATCTCGATTTTGATGACTTCTTACTTAATCTCAGATTTACTGGATTTCAAGGAAGAAGTCTTGGAAAAGCTTTTGAGATATGGGAGCAGATGATCAGGGAAGACAGGATATTTATAATGATGGGTCTTTCAGGAGCACTGATTCCTGCTGGGATGAGAAAAGTAATCGTATACCTCATCGAAAAAAGGTTCATAGACTGTATAGTCACCACTGGAGCAAATATATTCCACGATATTGTCGAAGCTTTTGGAAAACACCATTATCTGGGTTCTCCATATATTGATGATGCAATCCTCCTCAAACACGGCATCGATAGAATCTATGACATTTATGCAAAAGAGGAGGAATTCATTGAAGTGGATAAGTTTATTGCTGACACTGCAAAATACCTTAAAGGAGAGACCATGGGAACACGAGAGTACTTGTGGTTTTTGGCTAATAAAATCAGAGAAAGTACTGGCGACAGAGGGGTGAAAGATTCCTTTGTTCTCAAAGCACAGGAAATGAAGATACCTATTTATTGCCCTGCTATAAGCGATAGCTCCATTGGGATTGGACTTACTCATGCTTTCAAAAATGGAGTTCATGTTTCAATTGATACCATCAAAGACACTTATGAACTGGGAACTCTCGTACATCAGAGCGATAAAACTGGAGTGATCTTTCTAGGGGGTGGAGTTCCTAAAAATTATATACAACAGACCAGAGTCATCACAGCCCATTGGGGTGGATCAGAAGGACACACATATGCCATCCAGTTTACCACTGATTCTCCTCATCATGGAGGGTTGAGTGGAGCAACTTTTGAAGAAGCCATTTCTTGGGGTAAAATTACTCCCCATGGTAAATCCGTCCAAGTGTTTGTGGATGCCACAATAGCTCTTCCTCTAATCGCTTATGGACTGGAAAAACGATGTGCAAAAAAGGGTTATCGGGAAAATTTTCCCAGCTTTAAATGGGGATCAGATAAAGCCACCATAATGTGGGAATAACTTATAATCGACCAATCTACGGTGGTAAATTCTTGTAATTCTGATCTTACATCTCGAGAATTGAGAGGGAAAAAGAGAGACGTAACGAAAAAAGAGCATATGTTACATTACAATTGGTTTATCCAGACCTACTAGCTTAACTCCGGTAATGGCTGAAGCCTCAAGACTCAAGGCTCTTAAATCCTCTTTCTCCAGATTGGTCACATCAGTTTTCCCTGCTTGCTGGGTCAGAATTTTAAGCTCTTCAGTCAGAGCTTTGATGAAATTACCCACCTTGACTCCAGCTTTTTCTGGATTGAGTCTTCGTCTAAGATCTGGATCCTGAGTTGCAATGCCTTTGGGACATCTACCACTATGACACTGCCTGCACACGGTACACCCCATAGCAACCAGTAAAGGAGTTGCCATCTGTACGGCATCAGCTCCCAGAGCCAGAGCTTTAGCCACATCAGCCCCGGTTGCAATGGCTCCAGCCGCCACCAGGCTTATTTTACTCCTCAATCCAAGATCTTTAAGAGCCCTATCTGCCTGAACTATTGCTGCTAGCGTGGGAATTCCAGCATGTTCAGCTACTACATCTGGAGTTGCGCCAGTCCCACCCTGGAGACCATCTACCACAATTATATCTGCTCCTGCCTTGGCTGCGATTTTCACATCATCAGATACTCTTCCACTTGAGTATTTTACTGCAATTGGTACTCTCCAGTCTGTAATCTCTCTGAGCTGTTCTATTTTCATTCTCAAATCTTCAGGTCCGATTATATCCATATGCCTTGCCGGTGAAAGAGCATCTGTACCTACAGGAATTCCTCTTATCTTGGCTATATCTTCTGTCACCTTTTCTCCTAACAAATGTCCTCCCATACCAGCTTTTGCTCCCTGTCCTATTTTAATTTCTACAGCATCAGCAGCATTCAAATAGAAGGTTGACACTCCAAACCTGCCGGAAGCATACTGGGCAACAAGGTATTTAGCATTCCTTCTCTCCTCTGGATGCATACCTCCTTCCCCTGTATTGGTTGCAGTACCATTCATAGCTGTCCCGATAGCCACTGCTACCTTTGCCTCAAGAGATATGGCTCCAAAACTCATCGCTCCAGCCATAATGGGAGTATCAAGAACAAGAGGTTCCTCTGCAAATCTTGTGCCCAGTATAACTTGGGTGTTGCATGGCTCTCTATATTTGTCTATGGGTGGTCTCGAAGTTTGAGCAGGGAGAATCACAAGATCGTCAAAATGAGGTACTTTTCTTGTTGCACCACAACCCCGAACGATGTATGTTCCGGTCTGAGCTTTTTGCTGTATTTCACTAATCTTTAATCTACTCCATAATCCTCTGGAACCCGTATCGTTGATAGATACTATCTGGATGGACTTAACGGGACACACGTCAACACAGTTCATACAACCTACGCAATCGAGAGGTTTTTTAACCACTGGAAGGCCCTTTTTTTCGTCAAGAGTTCCGGTTGGGCAGTATTTCACACATGCCAGACAGGTTGTGCAAACCCCTCTATCAATGATAACATCAAACATTTTATCCTTCCTCCGTGGGGTGGCCATAAAAAAATCTCTTTTTTATGGGAACGATTTTTCTGAAATTGCCTGTAAAAGCTGGAAAATCATATCTCTTCAGTATGTCTTTAAGAAATTCTTCATCTCCTTCAGTTATCTCAGCGATTCTTGCATTTTTTCCTAGACTTTCTACATCTCCTTTCACATAAATAGTCCCTCTGACTATTGATTCCCCCGCCATGGAGGCTATATCACCCAAGATGATCATTTCTCCACCCATCATGTAAAGACCAGTCATGAAATTGGAATCGCCTCCAATAATTATAGTCCCATTCTTCATAATCTCTCCAGTTCTGGCTCCTGCATCCCCCCTTACAATTATAGTGCCTCCATAAATCCCCTGCCCACATCCATCACCTACATCTCCTTTAATCTCCAAATATCCCCTGGTCATGTTATCTCCAGCAAACCACCCTGCATCACCTTCCACGACAAAGCTAGCACCGTGATTCATAGTGGCGACAAAATAGCCTACATTCCCATGAATAAAAATCTCAAGTTCCCGGGTTATTCCGGCCCCTATGAAGTGTTTTGCTCCAGGATTTTTAATAAGAACCTTTCCTCCATCATTAAGTCCCCTTAACTCTTTATTTATCTCTCTGGATGTTTTACTGGTGGCATCTATGGTAATCACATCCCTCACCTTCCAAAAGTTACCACTTCTCCAGGATACAGATATTCAATACTCAGATCAAATATTTCAAGAGAGACCTCTTCAGAGGCAATGGCAGACATATCGGTGTCTGTACCTACAAGGGCAGGCCTCAGACCAAGCTTATCTTTTGCAACTCCAATTTCATTCTGAGTTGCAATGACATATGCGAAAGGACCATCAAGATCACGCACACTCTCCTCAAGAGCTTCTTGAAGGGAATATCCCTCCTTCAATTTATCCGCAATATAATGAACTATACATTCAGTATCATTGTCTGTAGTGAATATGTGTCCTTTTTCCTCCAGTAGAGCTCTGATTTTCCAGTAATTCGTTATTTGTCCATTATGAACTACGGTGATATCTGGAATTACAAAACTCTGAAAAGGATGAGCACGATATCTGTCCACTGCACTTTCAGTAGAATATCTGGTATGGCCTATAGCGTGAGTACCGACTTTAGTAGATATATTGTAATTCTTTTCCAGGTCTTCTACAGGTCCAATATCCTTAACCAGCTCAAACTTCCCTGCGCTTAGAACAGTTACCCGCTCGATTGAATTTAGCTCCTTTACAAGAGTCCTCAACCTCTGAAAATCCATCTTGGAGACCTTGGCATCATATACTGTAAAATTACTCCCTGTGTTAACAATCCCAAAAGCATCAAGATCACAGCGCTCCATTATCACCCTTTCCACATATTCTCTCGTTTTTTTCCGGTTGACCACATCTTCATCTATGACTTCTATTTTCATCAGAAATTCATCAGGTGACAGCTCCAGTCCACCGTAAATCGCAACTCCAGAAGAGTCTGTCCCTCTATGCTGGAAACGCCTCATCATGTCGATGAGGACCTCTCCCACGCGACTCTTGTCTTTAAACAGCACTGCTGCTATCCCACACATATCCATCACTACAAAATCTTTTCATCTCATTTCGAGATACATACTATTTAAATTTTTTGAAACCATTTAAACATATATTATTGTCATCATTTATCTTTCATATTGCTTGTAGGTGGATTTACCAAGAATTTTTTTTGAACAGTGTATAAGGATGGATGAATTAAATTAGAGAGATGAACAATTAAAGTCCATACCTCCTCAGTTTTATGAAAGGTTACTTCCAGAGCAGTCTAAATCAAAAAATTTAAATATTTGAACAATCATTCAAATAATGTGAAATGTGAGGTCGAATATATTCATGAAGATAGAGTGAGACGAGTAGAAGAAAAAATGATAGAAGAGGAGGACGTTAGTGATGTTTCTGAGATTTTTAAAGCTCTCGGAGACCCAACGAGGATGAAAATCATGTATTCTTTGTCAATTGAAGAATTATGTGTATGTGATCTCGCCAAACTGATCAACATGAGTGTCTCAGCTGTATCTCATCATCTCAGAATCTTACGGAATCTGAGATTGGTCAAACATAAAAAAGAGGGTAAGATGGTTCTGTATTCTTTAGATGACCATCATATCACTGATCTAATTTCCAGTTGCATCGAACATGTGCAGGAAGAGAGGTGACACAAATGGTAGAATGTGAAACCTGTGCATTTGATGAGAGCCTAGATGAAGATGAAGAGATAGATCTGGAATTCTGGAACACCAGTAAAATGAAAAGAATACTTCTGTCTATCCCTCTTTTACTGGCAGGATTACTGTTCGAGGCCTTTACACAATATACACTACTTTTTCAGGTATTTTTCCTTTCAGTAGTCATTCTATCGGGAAAAGAGCTCATAATAAACGGAGTTGGGAATCTTTTCAAAAAAAAGATCTCCATAAATTTTTTAATAACTATAGCAGCTCTGGGTGCATTTCTTATTGGTCATGGAGAAGAGGGGGCTGCTGTTATCCTTCTGTTCAGTATAGCCGAGTACCTTGAGGAATATGCTGGACGAAAATCCAAGTATTCTATCCGGGAGTTGCTTAAAACAGCTCCTTCGATTGCATCTGTTTTGAGAAAAGGCAAAGAGACAAGGGTGCATGTCCACGATGTTAGGGTAGGAGAGATCGTGGTCATCAGACCGGGAGAGAAAATACCTCTGGATGGAGTTGTGATTAAAGGAGAGAGCCACGTAGATGAATCTCACCTAACAGGAGAGAGTGTACCTGTTAGAAAAAGAGAAAACGATTATGTCTATGCTGGAACCATCAATCTTGACGGATACTTCGAAATACGGGTTGAAAAAGAGTCGAAAGACAGTTTACTTGCAAGAATAACAAAACTTGTTGAAAACGCCCAAAAAAGAAAGTCTCAAACAGAGAAATTCATAGACAAATTTGCCCATTACTATACTCCAGCAGTGATCTTTCTAGCTATACTCACTGCAATAATCCCGACTTTCATTTTCGGAGAACCCCTTGAAGTATGGATCTATAGGGCTCTGGTCCTGCTGGTGGTTTCCTGTCCATGTGCCCTTGCAATCTCCACTCCGGTATCCATGGTTTCTGCCATTACTGGAGCCGCAAAAAATGGAGTCCTCATTAAAGGGAGCAATGTAATCGAAAGATTGGATAAAATCGAGGCTTTTGCCCTCGATAAAACTGGAACTCTTACAGAAGGGAAACTTGAAGTGTCAAAAATAGTTACTCTGGATGAAATTGACGCCAGTGAAGTTCTCTCTATCGCGGCTTCTCTGGAGGCGCTATCAGAACACCCCATTGCAAGAGCCATTGTCAAAAAAGCGGAATTAGAGGGGATAACTCTCAAAAAAGTAGATGATTTCAGAGCAATAGCAGGTAGTGGAGTGGTTGGAGTCATAGAAGGAATCGAATACAGGATTGGTAGGCCAGATCTGATGGAATCCATTCCTGAGGATCTTTATGAAGATTCCAATGGTTTCAGTATTGTAATAGGAACAAAAGACAGAGTATTGGGGGCGATACTCATACGGGACAAGACGAGAGAGGATGCCGCTCATGTTATAGCCTCATTGAGAGAAATGGGCATTAAAACCATCATGCTTACAGGTGATAACAAACAAGTGGCAGAAAAGGTGGGAGAAGCCATCGAAATCGATGAGATTTATTATGAACTGTTCCCGGAGGATAAATCTAAAATTATACAGGAGCTCAAGCAAAAATACAGAGGAGTGGCCATGGCGGGTGACGGAATTAATGATGCAGTTGCCCTAGCTGAGGCTGATGTGGGGATAGCCATGGGGGCCATGGGGAGTGATGTGGCTATAGAGACTGCGGATGTGTCACTCCTACACGATGATCTTTCAAAAATCCCATATCTAGTCAAACTAGGCAATAAGACTATGGATGTCGTGAAAACCAACATCTCTGCATCTATATTGATTAAAGGATCCTTTGCAGTCCTTGCAATCGGAGGATGGATAACCCTGTGGATGGCTGTGGCCATTGGAGATATGGGTCTGAGCCTTGCTGTAATCCTCAACGCACTCAGACTGTCAGGTTTCAAATGAAAATGTGACGTAACTGCAATTTCTGCTTATGTCCGAATAGCAATTACTTTCTTTCCAGCCCTATACTCTCCGATTCTCACATTTCCATCAACTATTATGTTTCCTTCTGCCTCAACTCCCTCTACAAAAACTCCACGGCGAAGATACACATCTTTCCCAGCTTTAAGCTTTCCAGCCCTGCAGTAATCCAACAATTTTACGTCTTCACTGGCAATTATATTTCTCAGGATAGAGTGAGCCCCGATAATAACATTCCTTCCTTCAATATCCCCTCTAAAATTGCATCCCCTGCCAGAAATTATATCTCCCGATGTTATTATCCCTCCCCATATATTCACATTTCTACCTAGAATTACCCCTGAATTAACCTTAATTCCAGATTCGATTACGGCATGGCTTTTTACAATTAATGTGTTGGATTTCCTATCAAATATCATATCACGTCCATAATATCGTGAACCTGTTTCAGACATCTATTGCTTAAGTACAAAGTAGAAGAACTTAAATGCTTTGAAATCTCATCACTTTCCATGAGTGGGAAGATTACTGTGAGCCTAATCAAAGCCGATGTAGGGAGTTATCCCGGCCATGTCAGAGTACATGAAGATCTCCTTGAAAAGGCCAGAAGTGAGCTCAAGGAATATGAGAACAACGGAGACATAATCGATTTTAAGGTGTTTAATGCAGGAGATGATCTTGAGCTTCTTATATCTCACCATAAAGGGATGGACAGTAAGGAGATTCATGAAATCGCATGGAATGTCTTTGAAAAAGCAACTGAAATTGCTAAAGACCTTAAACTCTATGGAGCGGGGCAGGATCTTCTTTCAGATGCCTTTTCAGGGAATATCAGAGGTATGGGACCAGGAGTGGCTGAAATGGAGTTTACTGAAAGAGGAGCAGAACCTCTGGTAGCTTTCATGATGGACAAAACTGAGCCAGGAGCTTTTAACCTTCCCATTTTTCGTATGTTTGCCGATCCATTCAACACTGCAGGCCTTATTATAGATCCATCTCTCCATGCTGGATTTGTGTTTGAAATCTGGGACATTCTAGAGAACAAAAGAGTATTTATGAAAACTCCTGAAGAGACATATTCTCTACTTGCGTTGATTGGTGCTAAAAGTAGATTTGTGATAAAACGCGTTTTTCCGAAAGATGGTGGAAAACTCCCACCAGATGAGCCTGTAGCAGTTGTTAGCACTGAAAAACTTTATCAGATCGCAGGCGAATATGTGGGAAAAGATGATCCGGTAGCCCTTGTCAGAGCCCAATCTGGACTTCCTGCTTTGGGAGAGGTCCTGGAACCTTTTGCGTTCCCACACCTGGTGAGCGGATGGATGAGAGGTAGCCATAACGGGCCTTTAATGCCCGTTCCCTTCAAATATTCTCAGTGTACGAGATTCGATGGTCCTCCCAGAGTTATTGCAGCTGGATTCCAGATCGCTTATGGAAAACTCGTAGGACCTGTAGATCTATTCGATGATCCGGCTTTCGACCAAGTCAGAGCTAAGGCCAGTGAAATAGCAGAATACATGCGAAGACATGGTCCTTTCGAGCCTCATCGATTGCCTATGGAGGATATGGAATACACAACTCTTCCTAAAGTTCTTGAGGGGTTGAAATCGAGATTCGAAAATATTGTCGACATACGTTGACAAACTGTAAAGCAATGCTTTACAATATTGAATAACCTTTCAATACCCAACCATCTTTTTATTTTTTTACTGGAGAGTTCATCAATATGAAATCTACTGTAAGAGATATGCCCTGTGGCTATATCACTACTATCACTGTTGAGAAAGATGATAAGATTGTTAGTGTTACCATACAATCTGAATGCCCGGCTGTGGAAAAGCTTGGAAATGAACTTGATAGGCTTACTGTGGAAGACATTTTAGCTAAATTCATCGAGAATCCAGTCTATCAAGAAGCTTCTAGGTTTCTCAGGCACTCTACCTGTGTAATACCCTGGATGATCTTGAAAATGGCCGAAATAGAGTATGGATTGAATACTGACAAACTGTTTTCTATTGAGATAGAAGAATAAAGGGATGGTCTGATTTTTGTGTATTTCACCTTTCAGTCATATATTTACAGGAACTCAGATATGAGACGGTTGGACATAACTAATTACTCTTATAAATATTGAAAAAACCTCAAATAATTAGAGATAGGTACCATGGATGGGAAAATACACTACTGGATTACGGGCATAGGTTTAGGTGCCAGCATATTTGTTCTGTTAGGTATTGTAACAGATCTAATTCCAAATCCATGGTTTGTGAGGATGATTCCGAAAACTCCTTTTGACTATTTTTTTCTGATCATGAACTCTGTCCTACTGGGCAGTTACATTGCTATTCATTTCTACAAAAAAAGTGTGACAAAAATATGTGATACAGCAACATATTCTGGAGGTATTACAGGGTTTCTAGCTTTTGGGTGCCCAGTCTGCAACAAAATACTGGTATTGTTGCTGGGAACTACAGCTTTAATCACTTATTTCGAACCATGGAGACCTATTCTTGGAATTATCAGCATTTTTTTATTAACTAGTGCCATATATTTTAAAGTGAGAAAAACCTGACCTTTAAAACAAAAGCGAGGAGAGGTAACATGCCTTTTAGAAAAACACATTGAATTAAGCATAAAAAGAACTGGCAAAGAGTTAGAGAGATTCATGAATGGCTTGACGGAGATGATGTGAGCTTTAGAGATAAGCTCGTGAGACATAATTTTCTCACAATTTCAAAATTTCTTCTCGTAGTTGAACGTAAATTCGGAAAAGAGGGGGTCATAGAATATATACACTATTAAGAGGACGATTACAACAGCAACATTGTGTTAAAAATTTTGAAAAAATTTTTCAGATTTTATCTCCCTGATTATATTCATTTTCTATCTTTTCTCCCATAGTATGGAATCCTAATAATATTGCCGCAGGTAAGACATATCACAGTAACGCATTTGTTTTTTAACCTAGTGAGAGAGTTATCCGCTCCGAGGAACGAATTGCATTTTTTACATATCCTTTTTTTATATTGTTTGGGAATTTTGATACGATATTTTAATGCCAGCTTCTTTGCTAGAGATACATACCGCCTGGACCTATCAGGATTATCCTGAATATTTTCCATAGCTTGTTTGAGCAGGATTTCAATGCGTTCTCGGGTAATTCTCCTTTCCAGTTGTTTATTTCGCCTCATTTATCTTCATCTACCAACATTACTGAACATACATCAATGGAAGTGGTGTAAAGCTCATTATTCCAAGTATGAACACCACAATCCCGAAGAGTTTCCTGCCTGTATCAATCTCTATCTCGTCATCGAGGGGTGGAGGATGATCAGCAAGTGAAAAAAGCATTGTGAATATGCCCCAGAATATCCATATTGAGGAGGACTCACCATATACCATCCCAGAAACAACTCCTAGAATGATAAGCAGAAATGGAAAAGTTCGGGAAATCAGAGAAGCCTTTCTTCCAAGCATGGCTCGAACCATATGTCCCCCGTCAAGCTGTCCCACAGGAATTAAATTGAGAAGGGTTACAAACATCCCAATCCACCCGGCGAAAGCGACAGGATGCATGTATTCAGGGATAGACCCTACAGAAATTTTTGCTACCAGAAGAAACAGGGGAGGAAGGCCGATCATCAGCTTCTCGCCTTCTGACGGATATGCCGGAACAGGTAGAGAGAGGCCAACAGCAGTTATGACGATGGAGACTACCAGACCTATGAAAGGTCCTGATGCCCCCACATCGAACAGTGCTCTTCTATCCGGAATGGGGCCCTTATGCCGGATTACTGCTCCTAAAGTACCTATAAAACTCGGAAAAGGTATGAAATACGGAAGAGAAGTTTTCATACCTCGTTTCCGTGCCACTATATAATGGCCAAGTTCATGAGATCCCAGTACTAACATCAGAGATAAAGAAAAAGGAAGCCCTTTAACAAGACTGAGGGGATTTTCAATTGGATTAACCCCAAACATAAAAGCACCCATAAAAGTAGTGGTAAGGAAAGTCGCTAGAGCAAGGAGTATATTTATCCATACTTTCTCTCGCTGCTCTACAAAGGATATCTCAATTACAAGCTCTCCATATTCCTCCTTTATAGAGAGGCTGCCCCCTTTACTGTTGACAAGCTTCCATATCTCATTAACCCCCCGTTTTAGGATCAGATCGTCGAATACAGGATAAACATAAAATTTTACGTTATTAGGCTGAATTTTTAGATCGTAAATTCGAAAATATCTTGCTATAAGGGGTTCAAGCTCCCTCACAAGTTCTGCAAGGTTAATAGATTTCCAGCCATCCTTCATAACAATCCATCCTTACATGATCTCCATCGGACAAAATTTTGAGAGGATTCTTCTCCAACCTGTCCATCAAAGGAATATCTGATATTACAGCACCTACTGCAATAATAGGTTCTGTCTTAATATTGATAATCCCGGCAGGAGCCGTATTGAGTTTCATCATCTGATACATTACATAAGAGCCAACAGTAGAACCCCTTCCTTCAGGAAATACAAAAATCTTTCCAGTAATGCTTTTCCCATACTGGAGGTTTTCCTTATCTTTGATCTTTCCAGTTATGGGGTCAATGTCTCCAAGAAAAGAGATATTGGATTCTGATACAATGACCTCTCCTTCCGCAATTCCCCGAACAATTCCTCTTCCTCTAATCCTCATTCCCCAGAGCCTCCTGTATGCACTCTTTAAGTGGTTTAAAGATAACTTCCGTGCTGGCCAGTTTTGGAAGATAACAGAAAGCCTTTCCTGAATTAACCATAATGCATCGATAATTTCTGGTAGCTGGAGAGACTACCATACATGTGTCGGTAAAAACCTTTGCCCCCATCTTCTCAAGTTTCGCCACAGCATCCATATTCTTATTTTTTATGAACCGGGAAGTGAAAATCCACATATCTTTTTTTAGAGGTTGCGAGACCATTTGAGCGATTTTTCGTAGTTCTTTTCCAGATAAATGAGGACATCCAATGGCAACAAGATCTGCCTCACTGCAACCAGACTCTACATCAAAATCCTCTACATAGATACTCTCTTCAGGCAAATGGAAATCTTTCCACTCAGGGGTTACTCCTTCAACATGAAATATGGGTTGTCCACCAGTTGAGGCCAGAGCGGCCCCAAAATCTCTCAGATTGATGTCTGTCACTTTTCCTTTAAAATTTATAAGTGGAATTTTGTTTTCAATCTCTTTCCCCATCCAGTATCCAACTTTTGGAAATTCATGATCTTTGAGTTTTCTGTTCACCTCCACTCTGATATGAGGGGCCCGTTTTTCTTTTATATGCATACCGAATCGAGGCGTTTTTCCAACCATTGCAGCTGCTAGAGCAGAGGGGCCACCCTCTCTGTTGGTCATGGCACCAATAACAGCATTGGCATAAATCACTGCAGAAGACTCAGCCCAAGCTATATGGTCACCTTTTTCAGGTGTAAGTATATAATACGGAGTGCATGTACACTCAATTCTGAAACCCAGTCTGCGAAATACACTTATTATCTTCAGCTGTTTTCTGGCAAATTCAGATTCTATTCCCATCTCTTTCCATTTATCTAGATCCATCCCAGCAGGATTTATCAAAGACGGGACTCTAACTTTCCCTTTAAGATTTTCAAACCACTCAATCCCACTATCTCCAATGTTCTGATATGAAACTCCTGAAACCTGGGCACTTTTTATTGGAATTAACCGATCAGCATCGAAAATTTTTCCAATTGCTACTAAAATTTCCATGGATTTCTGGAGGGTCTCTCCTTGTTCACCATCCAGAATCTTCTCTTCTTCAGCCGTGAGATACATCAGACAACCCTTTTAAATTTCTTCAGATTGGATAACTCAGCTGTTGCATCCAGCCCCAGTTTTGTTACCGTTCCATCTTCACTGATGGTAGGATCTAGAGAAGACCCGCGGACATTATTGATGAGGAGGAGATCTCTATCTCCTCTGAACCTTGTAGCAAGGGCATATTCTACATCTCTGATATCAAAAATATCGATGTCATCATCTACCACAATGACGTGTTTCAGGCTTGGATGTCCAGTAAATGCAGCAAGAATTGCATTTTTACCATCCCCCTCAGTCCTTTTTTTTATCTGCACTACAGCATGAAGGTAATGCCTGGAACCCTCAGTCATTATAACATTTCTGACCTCACATACTTTTGCTACCTCTCCATAGATCACCGGTTCAAAGGGTACACCCATCAACACCTGATGTTCTGGAGAAGCTGGAGATATAGAGTAATATATGAAATCCTCTTTCACATGCATCTCAGTAAAAGTGATGACCGGTTCTTTTCTGACTTTATCGTACGTACCGGTGATATCAACAAAAGGCCCCTCATCCACTGTCTCTCCGGTTATGTATCCCTCAAGGATTATCTCTGCTGGGGGAACTGGAAGTCCATTGTTACTCTTATAATAGGTAATCCCACCCGTTATTGCATTGATATAGGCCATCTCACCTCCTGTTGGAGTACGAACAGAGACCCCAAATAACACAAGAGGGTGAACCCCAATGGCCACAGTGATTGGTAAAGGTTCCCCTTTTTCTAGAGCTTTCTGATGCATAGTATACAGATGTCTTGGAGGGACTAACCTGATAGCTCCCTCTTCTTTCGAAATCTTCATGATCCTGTGGATGCTCATGTTAATCATACCATTCTCTTCCGCTATTACCACCCCTCCTGTAATGTAATGTCCTCCATCTCCATCAAAATATTTCAGAATTGGGAGCTTATCCAGATTGGCTTTCGAGGAAATCATTTTATCTGGAAGATCCTGAATAATCTTATATTTCGGATCGGGAGTAATTCCAGCAAGATGTTTAGCAAGAGAAGTTTTTTGTATTCCAAGATAATGACAAAGGAGATCTCTTGTTGAAATGAAATTTGCTGCAATCTTTTTTCCATTTACACTGTTGAATATTACTGGTGTTGTGGAAAGACCCTTTTTTCGTATCATTGGATCGGTTTCAGATACAGGATCATCGATATACTGAACGCTATCTCTCAAAGTATGAATTGCTCTTCTCAGATCCAAGCTATCACCATCCTTTGCATATTTACTAAAGTATATTGTATTTCTATTTTATGTTATTTTATGTTATTTCGCTTATTTCCTATATCCTTTAGCTGAAAATCCTCAAATAATCACTTCATCAAGCCTGTACTGTTTTTTCCTTTTTTCTACGTTAAAAGATTTTATTGAAGCTTTCCCTACCACTTCAACAATTTCCTTAGGAGAGTAAACTCCAAGCTTCCAGTTTTCAATCTCGAAAGCTTTAAGCTGATTCACAATCCCTGATACATTTTCAAGTTTTTTCACTCCTTCAGACGTTATAACTTTTGCCTCAAGCTCCCTCACACGCTCCACAGGTGGTATATCAACTATCACCTTGTCAACATCCACTCCTGCCATTTCAGCAATCTCTTCCTCGAGTTTTTCTGGATCCTGCTTCTGACACCAGCTTATATCAACCCTCTCAGGGCCTACATACAGAGCCCTTTTATACAATCTTCGCTCATCCAGCATTCTGGCTATTTCTCCTGGAAAACCTTCCTGATGTCTTAGATATACCATAACATCACTATCATCCATGCTCAGCAGGAGATATGGGTCAAAATCTCTTTCAACTATGCAGAATTTCATAGCCCTCTCATACATCTTTCTGGCTATCCTTGAGACGTGGTGGAAATACACCGTAGGATACATAAAGAATCTCGAAACAAGCATGGATTCTGCTGCCTTAATTCCTTCATGCTCTAAAACAATTTCATGGCCCATAAATCTCATTTTTTTAATCAGCCTTAAATGGTCAAAAAGACCATAGGCAACTCCGGTATAATAAGAGTCCCTTACTAGGTAGTCCATTCTGTCCACATCAAGATCTCCATGTATCACCCCTACTTTCGACTCTCCCACTATATGCTTAATAACCTTATTTGCCCGAACTCCATGAGCCTGAAGGACATCCTTAACCGGTGTTTTCTTGATGGCCAGAGTTAACTCTTCATGTTTCTTCCCAAGAAATCTCTTTAGAAGTCCCTCAGATACATGAGAGAAAGGTGGATGTCCCACATCATGGAGAAGAGAGGCCGCTCTAATCTCATCAACCATTTTCTCATCATCCAGTTTCTCTGCAAGCAATGAGGCAAGGTACATAACCCCCAAGCTATGTTCAAACCTGGTATGATTGGCTCCAGGATAAACCAGATTGGAAAAACCAAGCTGTTTTATCCGTCTGAGTCGCTGAACTGGGGGGGAATCGAGCAAGGATACTGTGAACTCGTTAAGCTCAAGATATCCATGGACAGGGTCCCTGATCAGTTTCCTGTTATTCATACCAAAATCCTTGCAAGATCTTCATGTCTCTCTAAAGCATTGAAAACAGCAATTTCATCTCCCATGTATTCTACAAACTCTCTGACACTCAAACTAGAATTGGAAAATGGCCCAGAAATGGCATTTACTTCGATATTCAACTCCTCCTTCAGGTATTTTAAAGCACCGATGGCCGAAAAAGTACACGAAGCGCTCAAAATCACCATGTCGACCTTTTTCATCACTTCAGATCTCAATAACATGTTGGTCTCTCTTTGAAGAATACTGTCTGCGAATTCCACCACAAAAAAGTCACTTTCACAATTGGAATAAATCAGATCAAAAATATGAATCAACTCCTCTTCTGAAATCAGATAAGTTGACGGATATCCTGCATCTACGAAATCAAAAATTTTTTTAGCCCCAGCATCTTTCATAGCCAGAGTGTCTCGCATTCGCCCAACTCCAGTAATCTTTCCACCTTCTACATGATATCCCATATAAGTGAGAGCACGAATGATGCTCGAAGCTGTTGTGGTTTTTCCCGCGTCCATATCAGTTCCAACAACAAGAATGGTCATAGGTTCTTTCTGTTCTCCATATTCCATGCTGAAATTCTTAGTATTGAGGATTTCCCCCTCTACTCCCAGATATCCTAACACTTCCACAGTAGTGGGTTCGGGAATGGTTATATTTTTATCTGTCACAACACCACAGCATCCACCATAGTTCAAAATGTGAAGGACTTCTGGCATCCTTTTTGGAACCATCCCTTCATATTCAGCAGTGGCATATCTGTTGCCGAGAGCAAACACACAAATATCTCCAGAGTACAACCTCCTGTTTCTTCCCTGTGGATTCTCCATTTCTACGTGAAAGCCAAGATCTTTAATCCGGCCAACCACCAGATCCCCAATTTCAGGTTTTTTAATTGTGGGATCTATCACCTCAGCTTCCTCAGGCAGATTTGGAACAACTCGCCTTACTACAGAAGCAAATTTGGATATTTCTTTAAGCTTCATAATTCTCAGTTTCATTACTCACAAATCTCCCTAAAAAACTTTACCACCCATCTGAGAAATCGCTAAGTTTTTTAATACGCCTGAAGAAACACCTTGTGATGAGAAGTGATATTGTAAAAAAAGGGTTGGAAAGGTTACCCAGTAGAGCTCTATTGAAAGCTCTTGGAGTAACAGATGACGAAATAGACAGGCCATTTATTGGAATTGCTAATTCATACAACACCATTATACCTGGACACATGGCTTTGCGAAAAATTACGGAATTTGTAAAATATGGGGTGTATATAGGAGGAGGAGTCCCTTTTGAATTTGGTGTGATTGGTATTTGCGATGGGATAGCCATGGGACATGGCGGAATGAGATATCCTCTTGCATCCCGGGAGCTAATTGCAGACTCAATAGAGGTTATGGTCGAAGCTCACCAGTTTGATGGCCTCGTTCTCGTTGGCTCATGTGACAAAATCGTCCCAGGCATGTTGATGGCTGCATTACGTCTTGACATCCCTTCCGTGGTAGTTACTGGAGGTCCTATGATCCCCGAAAAGTATATGGGAGAGACCATTACCCTGTCAGCAGGATTCGAGGCCGTAGGAAGATATAAGGCAGGGACAATCGACGAAAAGGAGCTTAAAGATTATGAAAATCTGTGTGCTCCTGGCTGTGGTAGCTGTCAGGGACTTTACACAGCAAATACCATGGCATGCTTAACAGAGACCCTTGGTTTGTCTCTGCCTTACTGTGCAACGTCTCCATGTGCTTCTGCCCAGAAATTGAGAATCGCCAAAGAGAGTGGGAAGAGAGTAGTTGAACTTGTCAAAGAGGGTATAAACCCTTCATCAATCATAACGGAGAAATCTTTCAGAAATGCCATAACCATGGACATGCTGATCGGAGGTTCTACCAATACCGTCCTCCATATACCTGCGATCGCTAAAGAGGCTGATATCGAGATTCCCCTAACACTATTTGATGAAATAAGTGAAAAAACTCCACATCTCATCTCTCTTGATCCAGCCAGTACTTTCACAATGAAAGACCTTCATGAGGCGGGAGGTATTCCTGCTGTAATCAAACAAGCTAAAAAACTGTTTTCCAACGAGATGACAATTTCTGGTAAAAAACTTTACGATATTGCAAAATATGCCACTATAACTGGCAGTCTGATCAGACCTATTTCTAACCCTATTCATCCTAAAGGAGGTATTGCCATCCTCTTCGGGAATCTGGCTGAAAAAGGAGCTGTAGTCAAGAGTGGTGCAGTTGATAAGGGCATGCTGAGATTCGAAGGAGCTGCAAGGTTATTTGATTCCGAAGAGGGGGCTGTGAATGCTATATTCAACCAAGAAATTGAAGAAGGAGAGATAGTTATCATCAGGTATGTAGGTCCAAAAGGTGCACCTGGTATGCCTGAAATGCTGTCACCTACTTCAGCCCTCGTGGGGATGGGATATCAGAAGGTAGCTTTGATTACAGACGGAAGATTCTCTGGAGCAACAAGGGGACCGTGTATCGGCCATGTATCTCCAGAAGCGATGGAAGGAGGAGTTATAGCCCTTATTGAAGATGGTGACGTGATCTCCATAGACATCCCTGCCAGATCAATCAATGTAAAGGTAGATGAAGTAGAATTGAGAGAGAGGAAAGAGCGGTGGTCTCCTCCACAAAGGGAAGTAAAAGGATATCTTGCACGATATGCGAAGCTCGTTACTTCTGCTGACAAGGGAGCTGTTTTTAGATAGATTCACATAGAACCTGAAACACCATCCAGAGATTTTTTAATTTTTTGTACTGGTCAAGACTCCGGATTGTGGAACCCCCTATGGAATTCTATAGTAAACTTTATCTTGTGGTACGAACACCGAAATTCCATGCGTTTACTCCTGATTCATGCTGACCGAATGGAGTATGAAGCAAAAAAGAAGACAAAATTCGCTGAAAACATTGATGACTCTATGAAGCATAAAGCCCTTGAAGAGGTTCTCGTTGTGTTTATTGCCGTTGAAGAGAATGATGATCAAGGAGTTATAGAAAAAGCAATCCAAGAGATCATAGACGTGGCGAGGCAAGTGAGTGCAGAACGGATACTGCTTTATCCGTATGCTCATTTAAGTTCCAATCTAGCCCATCCTGACGTTGCAGTTGCTCTTCTGAAAAAGATGGAGGAGGAAATTCCAACTGAGGTCCATAGAGCACCTTTTGGATGGTACAAATCTTTCAACATTGCATGTAAGGGACATCCCCTATCTGAGCTGTCAAAAACGATAAAAACTTCTATGGAATCTAAAGCTCTTCAGGCAGAAAAAAAGGCTGTATCTCACTGGTATATTCTGACCCCTGAAGGAATTCTCACCAGAATAGAAGATTTTGATTTCAAAGATTTTGAAAATCTGAAAAAATTCACTGATTATGAAATATCTAAATCAAGAAAAGTGGATAGGGTTCCTCCTCATGTTGAGTCAATGCAAAAGCTGGAATTAGTGGATTACGAGGAAGCGTCTGATCCTGGAAATATGCGATATTATCCCAAGGGCCGGCTTATCAAAAGTTTACTGGAACAGTATGTTATAGATGCATGTATCTCTCATGGGGCTATGGAAGTTGAAACTCCCATCATGTACAGTCAAGAACACGAGACTCTGAAGAGATATCTGGACAGATTTCCGGCAAGACAATATACGATGGATGGTAAGAGAAAACTGTTCCTCCGATTTGCAGCATGTTTTGGGCAGTTCCTCATGACCCACGATATGATTCTTACTTACCGGGCTCTTCCACTAAAAATGGTCGAGCTTACTAAATATAGCTTCAGGAAAGAGCAGAGGGGTGAGCTGGTAGGCCTGAGGAGATTGAGAGCTTTTACGATGCCAGATATGCACACCATCTGCAAAGACATGAAAGACGCCATGGAAGAGTTTACGAAACAATACAAGTTGAGCGTTGAAGTTCTGGAAGGTATTGGCATCCCCTCTGAATCCTATGAAGTAGCTATTAGAATGACCAGAGAATTTTATGAAGAGAATAAAGATTTTATCAATTCTCTTGTCAGTGTCCTTAATAAACCTGTGCTCATTGAAATGTGGGACGACCGGTTTTTTTATTTCGTTTTAAAATTTGAGTTCAATTTTATAGACTCTCTCAATAAAGCAAGTGCTCTTTCAACAGTCCAGATAGATGTGGAAAACGCAGAGAGGTACGATATCTCTTATGTAGACGAGAGTGGAGAACATAAAAGACCAGTCATCCTCCATTGCTCCTTAAGTGGGGCCATCGAACGATGCATGTATGCTTTGCTCGAAAAAGCACACCTGGACAAGGAAAAGGGGCATTTACCCCAACTACCTGTATGGCTCTCTCCAACTCAAGTAAGGATAATCCCTGTTTCTGAACGACACATACCTTATGCTGAACAAGTTCTTGAAATGCTGAAAGGAGTGAGAGCAGACATTGATGACAGAAATGAGACTTTAGGGAAGAAAATAAGAGAAGCGGGTATGGAGTGGATCCCTTATGTAGTGGTTGTGGGAGACGAAGAGGAGAGAGATGGCACAGTTACAGTAACTGTGAGATCTGAAAGTACTCTCAAGCATCAGAAAAAAATTACAGTGGCTGTAGAAGATCTCCTCAAAATGGTAAAGAGAGATATAGAGGGTAAACCCTATCGACCCCTTCCTCTACCTGTTTACCTCTCCAAGAGACCTAAGTTCAGATAATTTACTCAGATGATTAATACCATGTCACTATTGATAGCTATGTAAACTGGAAACCATTCTTGCTTTCATCATACTTGATAAAAAGATAAGTTTATGTGAGATGTAGCCGAATAGCAGAACAATGAGGTGATTGAATGTATGAAAATGTTGAGATAGAATTACAGGAAAAAGTGGCATGGATATATATTAATCGACCACCCCTGAATATACTTGACCTGAAAACCATGAAAGAGATGATACATGCTCTAAAAGAGATTGAAGAGAGTCAAGTTATAGTGACTGTTATTTCAGCAAAAGGAAAGCATTTTTCCGCCGGTGCAGAAATAAAAGAGCATTTTCCCGATAAAGCTCCAGAGTTAATCTCTACATTTTCAGAGTTGGTAAAGGCCATTGTTAAAAGCGATAAGATCACCATTGCAGCCGTACGAGGTTATGCTCTGGGTGGAGGCTGTGAGGTCCCTCTTGCCTGTGATATGATCCTTGCTTCAGAAAAAGCTAAATTCGGTCAGCCAGAGATCTTACTGGGACATTATCCACCTATAGCCATTTCTCTTCTACCACGGATGATAGGAGTGAAGAAAGCTTTTGAGTTGATACTTACAGGAGATGCCATAGATGCCAAGACAGCCATGAATATAGGTCTTGTGAATCATGTGTATTCTGAAGATGAGTTTGAGGAAAAAGTCAAGGAATTTGCTGAAAATCTCACCAAAAAGAGTCCAATAGCTCTTAAACTCACCAAAAAAGCCCTGCAAGAGAGTATTTCAATGCCCATTGATGAAGTAATGGAGATCGTTAACACCATCTATCTGAATCGGCTCATACAGACGGAGGATTCTGTAGAGGGGTTAACAGCATTCCTAGAAAAGCGAGATCCAGTGTGGAAAGGGAAATAGCATCTTCAATCCTCTCTTATTTTATGTTAACTTATGTTGACAATTTGTAAATCCTATTTACAAAAATTATATTCCCATCTGATTATATAGGCAAAACAGATGAGTTATATACTACTGAGCCTCATTCGATTTGATCCTTTTCGTAAATTTCATCTCTCATGTAGTTCGATGTTACTTGCTGAATTATTTTAAAAAAAGTCGCTTATACGAATCTGTTTTGACTTTTCATTCTCAAAGAGAGAGCGGATTTCCAGATCTATTAAATTGATCCTCTGCCTTGTATAGTCGTTAACACTATATTTTTCACTGACTTCTTTTGAGATTTCCAGATATTTCGTTATAGTGCCGTAATGAACAGTCAATGTCAAGTTCCCTCCACATTTCAGGCATTTCCCTTGTAATGGAATCCTCCTGTATTTGGCATTGCAGTCCACACACCTGAATTTCTGTCTGGAAAAAGCTCTTAAATTACCGATCAAATCGGGGAGGAAATGAGTGTTGATGACTCTTTCTGCAACATCCTTCTCATTAACAGCTCGGATTTTTTCAGCTAGTATTAGCTGGGATTTCATTTTTTCCACCATGGGTCCCAGAGATTTGTACCTGCTCTCCACCGGCCCGGAAGATATGTCATCAGTTTCATGGGTGTAGCTAAGTCCGTAAAACCTTTTCTTGCTTTTTAACCTGTTTTCTACTCTCTCAATCACACTATCAAAATTCTTTGGATTTTCAAAATCCAGAGTGGATTCATAGAACTCAAGAGGATACACAGAAACAACATCCATGTTATGGACTTCTTTATCTACCTCTTTTGGGTCCAGAATAGTGGTGAGAACAAGGGGGGCATCCATTCTGCCACCTCTCTTTTCTGGGAGGAACTGACGAGAAAAGTTAAGTAGACCATCCATCAAAAGCATAACGCAATCCTCATCCCCATCACAATTTCTCCGTTTGGCTGCATGAAAATAGGGATGGGCATACGAAGCATTCACATCAGCAAAGCCAATTATTCTTCCAAGGACACCGGCTGATGTATGAGGTGCGAGACCTATAACAAGCTGACCTATCAGATCATCCAGTTCTTTAACTTTGTAATACGGTTCTTCTTCATAAAACTTCATCAAAAGTTCATCCACAAAGTTGGCCACTTTAAGGAGGTATTCTCCCGCTTTTTTTGATATTATTACATCTTGGGGTTTGAGCTCCACAACTTGGTTAGGATCTTTCAGCACTTTTCCATCTTTATCTTTTTCATATCCCAGTAACTTTGCTTTTTCAATACTGAGGCCTATTTCACCTGGTTTGAAATGAGTCAAGGGTAGATCTGTCATGTCATACCTTACGGTACCATCTTTGAATACGTATACCCCGTTTCTCGCTCTCAGTATCCCTTTTTCTATAGGTTCTGGTACTCTATTTTTACTGGTAAGCCCTTTTACGCCTTTTAAAACAGAATAGGTCTCTCTCACATTGAGTCTTTCTAAGGCTCCTTGGTAGTAGGATTTGAAATCAATCTTCTGCTTTCTGTATCCATTGGCTTTCCCTGAACATTTGGGACAGGTTTCCGTTTGAGATGTTATATTGCATTTTGGACATTGATACACAAAAACAGTCCTGCTTCCACATTCACACAGGGGTTTGAAGGTGATACTCCCACACTCAACGCATTTCCTTATAGGGAGATCCACCTCTATTACTCCTGTTTTTGCATTCATCCCAGAAAGATAGTTGGCAGCTTCTATAACCGACCTAGTTTTACCACCTGCTTCTCCAACAGGAAACAGAACATGAGGTGGTGGTCTCATCTCTCTACCCTTTGATTTTTCAGGGCGACCCATTCTTGCTCCGATTCTCGTAAGAGCCCTTGGTCTGATAATAAGACCGCTTAACTGCTGTACCAACTCAAGAGTATTAGAAAAATCCTCTCGAATCTCTGCGATATTTTCAAGTTTTTCGTTAAGACCCAGACATCTGAGAAAAATTTTCCACTGTTTTATTACAAGATCCTTACCTCTAACTTCATGGGGCAACAAAATTGTCTCAAGGATATTCTTTACTTGAGATGCATTCTCCACGAAAAGCATATCTTCATGGATCTTTCCTTTCCGTACAGTTTCTCTCAATATCCTGATGTCCTCGGGAGAAATATCATGCCATAGGTAATCATATTCAGGATGGACAGGAACTCCATACTTTTCGCTCAGATACAAGGCTGTATCCTCGTCGATGGATAAAAAATCTCCCTTTATGCCCTTTCGCCTAGCTTCCTGAATCCACCATTCATATACATATGATGAGGGTAACAGTGGATGGTTGTTTTCTACAAAATCCCCTATGTTGATTAGAATTTCTCCCACATCCAGTATTATATCCACTTTTTCTTTTATTCTGAGGGCCTCTTCAAAAGTATCCACCCTAATAACGTCTCCACTTTTCAGACGGACTGTTGGTCCTTCGATGGATGTAACAGGAACAACTCCTCCAGCTTTTCCTGGTCTCTCAATCTTAAGCTGTGTTCCGACTGCTATGAACTCATCTAGAATGACCATAGAAGCTGGATTTAGTCCAACAGTTGCAAGACCTGAATTCCTTGCCCTCCCGTATCTGAGCCTGAACCCTCCTGGAGATGATGGGTGACTGAAAACAGGTCTTCCGGCTATGAGATCTCTCAAAAATTTCTCCTTCGGTGCTACAGAATTTACAGAATCACCATCACTTGAAGATCCCTTTATCAACCCATCCAACCATTCCCATCCACTCAATTTCAACTTATCAACGAATTTTTTAAGTTTTGGGGCTTTTAAAGCTATTCCTTCTGCTATAACAAGAGCCATACCCCCTCTTACTCTGTTAGTTTCAACACGAGGGAGGTTTCTATAGCCTGAAACTTCTTCCTCTTCTGTAGGCTCACCCTCAATGCAGATCGGACAGTTCGAAACTATTAGTCTGATCTCTTCTTCTGAAGGCAGGTACTGGAGGTTGGCAACTTTTTTGTAAAGATTTATCTCTTCAATATATCTGTTTATTTCTTCTTCTGTAGGTTGATACCGTCCTATTCCATGAGTCCTTCTGACAAAATCACCTACCAGTATAGAAATAACTTGAGCAGTTCCACCGGCACTTCGTATTGGGCCCGCGTAATAGATTTTAAGATAATTACTTCCATCAAAGTTTATTCCAAGATCCACTCTTGCAATACCTTCTATTGGGGCGGCTACCACCCCTTCGGTGAGTATTGCGACAGATGCCCTCACAGCAGCATCTAGTATATCCAGACTAGAAGAGAACGATCCAAGTTTTCCACTTGCAAGTTCGCTGGAAATAACAAAGACCATTTCTTCTCTTGAGAGACCTTTTTCTTCTAACTCCTTAATTCGCCTTGCTATTCCATCTATTCCCAAAAGACTCTCCACACGTTCCGCCATGTCAGATGCAAATTTGATTTCAACTTCCGGGATAGGATCATAGCCTTTTGACCTGGCTTTTTCAGCTATTTTGTAAGCTCGTTCAAGTTCCTCTAAAAGAGAACTATGATATACATCTATTTCATCATCAAGAGCGATATCGCCATTTTCTACTTCAAAATTAAGAAACTGGTCGAGGGTAGTGTTCATCGATATATGGAAGGATGGAAACCATAAAGAAGTTTCGATTGGTGCAAAAGTATAAACTCCATTACGTTATGTGATAAATCATGCTTGTGGGGTGTGTCCAGAGTATTGTTGGAGGCACTCTGGAAGAGAACCTCCAGAACGCATGGCGGTTAATCAGCCAGGGAATCGATCAGGGTGTGGAGATATTTGTTCTCCCTGAATATTTCTCTTACCAGTCCCCGGGATATTCTGAACATGTGGCTGAGATAACTAAAAGTTCCCTGAAAGAATGGAGCAGAGAGGGAATACTTGTAACTGGAAATGCTATCAAAACTGAAAAAGGAGAATTCTACAATACAGCATATCTATTTTACAACGGAAAAAAGATTGGAGAACAGAAGAAACTACATCCCACCGAGATTGAACGTGAGTATAACATAAATTCAGGCAATGCTCTTGGAACATTTACATTCAAAGGTATTACAATTTCTGTTCTCATATGTGCAGATATCCTGTATCCAGAGCTTTGCCGGGTTGCAGGATTAAAAGGTGTTGACCTAGTCCTCAACCCTGTGGTTTCTTTTCAGAACAGTGATTTTCCACCTGAACCCTACAAAGACTGTTTGTATTTCATACGATCCTTTGATAACGCGTACTATGTAGCGAAAGCTGGTGGAACGGGCAGATCTCCATGTGGAGATCCACTTGCAGGACGAAGCCTCATTTCTTCACCCGAAGGAATCATTGCTAAATATAGAGACGAGTCGAGTCCTGAACTGATCATTGGAGAAATAGATCCAGCTTTAGTAAGAGGATTCAGAGAGAAAAATTATTCCCTTAAAGACAGGAACATTAGAGCTTACCAACCATTGGTAGACCCTCAATCATCTCGTTAAAGGAGACATTGCTCTTAGATCTGCCACTATCTCTGAAAGCGTACTTATAACATATCCAATATCTTCTTTTGTATTACTTTTACCGAGAGTTAGTCTAAGAGAGCCACGGGCATCTTCAGGAGAGAGGCCTAAGGCAGTTAAAACATGACTCGGCATTCCTGATCCTGACGAACAAGCAGATCCTGTAGAGACATAAATCCCTTTCATATCAAGGGCCAAGACAAGAGCCTCTCCTTCCACATAACGGATGCCTACATTTACATTATTGGGCAACCGTTTTTCAGGATGTCCGTTAAGAAAAGTGTCATCAATAGATAGAATTCCACGTACCAGCATGTCACGTAACTCTGTGAGACGTTTCATCTCATCCTCAAGGGTATTTTTTGCCAGTTCGGCAGCTTTACCGAGACCGACAATGCCCGGAACGTTTTCAGTTCCACTCCTCTTCCCTCTTTCCTGTCCACCTCCGTGGAGAAATGGATCTATTGCCACTCCATCCCTGATGTAAAGGGCTCCCACGCCTTTAGGTCCATAAATTTTGTGGGCAGAGATGGAAAGCATATCCACACCCAAATCTCTAACATCCACCGGTATTTTCCCAATACTCTGAACAGCATCTGTATGAAATAACACCTCATGCTCGTTGCAAATCTTTGCAAGCTCTTTCAGAGGCTGTATGGTCCCAATTTCATTGTTAGCATGCATGATTGTGACCAAGATTGTATCATCCCGTATGGCATCCTCAAGATCAGAAGGATTAACCAACCCTTTACTATCTACGGGTAATCTAGTTACATTAAAACCAAATTTTTGCAGATATTCACATGTATCAAGGACTGCATGATGTTCAATGGCAGAAGTAATGATGTGATTTCCTTTATCCTGCATGGCAAAGGCTGTACCCTTTATTGCCATATTGTTGGATTCAGTTCCTCCACTGGTAAACACGATCTCTTCCGGCATAGCGTGTATCAGGGTTGCAACTCTTTCTCTCGCTGTTTCTACAGCCTGTCTCGCTTCCCTACCAAGTTTATAAAAGGTAGATGCATTTCCAAATCTTTCTTTAAAAAAGGGTAACATTTCTTCAAGAACCTCATTGAGAATAGGAGTAGTGGCCCCATGATCCAGATAAATCTGCCGTGACATACCCATACACCCGTATTTATAACTTAAATTATTTATGTTAGATGACCATCGAACCGTTAGATTTATATCTAACTTATGTACTATATTTAGACTGGTGATAGAATGGTAGAATTGACATATGAAAGTAAGATGGGTGTGGCAAAAGGTACTGTAGTGGAAGAACATGTAAAGCAGAACTTTATGGGAGAGACTGCTGAAGTGGGTTTGTACCTAGCCATGGCAAAACAGGCATTGAGAGAAGGGTACCCTGAAATTGCCCTTGCCTTTGAGAAAATTGCATGGGATGAAGCGTGGCATGCAGCAAGGTTTGCTGAACTGAATGGGATGATATCAGAAAGTACTAAAGAAAATATCGAAAAGATGTTGGCAGGAGAACAAGGTGCTAATAAAGGAAAAAGAGAAGCTGCAGTGAAAGCGAAAGAATCAGGGATTGACGAGGCTCATGACTTTTTCGATGAATCCTCAAGAGATGAAGCCCGACATGCTAGAGCACTAAAGGGCTTGTTGGAGCGATACTTTAAATAAACCCTTTATTTTTTATTTTTGGAATGTAGAATGAAAGAATATCTTATCAGACCGGATCTTAGAACTCTCAGGCTATTGAGTGATGAGACGCGCTTTAAAATGGTAAGTCTCCTGGCTGAGAAAGAGATGACCAACTCAGAGATATCAAGAGAACTTGGAGTCTCTAAAGCTACTGTTTCCCACCATCTTAGACTCCTCGAAGATAATGGTGTTATTGAGGTGGCGAGAGTAGAAGACACAGGAAAAATACCAAAAAAATACTATCGTCTAAAAAAAGAAGTAATTCAACTTGTAGATGGTAAGGAGAACTCTATTAAGATTAAAGATGAACTCCTTGTAGAATTTCTGGATGCTCTGAAAGATATTCCTGTCAGAGGAGATATGAACAATGAAGTCAATGTTACCTTTTTGAGGTTACTGAAGACCGCTTTCTTTTCTGCTGGAATTGAAGCAGACCCTCTCCTCTATAATGAAGGATACCAAATAGGTTATGAAGTTTTTTACAAGTCCATTGAAGGAGAGGATCTGAAAGATATTTTAACAGGTCTCAGCAAAGTATGGGAGGAATTTAAACTTGGTAATGTAGAGATAGTCTCCCTTGGCAATCCATCCATTGTGAGAGTTACCAATTGCTATGAATGTGCAAAAATGCCCGACATAGGAAAGACCTTCTGTGCCTTGGACGAGGGTATCATTGCAGGCACGCTGGATAGGATTACCGGAAAGAAGTACGAAGTAAAGGAAGTAAAATGCTGGGGAACTGGTTATACCTTCTGCGAGTTCGAGATAAAAGAGAGACCGGAAACTCATTAACATCTTTTTCCATAAAAAGATGTAAATTTATTTAACCGAAAGTATTGAGGGCAACTTTCAGCTCTTCATGATTCTTGGCGTATTCTCTGAGTGATATTCCTTTCAGACTGGCTTCCATAGCCTGAACCATTGCTCTAGCTCCTGCTCGTATTCCCATGGGATGAGCCATGATCCCACCTCCGGCCTGGAGAACTATGTCAATCCCAAAAGCGTCCAGGTTTGCTGGTACAAGTGAAGGATGAATCCCTCCAGATGCCACTGGCATGGTGGTTTTCAGACCATACCACTCCGATCTCAAAAAATGGTTTATTTCCTGTATCTCTTTAACATTTCCCTGCATTTTACCTACTGCTCCCGTATGAAGCTGATCCCCTCCAACCAATCTGATAAGTTTGGCCAGAACCAGCATGGAAATCCCATGACTCTTATCACGGGTAAATGCTGCATGCATATCTCGGTGGACATGAATTGGTATATCTACAGTCTCAGAGACTGCTCTTATAGAAGACAGGCCCAGTGTCACGGCATTGATCATCACACAGTTGGCGCCCTCTTCCTTGGCTTTTTCTGCCACTTCTACGATCTTGCTCATTCTCGTAGTAATGTTAAGGGCATACAGGACTGTTCTTCCTGTTTCTTCTCTGACTCTGTCAAGGGCTTCCATCACTCTATTCAGTCTTTCAAATCTTGGAGAGTGAGCTGGATCTCCAAGAAGCTCGTCATCCTTGATGAAATCTACTCCTCCGATGGCGGCTTCATAGCAATATTCCGCAAAGACATCTGGAGGGAGTCCAACATCCGGTTTTATTATAGTTCCTATATGGGGCCTTCCTTCGCTTCCAATGATCTTCCTCAGCCCTTCGATTCCATATTTAGGGCCATTAAAAGCTTTCATGTATGAGTTGGGAATATGTACATCCTCGAGGCGTATTTTCTCTACTACTTTCATCCCAAACAGATTTCCTGCTATAGTGGACAAGAGCATTGGAATCCCATCCCTTGGATTGAGGTTCTCAACTGGAAAAGCGATGCGTAATTTCCCCTGTCTACCGTTAAAATCTCCATCAAAAACCCTTGCTCCATGTCGTTCAACTATGTCTCTTTCTCCTGCTACCTCAACCCATGTACCCGTGGACTGCTCGGCTGCAATTTTAGCTCCAAGTTTTATCCAGTTTTCTCTACCGGAATAGACGTAATCAGCGATGATGAAGGATTCGGGATCTATATCCTCCTTATCTGCTACATATTTCATGAGATCTATTTTGGAATTCATCGTATTAAAAGATGTATAAAATAGAATAAACGAAAGGATATGATACTCTGAAAAAGGTTTTACTTCTCTGTTAGTGCAATTTCGGATTTTCAATTTGACAGCTTACCCTGTCAACACCCATAAGATATTCTCTGGACAACTTTCTACGCATTTTCCACATAGGCTGCAACCTTTTTCACTGATCATGGTATTTCTACCGTGAATGATTTCAAAGGTTTTTTCAGTTCCATTTGGATTCTCTGTAATGGGGCATACCTCAACGCAGATTCCACACCCTGTACATAACTCTGAATTCAGCGCTATTTTCTTTTCTCTATCTTTCCAGCTGAAAGGTGGTCTCAACTCCTGAGGAACATTTTCAAAGGCTAGATCTTCAATGAGATGTCTCTCTACCTGAATTGCCCCTGTTGGACAGAAAGCTCTGCATGCCCCACAGAGATTACACTTATCTTCTATCCAGTCAATCCGCTTTTTTGAATTTAGATCTGGTTTATACACCAGAGCCCGATTTTCACATTTATCCACGCAAATAGTGCATCCATCCATACATAGCCCATGAGATATCTCAATATATCCTCTCAGAAGCCTGCGGACTTTGATTGCATCTTTAGGACATATATCCTCACAGATCCCACATAAGCTGCATCTGTTCCTGTTTATGACGAAATTTCCAGAGATCCTCTCAATGCTCTTTTCGATGACACCATACTGGACATCTATACAATGTTCTGGACACATGCCAGCACAGAGACCACAGTATATGCATTTATTCATATCGAATTTGGGAAAGGGAAGTTTTCCTTCCAGTACCATCATTACTGCATCTACAGGACATACTTCCTCGCACACTCCACAACTGGAACAATGTTCCAGATGGCATGTAAGAGTTCCATTTCTGACATTTTTGTAATCCAGCCATCGCTCAACTTCCAAAGCGTTTCTTGGACAGTTTTCTGAACAGAGACTGCAAAATGTGCACTTGTCTTCTACGAATTCCAGTCTATTCAGAACTCCACCCAGTAACTCATCGATAAAGCTTTCTCTTTTTCCGTCAGTTATTATTTCCAAAGCGTCGTAAAAACAGAAATCACTGCACAGTCCACATAACGTACACTTCTCATCATCCAAGATTATTGAAAATTCGGACCCATCTCTTCTGATATCAATAGCTTTCTTGGGGCAAACAGAAACGCACAAACCACAACCAATACACCTGTGGGTATCAAAGCCCAATCGGGCTGCCTTCTCTGAAATGGTACCCTCTTTTAAAAGAACTCTACTTGGTGCATATCAATCCTCCTCTGTCCATGCAATTTGCTAATAGATATATAAAATTTTCCATGATTATTCATAGGTTCAGACTTCAATGGGAGTTTCTGGTTTAAACTGGAAAGCAGGTCGAATTAGCAATATCAGTATCATTCCGACCAAGAGGACTATAGCAGCCAGATAGCATCCCCAAGTGAAAGAACCTGTCAGATCCCGGACCCAGCCTGTTAACCAGGGTGCAATCAAGGAACCGAAAAACATAACAAAGTTAACGAAACCAAAAGTGGTTCCAAGGACTTTTTTAGGAGTTACATCAGACACTAAAGCATATATAGGGGCCCATATACCCCAGACGAAAAATCCATCTACAAAAACTAAAAGGCTAAGAACAGCCACATTTCCGGATCCCATAGCTTTTCCAGTCAGAAACATAACAATCGCCAGAAGGAAGAAATACAACGCAATCAGGAATTTTCTTCCATATTTGATAAATCGATCCGATATATATCCGGAAGTGAAGAGGCCTGGAATAGCTGCGAATCCAAAAAGAGATGCGAAAACAGAGGATTTGCCCAAGCTTTCAACTCCAATTTCCAGAAACATTTTTGGAGCCCACGTACCTATAACCCATAAAGCATAAATTACTGCGATTCCTCCAATATTCAAAAGCCAAAGATCCTTACTCTTGAAGGGGGCCTTAAAGGATACGTGAGTGCTCCCTACTTCCGGTTCCCTGATATACTTCATTATTAAAAGAAAGGCCAGCAAAGATGGAATTGAAAAGGCTAAAAATACGCTTCTCCAGCCGAATTGTTGAGCTATCAATCCCCCCAGAAGAATCCCTGTTCCCATTCCAATCCCAAGGCCTGTGAAGGAGATTCCCTGTCCTTTACCCATCTTATCTTTGGGTGTAAAAGCAGCTATAACTGGCCTGTCATTACCGAAGTATGTACCTTCTCCCAGCCCTGTAATGAGCCTCAATACAAATACCTGGTAGAATGAGGTTGCCAGAGAGGTCAAGAATGCCATCAATGACCAGATAAAGCTACCCAAAGCCAGTATTTTCTTCTTCCCCACTCTATCTCCAATATGCCCGGCAGGTAGTTGCATGATGGTATAAGCGTAGAAAAAGGCAGTAGCAAGAATACCGGCCTGAGCATGAGTTAAATTGAACTCTTTCATCATGGGAATCAGAGCCGGGCTTATAGCAATTCGTACCATATAGTTGGTTATCCACCCGAAGACCAAGATTATCCAAACCGTATGATAGTATCTCCATTTCACACCATACACCACTATAGATTTTTTACTTTCCTTTGGAGAACATGTAAGAACTTCCTATTTCCCGAAAGTCTTCTCTCTTTCCTTTAATCTCAACTTATATCGTTGGATTTTTCCTGTGGCTGTTTCTGGGAGCTCTGATATGTACTCAAAGCCTTC
>MTND01000008.1 GCA_002010305.1 Archaeoglobi archaeon JdFR-42 | reverse complement strand
ATCGACTCAAACAACTTCTCTGCTGCAAAGGGAGAGAATGAAGCCTGTTTAAGCTGTCATACTGGATTTGATATAAATTTGACTTTTCAGTATCCGGAATATGTAAATGTGTCAATTTACACAGACGGCAGTTCAACAGATGGATTGCTTTTTCAGATATTAAATGTAGAATTTGGACCAAACAGAAGTTATAACGTCATCCTTAACAGAGAGGGATCCAAGCATACTCTAGTTCCTTTGTCAAATATCACATGTATTTATTGTCATGAGAATATATACAAGGGGGGATTAGGGAGTTCAATAGGTAGACAGCATGCTGGAGATGTGACAGACAAAGGTCAGGACCCAGGTATTCATCAAACAATGCCTGTAGACAATGATTGGTGTATAAGCTGCCACTTTAATCAAACATTTGCCAGCTATTCAGCAGTTCATGTCGAAGAAGTACATGCCGCTGAAAAGATTCGATGCACATCATGCCACTCCTCTCAGGGACCATATCCTCCAGTCAATGAGACTCCTGGTAGGGGACATCATAATTCAACGTATTTCTACCCACAATTCTTGAATTATCCTTCATTAGCCGAAGGTGATATATGCATCTCATGCCACTTGTCTCTAACACATACTTCTTACCTTCCGACAACTAACTGTGGGTGTCACAACTCAGGATATTATATTAATTCCACCATATATCGGGAACCCAAGGCTAATGAAACTACAAACTGGATGACCAGAAATATAAATTAGTTCTATGATAACGATAAAAAACAAGGCTCTTTTAGTGGCATGGAACTGCTAAAAACCTCACTCATTCATTGTCTTTAGTAGTAACTCTTTATATTATCCCTCCATACTGTAACAGGAGTATCAATAGGATAATACCAACAATCAGAATAGCAACATCAATTAAAATCAGTCCTACACCTCTCTTCGACTTTTTCAGAAGATCATGAGCGTAAGGAGATAATTCAGGAAGAGAAGTTTCAAGGGCTACAGAGGAAATGACAGTATCTCTTCTTGTTGGAAGAATGGTCCTATCTTTTTTTCCATGACCACCAGTCCATTCTCCATTTTCCATCAGTGCATCAACAATTTTCTTTTCCTTTTTTTCATCAGGCATACCAATCTACCACTCTTTTCACAAGGGCTTTTACTTTCCCATAGGGTTTTACTGGAATATTTTTTCCAAGAAGTGTTAATGAAAGGGCTATAAAATCTTTTGCAATACCTGATCTCGGTTTTTTTAAAACTACTGGAATCCCGGAACTCCAGCATTTGGAAACCAGCCGAGATTCACGAATTATTCCAGCAATCGGCCCAATCATCCTTTCAGCATATCTCACTGTCTCTTTCTGTCCAGTGTAGCGGTTTATTATTATTCCTTGGGTTTCCAGTCCAGAGATTTCCGCTATTTTCTTCACTTTCTGAGCATCAAGGATAGAAGCTTTTTCAGGATTAACTACAAGAAACACCTGATCTGAACTGAGCATGGGTATCATGGCGTATTTGCTGAGTCCTGCGGCTACATCAATGATAATAAATGAAAAGCTTTTCCTGAGAGTCTGAACAACTTCATTAAATCTATCTAATTTTACTTCTTCCAGTGTCTTAACAGAAGGGGAAGATGGAAGCATATATAGATTATGATTAACGCGGTATGTAGCTTCAACGAGGTATGATGGATCTTTTAGTACATCCAGAATGGTTACAAAAGGTTCATCAAAACCAAAGAAAGTATGTAGGTTCGGGAGAGCTATGTCGCCATCAATGGCAACGGTTTTCCCGAGCATGGATAACGCCACAGACAGGTTTGCAGATATAGTAGTCTTTCCCACTCCTCCTTTCCCTGAACAGATTGCAATGACGGTCATTCCCTGGCCCTTTTTAAGGTTATTTTTAACGATATTTATCCCTTTCTCAATTCGAAACTTTTTTATCAGACAAAAGTAAACTATGTTTATGCGAATCATACTCATCGTATTCGCTCTTATTATCACTATTTCTCCTGTTATTGCGGCAGAATTTAAAAGACCTGGAACCTTCTGGCACGGAAAAGGTGAGCTGTGTTTTGAATGCCATTACAATACCCTTGATTCAAAACAATTGTTTGATAAGTTTTCAGGGTGTAGCTGTCATCAAAGAGATATATGGCAAGATCCGAATGTCCTCAGCTCCAAAAAGCTGTCTGATCTTCATGATTCTGAACCCTGTGTGAAATGCCATATTTCCAGCAAAGCAGAGCTATCTCAAGTATCCATTAGGCAGTATCATACAGTCCATGAAAATATACAATGCCAGAAATGCCATGGGTCCAAGGATATTTCGATCCCAGCAGATACAACCCAGTGTAATTTCTGTCATAAAGGTACACCTCATGATGTCCATAATGAAATATTGGATGAGGTGTGTGTCTTCTGCCATGGAGAGGTAGTTAAAAAGTTCACCCCTGAAGAACTGGAAGGGGTGAAGAGTTCAACTCTCCCTCTAGAGCCAGAAGCTAAAGTAATAAAACAGGCTCCCCCGTCCTTACTGGATATAATCCTTGGGTTTTTGCGGACGTTGTTGGGGTAAAGGGTATGAAATGGGAACTACTTGCATCATCTTTCCTCATCTTCTCACTGGTGATTGCCGGGTGTCTTGATATTAAAAAAGATGAAGAAGCGATTCCAGCTTTCAGGGTCTCTTTCATGCATTATGTGGTTAATGAGACTCATATAATTAAAATAAATAATGTGGAAAAGGTAAATGTAAGTCCATCTGAAATCAAGATGTATAGACAGCCTCCTTTTCCGGGAATACATATCTTTTCTATTTACTCCAAAGGGATCTCTGATAGTGTATACGTTCCAGTAGATGAAGAGGGAGATAATATTACAGTATTTTTTACATATAATCCTGAGAAACTACCTGCCAACGGAGAAAAAGTTGTACTGGTAATTGAAGCAAGAGATGCATCAGGCGAGACATTAGCACGGGATAAGGCTGTAGTTGAATGGTAAAGCCCCTTCCTTTTGTCAGATATGTGTTATGCTCTTCCCCTCCATCCTGGATAGTTCTTGAAAATCGCTACATTTTATTGAAATACCTCAAAGTAACTCCTATCAGGGCAAGAAAGGTAATTAGTAACATAATTTCTATAAATAGTGTTCTATAGTTTCTGTGATACGATAGTCCTTGAAATATGTAATCTTTTCTGGGTGGAAGGGCCAATTTAAAGGCTTTATCTGTCGGGATCAGGCTATTATGGATAAGTCCTCTCTGAATGAGAAGCTCAAGACCCTTTTCCACAATCAGTTCGGGATATCCAGTCCTCTCACTGATTCCTGTTATGGTCTTTTCTCCCAGAATGATGGCCTTCAATACTGTTTTTTCCACCTCAGACAATAACTCATCTTTTCCGGGATTCACCAGTTCATCACCTTATTCCCGTAAGAATATTCTGAGTATTACCAGCACTGCAAATATACCTGCCACCACGACCACTAGTCCTGCTCCTTCTCTTTTCTCCTTAACAGGTGTTGGTACTGGAGTTTCTTTGGAAACTGGTGGTTTCTCTTTTTCTTTTGCAAAGAATACTTTAGAGGGACCATTTTTAATTTCAACTTTGTAAGCCCCTTCCTTGGTGGGGGTATAAGTTAAAGTAATTATTTTCTCTTCTCCGGTATCTAGGGCTACTTTTTCTTTGTAAATTTCTTCTCCATTCACAGTAAGGATGATATCCTCAGCCCCATACCCTCCATTGTTAAATACTTTGAATGAAATCGGGACACTCTTATTGACTTCGGCTATAAAGGCTTGTACTTCTAAATCGCTAATCTTGAATTCCGGTGGGTATTTTAATTCAGATTTTAGTTTAATTTCCACAGATCTGTTCACCCTCGTATCATAAAAAGCGTTATATATCGGATGGCCAGGTTTTGCAGGTTTCCACCCTTTCCATCCATCTAGAATCCTTTTAAGTTCTTGATCTATGGTCTCTCTGATTCCGGAATCAATGAGGCTCCCTGTTGTGTCATCTACTATTATATGACCTCCATTTTCCAAGAAATTTGCTAATTGGGGTGTGATTTTTACATGTTTTCCGACTAGGACCAATATATCAATGTTCTCAGGGATTTCTGGTCCTACAGTGCCCCAAAATGTTATTGGAGCTTTGGAGTCTTCCTCAATCTTTGAGATGATGGCAGGGAGGATTAATTCTGCCCGTTGGTCAGAACCTTTATAAATGGCAACATCTAATTCACCTCTCCCGTTATGTTTTTTCCAGAGGTATGCAAAAATGTTTGTTAAGGTCTTTTCCGCTGCAAGAGCATTGTAGGTATTTTCAGAAAACATCTTGTTAACGAGATCCTGTATTTCCTTCATATCCTGAATATCGTTTTTGATAGAGATGTTTATGGCTCCAAGGATATAGGAGTTGTCACTATATACTATCTCTCCCCCGTTGATAACCTCTCCGACATATAGTTTTTCGTAATTCAGAATGGGCGGTAAAAGGACTGGCATCAAACCATATGTGTATTGATGCCTAGCTCCTGTTGCAATAACCTCTATTGAATGTTTTCCGAGTGGAAGAGGTTTAATCTCCAGTTCTACTTCTTTTGTGCTATAAGGTGGTATTGTAGTTGTTTTGCTCTCACCCTCTTTACGGTCAACCATAAGTGTGAGGGTAACCTCTTTACTTTCACTCTGGGTGTTTAAAATTGTTATTTTAAGAGTGTTGGATACTTTTTCAGGGAGTTCTACAGCTTTTAACTTTCCTTCTACTAGTATAAGGGTATAGGGCGGTTCTGTATTGAAATTCTTGTCTACAGTAAATGTTACACTTTTTTTGACGTATTCTGAGCTCTCTCGGTCCTTAGTGAATATTTTTGGGTTATATTTCCCGAAAAGAGCCTGTTTATAGAGATCAGCATACATTGAGTAAGTGGAAATATCGTCTAGAACATTGAACACGTATACGTCAATTCTGTATTCCCCGTCAATCCAGTTTTCATCTACTGAGATGTTGAATATATAGTAAATTCTGTCTGTATACCCCAGTTCGGTTATTCTTTTACTGCCAGCCCAGACTACATAGTCGTTAGGATCTACCACGATAGCTACAAAATCTACTGCAACAGCTCTGTAATTGTTTATATTTTTCACATCCACATATAGCTGTATTTTTTCACCAGGATTATAGGTATCAACCCATCTTTTGGAGTAAATTCCAAACTCAAATACATTATTGACCAGAGAAACATTAACATCATGAGGGTTTATTGCAGTCACAGGAATAACAGAGATTAAGAAAAAGATTGTTATAGCTAATCCTAACTGGCCCCTCCTGATTTTTTCATTCACGAATTTCAACCTCTCAGTACTTTATATGAAACGTATTTACCCCTGTTTGGTAATGGGTTCTTTCTTTTAAAAAACTTTCTAATTGTAGGCATCAGAGCTGGCAAACAATTGCATCTGAAAAATATGTAGTTGTATTTTAAAATCTTGTTGCATTAAAAAAGTTTTTATTGGAGTGGGTTGAAATTCTGATATATAAAATATGATCTGGAGTGGAGATAGCGAAAAAATGTCTCCATAAAGTATGTCAGGGTGAAGGTGGTTACATGAGATACTTTTTAATTCTGGCTATAGTAGCTCTCGTTTTTTTTATCCTTCTCGGTGTATATGCCGTAGGATTTTCGAGAATCCTGAATGCTAGGAAAGAGTCTGTTTCTATGTTTTTCCAGTCTATCCGGAAGAAAGATCAAATTCGACGGTTTGTTGAAAAAACTAGAGAACATGAGAAATCTAGTGTGGGGTTGATCATCTCTATAATCATCCTCGGTGTTATGTTCTATTTGGCTCTTAGTGGAAAAGTGTTCTGGGTAGTGGTTACATCAGACAGCATGTATCCAGCTTTCGAGAGGGGCGATATAGTGCTCATGCAATCACTGGTTACTGGAAGTGTAACTGAGGGAGATATAATTATGTTCAAAAGGCCGGACTTCCAGTACCCAATTGTTCATAGAGTCCTAAAAGTGATGGATAGGGGAATATATACTGGGGGTGATTCTTCTGGGCCAGATTCATGGGTTATTCAGAATTCAGATGTATTTGCCAAAGCTATACTCATTAGAGATCATCCCATAGTGCTCAAAAAAGTTGGGTTTTACTTTATTCTTGATGCAAGAGAAATGAGAGATATAGGCCCATTTGGCCAAGAATATGCTTTTTATAAAAGACTTGTTCAGACTTTTAAGTCCTACGCTTTGGCTATTGCAATCATAGCCGCATCTATGTATCTCTACCTAGAAGCAAGAAACAGGCGAACATCTCTGTAGGAATTCACAATTTACGGAAGCCATGGTACATTCTAATCAATGTGCTTTTTAGTGATTCAATAAGGAAATTGCCACCCCTGTATCCATCAGTAGGCATTAACGCCTCTTCTGAGAGGTGTCTGGCATACCGGTAATACAGGTATCCATATACCAATGTAGATCCAAGCAATATGGCATTGAGAGTAACCAGTCCAAAAAGGGTTCGGATTATGATGGCTCCTGTAGGAACCAAAAGGATTGGAATTCCTAGGGAGATCCAGGATTCCAGTCGTGTGAATATTCTGAATTCATTGGTGATAAAGACCCACCACAGAACGTACATTAATGTATAGAGATATGCTTCATACCGGATATCGTAGTTCACGAAGAAAAGGTACATCCCAAAGAAGACTAAAACCACAATCATGGATTTAATATAGAATGCTATGAGCCTTATGGATGTTTCACTTCTTGCGAGAGTAAGAGAGGGTGCAATACCCCTCTCTGTGGTATCTATTTTTGTCCGAAGTCTTTTGACCTCTTCTCGCATTTCATCTAGTTTTATACTTGATACAGCAATCGTTTCGAGAATGGGTTTAAGTCTCTCATAAACAATGTTATTGAAAGCGTAATCTGTCATGGCAGAGAGAATTAAAATTCGTTTATAGATCCTGAGGGCTCCTCCAATAATAATGACCGACAGACCTAAAATAATAACATCGAAAGCTAAGTAGACTAAAGGCCTGTTATTATAGAAATCGTTATACAGGGACATCAGGGAAACAAAAAATAAGCCCAGGCCTATGAGGATAAGGATGCCAACAGACAAACGTTCAAAGGGGGACACGTATTTCATCATACATACACTCTCCTTTAGTATAAATAAATATTTTGTATTTTAGAGATGGAACAAAGAATGTGAGTACTTGATACCAAAACAAGATTGAAGAATACAAAACGAAAAGATAAAGTGAGTGAATAATTTATACCCGTAAGTATTTTATCAGATAACCCGTGAAATATTAGATATGAGGAATTGTGGGCAGGCCACTGCTGATTATATTGTAGGCATTATGCTATTTCTTTTTGGAGTCTCATTAATATTTTATTTCTCTCTAAATGTTATCTCTCCCGTAACTCAGGAGTCGTCAAAGAATCAATACCTTGCAGAGTCAATTTCAGAATATATTCTGAACTATCTCCATCAGGACGGAGTGTATAAAACTAATGCGATTAACACGACAAAACTGAACCAATTGCTTGCTATGAATGAAACCAGTCTCTACAATCTCTTCAGTCTTGAAGGAAGTAAAACATTTGATGTAAATATCACTGTGAAAACCTTTTCTAATCCCTATATGGTGGTTGGTGCAGTGGGAAAACCTTACGGAGATCTGGGTAATTTTGGTTACGTTGAACGTCTGGTGGTTGATTATTCCAATCCGGGCAATATATATATTGTAGAGGTGAGAGTATGGTAGATTCTCAGGGTCAGACTTTTACACTAGAAGCGGCGATGACAGTATTACTTATGTTGGTTGTATTAATTTTCCTGATCGAAGCCATTCCTTTGACTCCCCTTACCTCGTCTGCTGCGAATGCTGCTATGGAAAATGCCCTCGAGGTGTATGCTGGAGATGTCCTGAATATACTCACCTATGAACCCCAGTATAACCTTGATAACGTAGGTATTACCTATAATACCAGTATCTTAAAAGAAGCGTTGATTTACTGGGGTGTCCGAGGGGACTCACCGCCCACCATCTATGGTGGAGCAAGTAGTAGGTTCTATAACACTTCCTTCAGTAGATCAGCTAATGGTGTTATTTTGTTAAAGGATATTCTCATTAATGCTTTTGAGACTAGAGGAATAGCATACAATATAGATGTGTTTTACAAGACTATGAATGGTGAAGTTGAAAAACTCGAATTTATTGAGAACGGATACCCATCGGATAATGCTATTGTGGTATCACAGGTGATATTCCTGTATGTTACTGATCCAGGTTTCGAGTATGCCGGAATAACCAATTATATTCCTGACCTAGATGGGAATAGTTCACCTCTCTATAACATTCTTGAGATACGGATGACTGTGTGGAGGATGTAATATGGATGATAAGGGCCAGTTGATGATAATGACAGGTTTCCTCCTTGCAATTGGGCTGGTGATGTTGATAATTATAGCCAATACCATGCTTTTTACATTGAATTTACCCACAACAGAAGAGGTCTCAGAAGGGAAATATGTTGAAAATGTCAATTATCTGATTAAAGGGGCAGCTATGCGGGCTGTAATTGATGCATATACCTATATTTCAACCAAGAATGTTACATCTGAAGAGGCTCTACTACTGGCTCAAAATGAATTTTTATCGACAATAAGCAATCTGGAAGAAATGTACGGTGGGAATTTGAAAGCTCTGGATATTGATCTCGAGTCCCTGAACATAACCATCTCATATATATACACTGATGAAGATGGTAACCCCATCACAGAAGGTAACATAGTCAGAGTTGAACAAGTCACATTTCCTGCTGGAACTATTCTGATACCCATGGATGAAAACCAATACTGGCTCAGAGAGTTTTCGGTAGACAACACAAGTAGATTGAACTTCATGCGAACCTATGGGTTGCTTTATCGAATTCTGAATGACAGAAATGAAACTTCCTCCCCTCTAGATGATTCAGGGATGGATGTAATTGTGTATCGCCTTATTCAGGATCCAAGAGAAAATGCTGTTGACTTTACAGGAATGGATTCGATTAAGCATGAGGTACTGGTGGTTGCTTCTGTACTATATGATCCTAACACAACATTTCAACAAGGGAACATCAATAAGATATGGTCTCTGAAAGGTGGCGTTATTGCCGTCCTTCCGGATCAGCTTGCCAGATCCCACCCTACCCTTGGCATGACAGTAGAGGATCTGATATTGCAGGAAGCTCAGACTATGAATGTAACTCTCCTTGTGGTGAATCAGAGCTTTTCTTACGACTATTCTGTGATGATATATAAAGCTCCAAGACTTGCCGTGTATCCGGCAGAAGGGAGCAACCCAGGTATAATAGAGGGCTATTTCACTGATGCTGGGTTGACCAGCTCGGAATATTCGTTGCTTAATACCAGTGAAATAGAAAGCGACTCCCTAAATAATACGGACATACTCTTTATACCTCATGAAAGTCTGAGCAATTATATGTCAGACTCTACCGCAAGGGCTATAATGAACTGGGTAAGCCTTGGAGGTGTTCTTCACGTTGAGTGTGAAGCGATAGGCAAAGATACCAAAAATATCGATGGGATGGACGATCTTGTAGAAAATGTTGATACCACTCATCCGTGGTATGGGTTCATCGGAGTGAGGTATGATACAAATAAATATGGCAAAACGTTAAACTCTACCGTGGAGGACTGGCCTTTTATCTCAAACACAACCTATAAATTTACGGCCATGTCTCTGGTACAGACCTATACGGACATCCTTCCTCCACGGGGAGGTTCAGTCCCATCTTTTATACTGGGTGGAGGTGGATTGGCCTACAACCCAGATTCGGTAATACTGCTGAACACCAGTAATGATCTCGTTCAGACTTATGTGTTCGCCCCTTTTGACAGTGGGGTGGTAGTGTATCTGGGAGGTCATGATCAGAGCATGGCCGAAGGGAACATTCCTATGCCAGAAAGAGAGATGATAGTATTTGACACCTTTTTCATTTCCAGTATTGTTAAAAAAGTCCCTGTGATCCGGTTACAAGCCTCACTTACCATTAATTTTGAAGATGACGATCTTCAGTTCAGAAAAACTTTAAGCAACATTACTGCTGTGTCGAATCCCCTTCTTGCATCCCTCGCAGGATATGCAACAGGAGGTACTTCCAATCCAGTCTTTCCTGAGCCCGAGTTTGTGGATCCGACAAATGGAGGATTAATCTCAGGAACTTACACAGTCCTTGTAAATGCAACTGGAACTCAAGTCATTTTAGGGGTGGATGGAGATCCAGTTGGAAATATGGTCTACAACGGAACATCTGGTTTATGGGAGCTAGATTTGAATACCACTCAGTGGATGGATGGAGAGCACATCCTAAAAGCTATAGCCAGTGATGGCAATAATACAGCGTGGACACAGATTTCAGTCACTTTTCAGAATGGCATCGGTGGAGGAGGGGGTGCAGGATTTGAAGCTGAGTTGAAAGTTGTTGAAAATCCTGGAGAATATGAATTTCAGTTGAATAATCTCAGAATGGCAGATACAGGTCAATTGATCCAAGGAGCTAATGTTACTTTTAAATTGTATGCTCAGATTGTAGATGATAATAACCTTATTTTCACGGGAAATGATGTGACCGACAGTAATGGTTTTGCATCTGCTACCTACAATGGCAGTCTAGACCCTAATGCAACTTACTTTCTGATAGCGGATGTCGTGTATAATGGACAACTACAATCTTTCATACTGGAGTTTTCTCCTGAAGTAGGGAATCAAACAGGGAACTTCATAATCGAGGATTTTAAAATCAAGGATCTGAAAGATGAAAATGATAATGGGAAGGTGGATAAGTTTAAGGCTGAGCTAAAAGGTTTAAGTTGGGAAAATGGTACGAAAATTGAAGGTGCTTCAGTTACTTTTGAGGTGTTCGATGAATACAACAACTCTATTTCTGACGCAGTGGTTAAAACGACCAACAATAAAGGAGATGCAAAGACCACTTTCGAATATCCGAATTCATTAAACGTTGAACTGATAGATGATGAGGTGTATTATGTAAAAGCCACGGTGGTGTATAATGGATATCAAAAGATCTTCTACAAATATTTCTCACCATAATGGGATCACAACAACAGTAGAAACATTATTTCTCCTATCAATTTCTGCCATACTAGTGGCAATCGTCCTTTTGAATTTCTATGGTTTGCAAAAATCTTTACAGGAGACGTCTTCTCTCGATCAAGCATATAGCATAGGAGCCAAGATAACAGGGGACATATATTCAATTAGTCTATCAGAGGGAGATTTTGCAAAAAAAGAACTCATGATACCGGATAGAATAGGAGGGGAACAGTATCTGATTCTCCTTGTCAATGACTCTTCTCCTGAACTGGTTATACAGTATCGGTTTGGAGAGGCTAGGATACCAATAAGCCCTTCTATAAAAGTAATTAATTCTTCTGCGACCAGTTATGATGCATATCTCGTGATGAACAATAGTACGATAGAGGTGAAAAATGAATAAAAGAGCTGTTTCAACCCAGATCGGAATAGTATTGATGCTTAGTATAACAATTCTGGCCATAGGTCTGATATACACAGGAGCGTATCCGGCTATTAAGAATTATATCGTTATAAACCATCAACAAGAAGTGGTCTCGAGTTTTCAACTCCTACGTTCATCTCTGATGAAAATCACATCCATTGGCATACCTTCCAGAGTCATAGAGACAAAGACCTATGAAGGGACATATACAATAAAACCCACAGGCAATATTACTGTAGGCAACCAAACTATTCAGATGTATTCTCTGGTATATGAAAATTATCCCTTCTATCTCGCCATGGAGAATGGAGCTCTATTTAGAAAAACCAATGGTAATTATACCATTCTTGAACCACCTCTCATTGTAACATCAGGCAATACCACCATAGTAGCCGTAATAGAGTTATATGGCGATTTGGCTACAGCAGGCAAAGGGGTTCTGAGAATCCGGCTGAGCAATCTTGAAAACGTCAGACAGAACATAACCACCAACAACACAATTGTGGTCCAGTCCTCTCATGTGGATGCATGGAAAGATTTCTTTGAGTCTGCCGGTTTTCAAATTCAGAGTTATGATCATGCTAACGGAACAGTGATTGCGAAAATGAATACATCTGACATGTTTGTTGTAAAAGTGGTCCCTGTACGAATGGAATTTTTGCGGTGATGGTAATGGATGATAGAGGTGTGTCTGAGACAGTTGGATGGGTGATTGGATTTGGTATCCTTCTCACTGCAGCAGTGTTCATTTTCCTGATAGTCTCTCCTCAAGTCTTGAGTACATCGGATAGAGTTACAGAAGAAATTGGAAAAGTAGAGATGACCATGCTGGATTACACAGGGAGCAAGGTCTCTCTTGGTGATGTCCCAGCTCAGTATGTGAGATTCAACCTCAATGGAGGTTCATTGAAAGCTGAGACAGGTGGAAATCGACTTATTGTAAATATAGTTCTTCAAAATAATACAAAAATTACAGTGTATAACGATAGTATAGGTAGAGTTGTATTTCAGAAAAATGAACGGAAAATCGGATTTGAAGGTGGTGGAGTGTGGTTACTGGATGGAGACAATTCCCTGATGATCTCGTCTCCTGAATTTCATTACCGGATAGATACTCTGACTCTCCCGATAGTAAAAATAGTTAATAATTTTACGGTAGCCGGTATGGGAAAGGTAACAATTCCCATTGTAAAAAATGGAACTGTGGTGTATTATCCGAACACCACTCTGGATCCAAACTTTGTGAACCCGGTATCGTGTAGTTACGTTGAGTTTAAAATAACCAGTGAATTTTATAAAGCATGGGCAAAGTATGCAGAAGAGAGAACTTCTACCAATGTGACAGCTATTTATGATAATAATAAAACCGTCGTGCTGGTAATGACTGCTACTTATCGGGGTGCTAAGATCCCTCTCTCTCAGCTGGTTGAAGGAGTTCCACTTGGAAAAATTAACTCAAGTGATACCACTCCTATCAATACGTTTATTCTCAGTTTTGAAGGCTTAAACCAAGATTTAAACCTGCCCCTTTACACTGATACTGGATCTTATGAGCTATGGATAGCCTTTAAGAAGACTGGAGGAGGAAATACGGTAGATTATCTTGTGGTAGCCTACGTAGATAAAATTAACAACAAATATGAGTCATGGGTCTCAACTCAACCCATCCCATGGGATACTTCTGATAGTCTAGAAGTAAATATGCTTAACAACAGCATTTTGATGGAATATACAAGGCAGTTGCATGGAGTGAACATTCCCAGTATAACAGGAGGTTCTACTTTTTCGGATCCCACATGGACATGGAATAATGATACATATGTTCAGGAAGAGCTGAATAATGTTAGTGGGGAATTTAATGAGGGCAAAATTCTCGGACTTGGAGATGTTATCCAGCATTATTTCTGGGTTCTTGCAGTCCAGACTGACCAGCAGATTATATTGAAAAAACCAAGTGGACAGCAGTATAAAGGATATAGCGAGACGGACTCATGGATTTTATTTGATGCTAACCTCCAGTCCCCATATATAACTTATCTACATATCAATGAACATCGGATTCGGATCGGCGAGTAAGAAATTAAGGAACCCTTAAACTGTGATTTTATAGGATCTCTTTTAACTGTTTCAGGGGCTTTTCGAGATCTCCGTCCACATCCAGAGGTAATCCTATTTTTTCAAAAATGACTCCTCTTTTTTCCATCTGTTCCTCAAGCAACTCCATGAATACTCCTGGTCTCTCTACGATTCTGTATTCAAGATGTCTCGGCTCTCCATACCACTCTTCATTGAGTCCAGTCAGGTTAATTCCACAGGAGGGGCTACCATCGATACCTATCAATAAAATTTTGCAACCCATTTTATGAAATTCCTCAATCTGGTCAAGAACCGGTTGAAGAATCGAGAGAGAATGTCTTCGGTAGGCAGGGTTGTCATACTGGTTTCTGACCTGCCACCAGCGACTCATCCCCATATATGTGTTTTCAGGGCATGGAAGCTGAAGAAATCCATACCCGTTTTCTATAAGGGTGTTAACGATCTCTTTCACAACTCCTTTATACCGGGCATATTTTGCAACTTTAGCGTTCTGGTTAAGAATACAATGAGCTACTACTGCTACTTTATATCCTCTTTCGTCACCCATTTCCATAATGTTCACCTTATTTGAGAGTTATTCGTATGCAATAAATCTTTTATTAGTGGAGTTATTTAACATTTAACGTGGTTATGGAATGGAGACTTCTTGAATTGGGTCCAGTGGATGGATATACCATGACCAGCCTGATTTCTGCTATTGGGGATAATCTTGGGAAGAATACTCTCCTTTTTTGCCATCCTGAAAAGCCCTTTGTTAATGTTGGATATCACCAAGAAGTATGGAAAGAGGTGAATGTTGATTTTTGTATAAGGAAGGGTATCCCCATAGTAAGGAGACCTCTAGGTGGAGGAACGATTGTAGATGGCCCATGGGAACAGGATTTTTTTATTTTTGTAAAACGAGGAGAGATAAGAGGGACGGTAAAGGACTTTTATCAGAAGTACCTCTATCCAATAGTTGCAGCTTTGCAGTTTTTTGGATTGATGGCAGGACTAAAAGGGAACGATCTTATTGTCAGAGATAAAAAAATTGGGGGAACAGGAGCAGTGGATACAGAGAAAGCCAGAGTTCTTGCAGGAGATATATTACTGGATCTGGATATCGATATGATGACTCATGCCATCAATGTTCCAGATGAGAAATTCCTTGACAAGCTGGCAGGCTCTATAGAGGAATGGCTCACATCCTTGAGGAAAGAAGGTCTTACTATGGGTAGAGCGGTATTGAAAGAGTGTATAGTTAACGAATTCCAGAGACGGTTGGATATAGAATTTTATTCGGGAAATTTAACCTCAAAAGAAGAGGGTGCATTAAAAAAACTCGTTGAAGACAGGCAGAAGAAAGACTGGATATTTTGTATAGATAATAAAAAACAGAGAAAATTGGATGAAATCAAGAGAATCAAGATTAGTAGAGGAGTATATCTAGCGAAAAAGGATTTCAAATTTTCCAAGTTGGTTAGTATTATGGTCTGTGTAGGTGAAGGGGAGTTACTGGACATTTCGCTGACAGGAGATTTCTTTGTGATCCCACCAGCGGGAATAGAGGCGGTTGAGGAAGCTCTAAAAGGAACCAAACTGGATAGAGAAAGTCTGATTGAAAAGATACGAGGAGTTATAAAGGAGTCAAACATCAACATAATTGGGTTTACTCCAGAGGAACTTGCTGAGGCTATTGCTTCATTGAGTTGATAGTGCGATTTATCACATTTTGGGGTTGAAGAACAAGTATTGACTTGAAGTTGGCAGCTGAGATTGTAGATGGCAAGGTAGCTAATTCATATTTCGTCAATTTAATTCGATTATAAGTTTACAGTTGTTATTAATTACTGAAAGATTTATATATATGAAACATTGTTTTACATTGTGATATAAATGCCAGTAGTGAACATCTATATGTGGGAAGGGCGACCTATAGAGGTGAAGAAGGAAATTATTAAAGCAGTTACAAAAGATATTGCAGAAATTCTGGGGATTGATCAATCATTGGTGACTGTAATTGTAATGGATGTGCCCAAGGAAAGCTGGGGTGTCGGTGGCATTCCAGGCGATGAGCTTAAATAGTTTTTCAAATTGTAATCGAGAAAATGATAGATGAAGCGACCCAGAAAGTAGATAGTAGAAATTTTGAAATAAAATCCATAAAGAGAGCTGCTGAAATCCTTGAGTGTTTTAGTGTGCAGCAACCGGAATTGAGCATTAGTGAAATCGCAAGTATGCTTAATCTTCCTAAAGGCACGGTGTCAAGATACCTCTCAACGCTGAAATCAGTGGGTTTTGTCGAACAAGATACGAACTCATTCGTATACAGACTGGGTATCAGGCTTTTTCAGCTCGGAAAAGTTGTAGAGAGTCAGATGGATCTAAAAAAGATTGCTGCACCTCATCTCAAAGAATTGGCAGAGAAATCTGGAGAGACCGTTTTCTTAGCCATAATAAGGGGTAGCAATGTGATTTATGTTCATAAAGAACGCTCCAATAGAGCCATGAGTATGAGCTACAATGAAGGTGAGACATGTCCTATGCATTGTACAGCTTTAGGTAAGGTAATTCTCGCTTTTCTGCCAGAAGAGCGTTCCAAGCAGATAATACAGGATATGAAACTAGAGAGATTTACTGAGAATACTATTACTGATCCGATAAAACTTGAAGAGGAGATCAGACAGATACGCTCTCAGGGATATGCCATTGATGATCAGGAGTTGGAAGAAGGGTTACGGTGCGTCTCAGCACCTATTTTTGATGATAGGGGTGTCATCATAGCCTCAATAAGTATAGCGGGTCCTGCGACTAGGTTGAGATTGAAAGATATGCCCATTTTTATTAAAATGGTTACCGAAACAGCAAAGAGAATATCTCAACGTTTGGGATACACAGGTTGAATCTTTGTTAGAAAGGTAAAAGTATCTTTTTGAAGCATTTTTAAATAGCTGGTCTCACCACCCCTAAGAATAATTTATAGCAAATTCTTAGAGTATTTTCATATAACTAATATATAAAAATACTAATTCTTGCACCGAAACTAATATATAGACGTAGATAATTAAAGTGTTTGAATATGTGAAAACAGGTTTCAAATTGTGAAACCCAAGGGGGATAAAGATGTGGCTGGAAACCAAATCGATTGTAGTACTAAAAGAGTTTTACACAGTATGTTCACGGATCATCTCCCTTGCATTTAAGTAGAATATGGAGGAGGTTTGGTATATGTCGGATAAACCTGAAAGGGGGGATACGGCTTCTGAAGAAATTATTGAGTTGAGATCGTGGAGGTATCAGATTTTTTTGATTATAGTTGGTTTAGCAGGTTGGGCGTTAGTCTCATATGACATGAATCTCTCCACAGTCATGTTGCCGTTGATTACTGAGGATCTTAACATGGGCCCTAAGGAAGTAGGGATCTATGGGATGATTCTCTATATTGCGTGGCTTATAGCATTGCTATCTATGGGACCAATGATTGATTATTTTGGACGAAGGTTTATGTATATGGTCACCCTTACATTAACTGCTGTGTTTACTGCTTTTACTGGTTTTGTTCAGAGTTTCTGGCAGTTTGCTTTTGTTAGGGGGGTTGCTTCTGGAACAGGCGAGGTTGAACAGGCTGTTGGACCTTCACTAACCATAGAAGAGTTTCCTGCTAAGTGGAGGGGAACTTTATACGGTTTTGTTCAGGGCGGATATCCTCTAGGGTACTTCCTGGCGTCTGGAGTAGCTCTACCCTTTGTTCCAATACTAGGTTGGCGATGGGTCTTTTTACTGGGTCTTATCCCATTAGTTATGGTTATCGTAGCTCGAAAGTGGGTTAAAGAGCCTGATAGATTCGAGAAGGTTAAGGAAATTAGAGATGCTATCAGACGAGGGGAAGTAGAGCTAGCTGAAAATCTAAAAAAGAAATATGCTCGGCTTGTTAAAGCTGAAGAACTGGAAAAGTTTACATATAAGCAAGCATTTGGAATAGATACCCGGCGTTTAGTCCTTGTAGGCATTTTCACGGTGTTTTTGAACTCGGTGAACTGGCCTGTGATTGATGGTTTTGTCGTTTACTGGCTTAGTGAATTCAAAAACTGGTCTTTTCAAGACGCTGTTACCCTTGTTTTGCTAGGTAGTGCAGTAATCTACGTATTTTATGTGTTTTGTGGATTTCTGGGAGATATTGTAGGACGCAGGGAAATGATAGCCGCTGGAGGCATACTTTCAGGGCTCTCAGTCATAGGAATGACAGTCGCAGAGAGTTTTTGGCCAATGACACTATTATGGATTGGTGCGTTTGTTGGAAATGGAGCATGCGTTTGGGGTGCAGGAATGACTTTCTGGACTGAGAGTGCTCCAACAAGAGCTCGAGGAACCATCTTGAGCATAATTCTGGCAGCCATGGCTGTAGGAGCTATAGTAGGAACAGGATTGTTTGGCCTTCTTACTGAGGCCGTAGGCGGAATTCAAGCTTGGGTATATATTGGGGCCATTCCCGCGTTTATATGGACAGTAACCGTCTTGCTTGCAAAACGTGTGAAGCCTGGTACTGAACTAGAAGAAATCGCTCGATAGTTCGCTCACAATAAAATTTCAAAAATGGAAGGGGAGTATATGGAAGAAGAAAAAGAGCTATTAGATAATCTTACCCAGACAGTTATAAAGGGGGATAGATTCAAATTAAAAGAGCTGGCAAAAAGAGCGTTAGATGTTGGAATTACACCAGAAAAGGCTATTGAAGCAATCACAGAAGGTATGCGAGAAGTGGGAGAAAAATTTGAAAGATTCGAGTATTTTGTCCCGGAAATGCTGCTTAGTGCTCGAGCTATGAAAGAGGCATTGGAAATCCTGTTACCAAAGGTAACCATAAAAAGGGAAGTCACAGGAAGGGTGGTTATAGGCACAGTTAAAGGTGATATTCATGACATCGGAAAAACTCTCGTAAAGACCTTCTTTGAAATAGGGGGTCTGGAAGTAATTGACTTGGGTGAAGATGTATCAGAGCATCAGTTCTTGGATGCTGTAAAGAGAGAAAAGCCAGATATTCTCGCCATGTCTGCCCTTCTCACTTTTACTATGCCAGAAACAGAAAAAGTTATTCAAACTCTAGAAAATGAAGGTGTGAGAAAGAATGTGAAAATAATTGTAGGAGGAGCACCCATAACTCAGGAGTTTGCAGAGAAAATCGGTGCTGATGGTTATGCTCCCAACGCTTCTGAAGCATTGAAATTGGTTGAAGGGTTATTAAAAGTAGGGGGTAAAAGAAATGCCTGAGGATATGACCTCCCTTGAGAGGGTGCAAGCGGCATTGAATTTTGAAGAGCCAGATAGAGTTCCTGTATTTCCACTCATTCATTTCGCTAGTTCTAAAATTGGTGGAATGAAGGTTAAAGAGTTTGCTTCAGATGGAGAAAAGATGGCAAGAGCTTTAATTACTGCGTGGAAAGAATTCGGATATGATGGAGTACATCCAGGAGTCGATGTTGTAATAGAAGGAGAAGCTCTGGGCAGTGTGACAGTACAGCCAGAAAATGCAACTGCATATGTTAAAAAACCAGCAATTAAAGAGCCTGAGGATCTGTACAAGCTCGATGTACCAGATCCTCTGAGGGATGGAAGAATGCCAGTGGTAGTTAAGGCTACAGAGATTTGCTCAAAAGAGATTGGGAACAGAGTATACATAGCAAGTTGGATTATGGGGCCATGGAATTGTGCAAGTCAGACCAGAGGTGTAGAGCAACTGATGTTCGATATCTATGATCGGCCTGATTTCATAAAAGAACTGCTGGAGTTTACCACTGAAGTGGGGTTTGAATACGGTAGAGCCCTGATCGACGCTGGAGCCAATATGGTTCCAATGGGTGAAGCGTTATGCTCTCCTAACTTCATTTCACCCAAACATTATAAAGATCTGATCGTTCCATATCAGAAAAAACTGGTCAAAAAGCTGAGAGATTATGGTGCTGAAGCTACACTAGTTCATATATGCGGAAGAATTCAACCCATACTTGGTTATTTTAAGAGCACCGGAGCTACAGCCATAGATGTAGACTATATGGTTGATATGAAGGAGGCCAAAGAAAAATCCGGTCTTGCAGTAAGGGGAAATCTTAACCCTGCAGGAGTTTTACTCTACGGAACACCAAAAGATGTAGAAGAAGAATGTAAGCGGGTCATCCAGATTGCCGGTTCTGGTAGTGGGCTGATTTTGGGATCTGGATGTGATGTGGCTTTAGAGACTCCGCCAGAAAACATTAAAGCTATGGTTCAAGCAGCAGAAAAATTCGGGAGGTATCCTCTAAAGCAGGAGGAAGTTTAATGGCCAGGATACGATGGCTTGGACATCCTGCAGTTGAAGTAATAACAGCAGTTGATGAACACATTTTTTTTGACCCTTGGATTACTGGTAATCCTGTATGTCCGATCAAGTTAGAGGATGTAAAAAAGGCGGATGTGGTATGTGTAACTCACGGACATCCCGATCATATAGGGGATGCTCTAGAGATAGTCAAATTAACGGGTGCAAAACTGATATGCTCCCCTGAAATAGGGTTTTATGCAGATAAAAAAGGATTAAAGTACGATGAAGCCTCCTACCCTCTGGATATTGGTGGTTCAGTTACTATAGGTTCTGCAACTATCCATATGACTTACTCTAACCACACATCAAATCTGTGGGAAGAAAACAAGCTGATTGCCGCTAGTGGTTCATGTAGCTATGTCATCGAGCTGGAAGAGGGAGTTAGGATCTTCTTTGCTGGAGATACTGGTCTTTTTAGCGATATGAGGCTAATAGGAGATCTTTACAATCCTCAAATAGCAATTTTACCCATTGATGGTCGGTACAACATGGGCCCAAAGCTGGCTACTATCGCAGTTCAGTGGATACGCCCGGAGGTGGTGTTACCGATTCATCATGGGACATACCCTGAGATGAGACAGAATCTCTCTGATTTCGAGTTAATGATAAAAGAAAGAGTACCGGGAATAAAACTGGCAGCGTTAAAACCAGGAGAGAGTTTCGACTATCCTTAATTCTGGATTTTATATAGGAGGTGAGAGATGTTTCAGTTTGAGGCATCACAGATGGAGGTTAAAATAGGAAAGATAACTTTTGGAGGAGTTCCAGGTAAGAATCCTACAGTGTTAGTAGGCACTATTTTCTATGAGGGTCATGGTATTGTTGAAGATTGGAGAACTGGAAAATTCGATCTAGACAAAGCTGAAGATAGGATCAATAGGCTTTTGGAGTTAAGTGATAGGACTGGAAATCCAACGATAGTAGATATATTTGGGGGAACGCCAGAAGCGATAAAGCGGTATATTGATTTCGTGTTAGAGGTGTCTGATATGCCTTTTTTTATTGACAGTTCTGATTCTCAGACATTAATAGAGGGGATCAAACATTCTTCTGAGATCGGAGCTTCTACTATGGCAGTGTACAACTCCATTAACTACAGGAGTAAGCCTGAAGAATTGGATGCAATCAGGGACTCAGATCTGGGTGCTGTAGTGGTGGCAGCAACCAATCCATATGACCCAACAGTTGAAGGGAGACTAGAGCAACTCTCTACGTTGATAGAAAAAGTCAAGTCAGTAGGAGTTGATAGTATACTTGTAGATGCTTCTATGATCGACGCCCCTGATTTGGGACCCGGTTCAAAGGCCATTTATGAGATAAAAAATCGTTATGGCTATCCTTCTGGGATCGGGTCTGCCAACTTTGTTGAACTATGGAGAAAAAAGGAGAATATTGATAAGAGTGTATTTGAGTACTGCAAAACTTGTGGTATTCTATTTCCCGTGCCAGCAGGAGGAGCTGATTTTATAATGTATGGGCCAATTGAGTGGGCAGAACAGGTATATTATGTTGCTGGTTTGTTTGATGCTTTCTTGGGTTATACTCTAAAGTTAGAAGGAGTCTTACTTGGGGATACTCATCCTTTAGTTAAATTATTTATGTATACTCCCTAAGGTATCTGGAAGAGAGTTTGTAGTTAATAGAAGAAAGCTAAAAAACAGACATAAGGAGTCTCGGAGGTTTATATCATGGAAAGTGAGGGTATATCTGGTGTATTTGCTCCAATTCCAACCCCTTTCACTGAATCTGGTGAGTTAGATGAAAACGCCTTAAAAACTTTGATTAGACGTTATGAAAAAGCTGGTATAGATGGGCTTCTCATCCTTGGGACTTCTGGAGAATTTGTCATGTTAACAGAGGAAGAGAAGAGAGAAGTGATTGATGTTGTTATAGGAACCAGAAAACGATTGCAGATTGTTGTGAATACTGGCACACCATCGACAAAAACTACAATAGAACTTACAGAATATGCAAGAGATGCAGGAGTTGATGCAGCTTTAGTTGTAGCTCCTTATTATTACCGGTTTAGTGCTGAGGGAATTATTAGTCATTTTACCTCTGTAGCTGAAAGAGTTGAGATGCCTGTAATAGTATATAATATCCCAGGTTTCACTGGAAATGCTTTGAATTCAGATATTGTTCATAAAATTTCAAAGGAGAGTTATATTTGTGGGATAAAAGATAGTTCGGGAGATCCATTATTGCTTTCGGAGTTTATAGAAGTCTCTTCAGATAATTTCACTGTGTTTTGTGGATGGGACCCCTTGATCAGTTATGCTTTGCATTTAGGAGCAAAGGGAATTATGGTGGCAAGCGCTGTTATTGCGCCAGAACTCTGCTTAAAAATGTTTAAAGCAGCAGAAAGGAAGGAATGGGAAAGGGTTGCGAATTATCAGCGTCGAATCAACTGTATAGCGAGGGCTATTTTTACGGGAACATTTCCTACAGGTCTTAAATATTCTCTCAGGTTATTGGGTTTCCCAGGTGGATACTCCAGAATGCCTATTGAGCTTTTGACTTATAGGGAAAAAGAGAAAATTAAAATTGAGCTTGAAAAAGCTGGAATTCTACAAAAATAAACACTATGCTATATATATACCTGAGTTCAACTAATTTCCTTCTGATTGGCTATTGTATTGCCTTTATACAGCTTTTATTTATGAGTATATGTTTGGTTATTAGGACTCTATATCTTTTATGAATTGTGCTATTCTAACAGCTTCGAGGGTTTCTGCAACATCGTGAGTCCTGATTAAATGCGCTCCGTTAATCACAGCTACAACAGTAGCAGCCAGAGAACCAATTAATCTGTCTTCTGGTCTATCTTTACCTAAAATTTTTCCAATAAATGATTTTCTGGATACTCCCACATAAACTGGTTTTTCCAGCTCTCTGAGATCTGTCAGATTTTTTAAAATCAAAGCATCCCATTTATACCAAGGAATTCCCTTTTCTCGAAAAAATCCAATTCCAGGATCTATCGCCACATCGTTAATTTCAAATTTTTCGGCTATTTGAAGACTCTCCTCAAGAGCCTTTTTAACTCTCTCCATAGGGGAACCGTCTCTGTTTTCTGTTTCCCATGCCATGAGTATGGCAGGCACACTCCAATCAGAAACGATTTTTGGGAGGTCTGGATCGATTTTAAATCCACTCACGTCGTTGATAAGATCCGCTCCTGCTTTTAATCCCTGTTCCGCAGGATAGGCTCGCTGAGTATCTATACTTACCGGGACGTCAACAACTTCTTTTATAGCTCGAATAGCTGCAGTTACCCTCTCTGCCTCCTCTTTCTCGGAAATTCTCGTTTCTTTGTAGGGTGCTGTGGACATTCCCCCAACATCCAGCATATCTGCTCCATCAGCTACCATTCTCTCTGCTTGCTGTATTATTTCATTTTCTTTGGATACCACAGAGCCTTTGTAAAAGGATTCAGGACTAACGTTGATAACACCAGCAATACGAACTGGTTCTCCATCTCCCACTTTAATACCAGCTAGATTCCCCCGAATCAACTTAATATCAGTACTTGCCATAGATTGTCCATCCCCTTTTAGCGATCCTAGAGATTTTGTAGTTCAGATCTCTTCCACTGCTATTTCCCCTGGTTCGTCATCAAAATCTTCTTGATTTAAAATAACAACATAATCAGCAGAATTTTTCAGAGCTGAAGATAGCCCAGGTTCAGCACCAAACACGATGGTCTCTTTACCCATTTCCATAGCTTTGTTAAGAATGGGTTTAAAATCGGCATCTCGAGTAACCAGAGCAATGACATCAATGGAATCATTGTAAATCAGTTCCATTGCTTCCACTGCAAGACGGACATCCACATCTCCTGATGTTATGATGGGTTCAAATCCCTGATTCTCCACTGCCTCAACCAGTTTTTCGGAAGCATACTGATTCAGAAATACTTTTCCGACCTTAATGTCCCCGAAATCATGAAGGAGTTCTCTTATCTCTTCCAGGTTTATCTGAAACTCTTTTCGAAGCATATTGGGGCCATCGACCAGAAGAGCGATTTTTTTACTATCTTTATCTTTTTTAGAAGATAGATAGTTTTTTATTCTCTGGAATCTGTCAATCCTTAATCTTCGTTTAATCGCCATGGACATTACCTTTTCCTACAGTATTTTACTTGATTTTTAGTTCTTATATTTTAAATATCTTACTTACGTTATTCAGAACTGCTTGGCAGATCTCTTCATGAGGGTATCCAGTAATGGATGACAGTACCTCAACGGAATCCCACAGATATGCAGGTTCATTTCGTCCTCTCCGGGGAGATAGAAACGGACTGTCAGTTTCTAGTAACAGATAATCCATATTTATTTTTTCAGCCAGCTTCTTGTGTTTTTCAGAAAAACAGATCATGGTGGATATGGAGATGAAATACCCTGAGTCCTCAAACATTTTCATAGTTTTGATGTCACCACTGAAACAATGAAATACTACAGGTATATCTGTGTTCTTAACCATTTCGTACGCTTCTCGTTCAGAGTCTCTTGCATGCACCACAAGGGGTTTTGATACTTCTCCAGCCAATTCAATCATTCGTTCAAAGACCTGTTTTTGTCGGTTTTTCTGGGAGTTATCCTTTACATGATAATAATCCAATCCCACTTCTCCAACAGCTAGGATAGCATCTTTATGATCTCTTATCTGGGTTTCTATCCATTCTAGTGGGGATGAGTCTATTCTGGTAGGTCCGAGTCCAAGAGTAGGATAGATATTGCTGTAGGTATCTGCAAGCTCAATTGTCCTCTGGTTTGAATAAAAATCATATCCTGAGTTGATAATGGCAAATATACCCGAGATCTTGGCTCTTCGGATAACTTCAGCTCTATCCTCATTGAAAGCTTTGAAATCCAGATGACAGTGTGTATCAATTAGTTCTATAATATCCCCTCTCTTTATTTCTGGTTCATTTCCTCATTTTTTTGAGTACAATCATTCGGTTAATGGCGTTTACCAGGGCTTCTACAGAGGCCATAACTATATCGTCTCTTGCAGCTCTTGCAGTAAAGGTATTTCCATCGCTATCTTCCACTCCTATGAAAACTTCTGCAAGAGCGTCAGAACCTCCAGTGATTGCCTCGATTTTGAAGTCAGTCAGGCGAATAGTATCACCTACAAGTTTCTGAACAGCCCTTAAAGCGGAGTCAACAGGTCCCACTCCTGTTGCCGACTCTACCATTTTCTTTCCATGAACTACAGCATTAACCACAGCTGTAGGGGTGATTTTGTTGCCTGTTATGACGGTAACTTCGTTAATTTGTATTGCTTTTTTGCTGCTCTCTACATCTCCGATCACGACTTCTGCAATGGTAAACAGGTCAAGATCAGTGACTTTTTTACCCTTATCACCCAGTTCTTTTATCCTTTCTACTATCTCGTTCAGATGTTCTGGAGTAACAACGTAACCGTAATCTCTCAGCAACTTTTCTATAGCATGTTTCCCTGCGTGCTTTCCTATCACCAGACGTCTTCGATGCCCAACCATTTCAGGAGTCATAACTCCAGGTTCAAAGGTATCTGATTTGATTATAACGCCATGGGTATGGATTCCAGACTCATGAGAAAAAGCGTTCTCTCCTGTGATGGGTGTGTTAGGCGGCATCTTGATTCCGCTCAGTCGCTCAATCAACCTAGAGGTTTCCACAAGGTACTCTGTCCTGATGGAAGTTTTTATACCTTCAAGAGAATGCAGAATCATCACAACTTCAGCCAGATTAGCGTTTCCAGCTCTCTCTCCTAGTCCATTAATGGTGACCTGTACTTCATTGGCTCCTGCCTCGACCGATACAATGGAGTTGGCTACAGCCAGTCCGAAATCATTGTGACAGTGAACATCTATTGGGACTGACAATGTTTTTCTCAGCTCTGAAATAAGTTCGTGCATAGAAGTAGGAGTGGCAATTCCCACAGTATCTGGGACGTTGATAATATCCACTTTACTGTCTTCAACTGCCTTAAAAATCTCTTTGAGATAGTTTATATCAGTTCTTGTTGCATCCATGGCAGAGAACATGGATTGTAATCCATGGTCTTTCACGTACTCGATCATACTGACCGATATGTCTATGATCTCTTTTCTGGACTTTTTGATGGTATGTTCTCTCTGAATGTCTGATGTAGACACGAACACGTGGACCAGATCTACGTCGCAATCGATACATGCATCCACATCTTCTTTGACCACTCTTGCAAGGCCACAGATTTGAGCAGATAATCCGAGTTTGCTGATAGTTTTGACTGCTTCCAGTTCACCTTTTGAGGCTATTGGAAATCCAGCCTCAATGATATCTACTCCCAGCTTATCAAGCTGTCGGGCAATCTGTATTTTATATTCCAGTGGGAATGATACACCTGGAGTTTGTTCCCCATCTCTCAGAGTCGTATCAAAAATTTTAACTGTTCTTTTCTCGATTTCAGACACCTTTTTCCTTTTGAAAAACCTGAAGGAGTATCCTGTTTAAATAAATTATGGTAGTCACATCATCTCAACATCAAAAGACTCTGGAACAGAAACCTGAAGAAACAGAACTCTAAAACCTGTGTTATATGCTGCTGTCACAGCTTCTGCATCTTTATCTGAGTCCTCAATGACTATTTTGCACAGAGTCGTCCTCTCTCCGTTAATCAGATAGTCGAAATCTTTTCCATAGAGGGTGAGAAAATCAACCAGTTTTTTAAGATCAGAGTATTTTCTGCAAAAATGTAAAGTCCTTTCTGCTGAGTTCTCCACAAACCAGTCTTTGCTTAAATAAGGATAAGCCTCATATTGTTGATCAACTGATTTAAGGGATCTTTTAATTGCAGCTCCCTTCTCTTTTAAGTTTGTGAATTCCAGTTTTTTCCCCTTCAAAAACTCTTCTCCTACAATATTGGCAACCTTTCTCTTGACTTCTGTGCTTATCCCTACATGCATAGGAAGAGATAAACTTTCAATGGATATATTAATTTTCTTCATTTTCACTCTTACACCCAAAAAGATTTCTAATATGAATAGCAACCCCTGCAGTATGGATGTCTCTCTCGGGCTCTGGTCTGGGGATCCCAGTGTTTTAAAGGCAATTAAAGAATTACTGCCTGATATGGATGTCTGGATCCGAGAACAACTTCTAAAAGGTGAACCCATCTCATTGTCAACTATTGCTGCTCTCAAGCGATCAGGAAATCTAAAAGGATGTATAATTTCTCCTTTTTATAGACCTCTGCCTGTATTGGCAGCATCTGCTTTGACCCTTTCAGAGATATCAGAGAGTTTTAATGTAGTGTTATGGGGAACAAGAAAAAACTCAGGATTACTTAATCATGCAGTGAATTTGCTAAGGCAGTTGTTGAGTGGTGAAGAGGTGGTTGAGAGCGAATATTTCCATTTGAAAGGTGTTAAACTTAGAAATCAAGGGGATCTCAGTATATCTGTATTATCCGATTCAGGAGTTGTTACCAGCGATCTCTGGGATGGGGTGTTATACGATATCCCGTTTGTCGAAAAATTGCTACATGGAGTAAAGATTACCGAGTCGTCAGCTCGAACTACCAGGCGGTTATGGATTGATGTGCTTGTGGATAAGAATTATCTGAATGAAGACATAATTGGAAGGGCAATGACAAAACTTATGAGTTATTCTGAGAAGATTGTCCAGTTTCTGGCTCTTGCTGATGTATTACATACAATGTCGAACTATGAATTGGACAAAAGCTCGTATTCCATATCAGATATTCTAGATAGAAGAATAGTACAGGCGTTATTCCCATCGCTTGGAGATGTTACGGACATGATAGAAGACCTACGTGAACGATTTGATGAAGTAATCCTCGCACCCTTCCCTTTGTTCTCTGAAAACAATGAAAAGCTTGTGGAGGTGTGTGATGGAGTTCGGAATTAATCTTAATGGAGATCTTTCTCCAGAGTATATAGAGAGGGCAGCGAAAATAGCGGAAGAGGTAGGTGTTACTCATATATGGGTCGGTGAACAAATATCCTTTAGACATCCATTTACACTATTGCCTATTATTGCTGAGTCTACTGAAGAAATTACGATAGGTACGGGCATTCTTTCAGTATTTGTTAATTCATTTAATCAGATGTGTGGGTTTTTTGAGTTATTGTGTGAGGAGTATGGAGATAGATTTATTGCAGGAATTGCTCCAGGGGATTTTGAAAGCCTGAAGAGTCTGGGTATTATTCCGAAAAAGGTACTGGATACGATTAACAGGAATATTTCTTTCCTTAAAAATACAGGAATTAGAGTTTTTGTCGGTGCTTCAGGACCAAAAATGATAGAGAATGCCTCAATAAATGCAGACGGCATCCTGTTAAATTACGTATTTCCCGAATATGTCAAATGGGGTAAGCAATTTGTTAAAAAGGATTGTTATCTGGTTGCATATGGACCCAGTCAGGTACTTCCAAGGCATTATGATTCCCACTTGATCATCGCATCCGCTATAGTTTTTTCAGGGGGTAATAAGACATTTCTAAGAGATTTTAAACTAGAAAAAATGGCCGGAGAGATCAGGAACATTCTTGAAAGGAGACAATTTAATGAGCTTGAAAGATATGAGAACTTTCTGCGTAGCCATTTCAGCATATGTGGGAATATGGATGAGCTCATTGAAAGAATCTGTTTACTGAAAGTAGAGCAGGTAGTATTTGGAGATCCTGCTGGAAAGAGTCTGGATTCTATAAGAAAGGTAGGTGAGATTATTTCAAAGATATAGATAAGAAAACCAGTAAGGATAATTGTATCAGTGATTTAGTTATTTGATAGCTAAAATTACTGACAACCAGCCTGGACTTTCTGAAAAGATTCTCCAGAAAGCCAGTAAGAGTTGTTATCTAGCTTTAAAGGGAAGTTTTCAAAAGTAGAACATCACTTTTCTAGTTAGATGCCTTATGTAAAATACGGCTTTACAATTTGTCAATGTAAGTTGACAATAATCTAAAAGCCCATGATAACAACTTGTGGTAATAAAAAAAGTTGTTTAGATGATTGTGTGTTTGTACCTTTTGATTATAGTAACTGACCCTTTGTCAGTCAGTTCTGAGGAAAACAGCACAACATTTTCATCAAACAGTTCTTGAAGTATGCTGGCTACTATAATACTGTAAGGACAGAATGCTCTTTTCGGGCTCAGAATATCATGAACGTCTGTTTCTGCCATGGCGCATTTACCTATGACCAACTCAAAAGTTCTGTCATCTAATTCCTTAAATTCCACCTGCTCTATATATCCTGTTTTCCTCAAGAGGTCCAGAATAGAGTTTACATTTTCAGTAGGACTCTTGTTTTTGTCAATATTGAATCCAAATTTACCCAGTATTACAGGGATTTTCTGTGATACATAAAATAGAATTCTCTTATCTATCTCTCTAGAAGCCTCTTCAAAGGCGTACATAACTGCATGAAGCAGTAATACTACTTCTTTTTCTGAAGGCTGCTCGTCAGTCAAATAATTTCACCCATCGCTTTTAGGTGACAATTCTATAAATAAATTTTCATAGAATTAAAAGCTTTCAAGGAGAATTGGCTATATTTTATACTTTAAAAAGCAAATAAAACATTTCTCATTTAGCTCACATTAATAAATAAAATCTCAGGATATGTTTTTAAATATGTTTAAAACATAAAAAATTAAAAGTAATAGGATTTATTGAATTCAGTCGAAGTCTGTGTCGGTATCCTCTCCACCAGGTCCAGACTCGCCGGCTCCTTTATCCTTCTCAAGCTCTTTAGCGGCAATGACGTCATCAATTCTCAGAATCATTATGGCAGCCTCTGCAGCTGAGTTGATGGCCTGGGTCTTCACTTTCAGTGGTTCAAGAACACCTGTCTTATCAAGATCCTCTACTTTACCTGTGAATACATTGAGGCCAGCGTATTTCTGACCATTCTCGTGAGCTGCCCTCAGATCTACCAGTGCGTCTATTGGATCAAGCCCGGAGTTTTCTGCCAAGGTTCTTGGTATAATCTCGAGGCCTTCCGCGAAAGCATTAACAGCCAGCTGTTCCCTGCCCTTCAGACTGGCAGCATATTCTCTAAGTCTCAGAGACACTTCTACTTCTGGTGAACCTCCTCCTGCTACTACTTTTCCAGTTTCAAGGGCAGCAGCAACCACATGAACAGCATCGTTAAGACTTCTTTCGATCTCATCAACCACATGTTCGGTTCCACCTCTGGCGAGTATTGTCACAGCTCTTGGGTTTTTGCACTCTCTGATAAACACCATCTCTTCATCGCCTATTTTCTTCTCTTCTACGAGACCCGCTTCTCCTAGATCTTCTGGTGACAGGTCCTTAAGATTGGATATGATCTTGGCTCCGGTGGCTTTAGCAATTTTCTCAATATCACTCTGTTTGACTCTTCGTACCGCTAGAATTCCAGCTTTTGCAAGATAGTACTGGGCCAGATCATCGATACCCTTCTGACACATTACTACGTTGGCTCCGGCTTCAACCAGTTTGTCTACCATTTCTTTGAGCATGGCCTCTTCCTGCTCGATGAATGCTTTAAGCTGGTCTGGACTGGTTATCTGAATCTCAGCGTCTGTTTCGGTCTCCTTCACTTCCAATTCCATTTTCAGTACTGCAATCTTAGCATCTTTCACTTTTTTCGGCATACCTGGATGAACAACTTCCTTGTCGATGACAATGCCATCTATCAGTTCAGTGTCTTCAACTGCCCCACCAACCTTCTTTTCAATCTTAATGTCATCTACGTCTACCTCATACAGTCCATCGGATCTCTCCGCAACCTTTTTGACTGCTCTGACTACTACGTCAGTGAGGACCTCTTCAGCATATTCTGCGTTCTTTCCAGTGATAGAAGTTCGGGCAACTTTCTTCAGTATATCTTCGTTTTCTACATCTACTTTGATGGCCATTTCGTCAAGTATCTCCATCGCTTTCTGAGCTGCCATCCTGTACCCTCTAGCCACCACAGTTGGATGTACATCCTGTTCTATGAGCTCTTCAGCCTTTTTCAGCAGTTCTCCAGCCAGTACCACTGCTGTTGTTGTACCATCTCCAACTTCGTCATCTTGGGTTTTTGCGACTTCCACCATCATCTTGGCAGCAGGATGCTCCACATCGATTTCGTCGAGAATGGTAGCCCCATCGTTGGTAATTACCACATCTCCCAAAGTATCCACAAGCATTTTGTCCATTCCTCTTGGGCCAAGGGTAGTCCGAACTGCCTCAGCTATAATCTTTGCAGCCATAATATTGCTTCTCTGGGCGTCTCTTCCCACAGTTCGCTGAGTTCCTTCCTTCAAAATCAATACCGGAGTACCCTGGAGTGTAGCCACCCTATCACCTCCAGGTAAATTAATGGAAAAGTAGTTCTATATATATTTTTCGCTAGAAAGAAGTTCATCAAGAAATGCCAGAAAATCCTTAACATTGCTAACAGACTCAAGAAGCTCTCTTTTGACCATAACTGTGCCATCTATTTCCGCCTCTTTTACATCATCTACGATATATGCAGCTTTTTTGTTCGTGACCTTCGAAATGTTTCCTATTATGGTCGCTCTCTTCTCTATTATTTTTGGGGAGTCTTTCATACCAGTCAGAATCGTGGAATCCTTATGTTTATCCATTGAAACAGCATCGAAAGGGGCATAAGGGGTGGGGTATACGTCGAAGCCTATATTCATCAGGCTTTCAGCAATTTCTCGCTCCCTCTCATCCATATTCTGGAAGTACTCATCATCATCCACTATTATCTCTTCTTTAAACTCGAAGTCAATCAGGTCGATCGCCTTGATCAGATAAGTCTCTAAAACTTTCTCCAGACGTAATGCTGTTTCTACTGTGGCATCCATTCCATCTTCATATTTTTTAATTGCCCTTCGGGATACGCCTACAAGTTTGGCAAGGTCCCCCAGTGAGAGGTTTTTTGCCAGTCGTACCTCTTTCATAACCTCTGTCTGGAGTGAGACATAATATCCTCCCGGAGCTGAATATACCATAGGGTAAATTCTACGGACGAAGAAATCATAAAGAGTAGCGAGATTCACTATGGGAATGTTATGTCTTGAATAAACAACACCCCGCTCCAGTCTAGACTCTCGTGACTTTTCACCTACTACAAGGGGACTACCCTCTAGAAGCTTTGCAACTGCCCTGAGCTCTTTTGCTGTAGAAAATTTCAGAGCATCAATATTATACAGGGTTTTTAAAAGAAGAATGGTCCTCTCTCTTCTAGCAACCAGATCAAAACATCTGGGTTTTGTAAAACAAGCTTCACTAACCTCGAACCCCCCGGTTGCCAGTATTCTCTGGACTTTTTCAAGTAATTCGTGCTGACCTGGCATCTACTTAATTGCTTGTAATGCATTTCTATATAAACTTTGCTAAGAGTCTAACCAAAATTCAGGAATAATACATCCAAAAACTGATTAAACGTTCTTGACACTCTTTCTGCGGTAAATATCACTACTTCTCGGAAGGTTTACTTATATCTATTGATTGCTGATTTATGTGGTGGAACTCTCAACGTCGTTGTAAATATCGCCTTCAATCGGGTCATTGAAAATCCTGAAATCTTCAAGAGTCTCTATTCTGAACAGAGCTGATTTATACCAGTTAGTCTTTGGATGTGTTTTGGATGGTGAAAGATCATAAGCCCGTGTAGTGTCCCAGTACTCCCAGTTGACATAAACGTTGAAATTATGCAAGATATCGGTTATTACTACACCAAAGTCAGAGATAAGTACTTTTTCCAGCTCCCTCCATTTATTCAGAGACGATTCTCTCCGAGTTATTCCAAAATACCCAGCGTTTCGTGCTCCTTTTAGTGTTGCAAGACCTCGTCCAATAAAAGCTTTAAATGCTGTAACTGTTTCAGGAGGATCAGTGAAAAAAGTATCGAACTGATGGAGAAATCTTTCATCGAGAGGGTTTCGGAGGTCGAATACATGGGCTTCCACATCAACTCCATGGCTTCTGGCAGATTTAGAGACGAAATCAACAATTCTTTTATCTATATCCAGTAGAACAACTCTTGAAGCTAGGTGTGTCAGAGCCAGAGCCAAACTTACTAGATCATCATCACCTAAAATAATAACCTCTTTCCCTCTTATATCCCCTTTTTGATCTGCATAGGCAATCCGGGAAAATGTGGTTAGAGGGGTAACGTATCCTTGGTCAAACTCTTTTTTAGCAGAAGGCCTCTCTCTTTGTATCTCCATGAAAGTCTCGAACTCTTTTTTGAAATCATCTATGATCACTCCTCTCCCATCACATTCAAAGCATTTGTGCCATTGAGAGACCTCGCCCTCCAGATCCTCTCTTAAAACAATCTTTCCATTTTTTAACTCAATAAAGCCCTTATCAACCAGCCTCTCGATGACATAAGCAACAAGAGGTAAGGGCTCATCTGAGATGTCAACAATCTCCCAGAAGTCATCAGAGGACTTAATAGCTCCAATGATTCTTGATATACTGCGAGGATATGCCTTTATTCCTATATCTCTCTCGGCACTTCTGGTAATATCATCCAGCATAGCGGACTGAGTAGGTTTTACTGTATTTAATGTTTATCGTAAAGAAGTCTTAAGGGTTGTATACTAGAGACATTATAACAGGAGTTATAAAGGCTTCTATGATAGCTGCAATGAATATGAGGGGAAGTATTATGGATTTATAAGAGGTAAAAGCTCTTTTTAAGGCATATTCATCTTTTTTTCTAATTTTAAGCAGTCCTGCGTGAAGACCCAATGAAGCTGCATACACAGCAGTGGGGATTTCTATTATTCCATGGGGCAGGATAGAAAAGGCTACGAAAAGCAGGCTGTGGTCAGCAGATGCTCCAGCTAAGAATACCCCGAGGACAACCCCGTTTCCGATAATGAATATTAGAGGGAAAAGCACAGTTATCCCAAGGACAACTGTTAGGAAAGTTTTTACCACGTTATTGATTAGCACGATTATAAATATATATGACCCCTGAACAATGGTCAAATCCATAGAAAAAATGCTTTGGAGAATTTCGGCCATTTGCTGGTATATTTCAGGATTTTTAATTCCATAGAGGTATCCCCCTATGGCAGACATCACAAAAAGTGTGGACATGAACAAGAACTCAACTTTAAGTTCCGAGAACAGAATTCTCTCTCTTTTAAAGGATTCAGAAAATGATGTATTTGCTTCGATCATGCGTGTGACCGCAACCCTAGATATATTTTTCCGAATTCTTCATGAGCCAGTACTTCTTTAGGTTCACCTTCAAACACCAGCTTACCTGACGCAAGTATATAGCAGTAGTCTGATATGTCTAAAGCCTTTTTAGCATTCTGCTCTACCATTAACACGGAATATCCACTTTCAACTATCTCTCTAATCTTTGCAAGGACTTTAGCTACAAGTCTGGGAGCAAGATTCGCCGTTGGCTCATCTACTATCAACATTTTTGGATTGCTCATCAAAGCCCTAGCGATGGCCAACATCTGTCGCTCCCCTCCACTGAGAACTGAAACCTTTCGTTTTATATGCCTCCTTAATTCAGGAAAGAGGGAAAGGACTTCAGACATGGTCTCTTCCAGATTCTCTTTCAGAAGATAACCTCCCATTTCTAAGTTCTCTTCAACACTCAGATTAACGAATACATTATCCACTTGAGGGACATATCCAATTCCTTTTTTTATAATGAGATCTGTTCGAAGATTGGTGATTTCTTCTTCACCGTACAAGATTCTGCCATCAAAAATGCGAGCCTGTCCTACAATTGCTTTGAGAAGGGTGCTTTTCCCGCTTCCATTGGGACCTACAATGGTAACCACTTCTGAGTCTCCGACTTTGATGGATACATCATTTACTACAACACTCTTCTCGTATCCAGCGACCACATCCTTCACTTTCAGCATTACAGTTCCCCCAAATATACTTCGATAACTTTCTCATCTTCCATAACTTCCTGAGGTTTTCCCTCTACAATAACCCTTCCTTTGTATAAGACGAACATGTAATCTGAATAATTCAGCAATGTTTCCATCCTATGTTCGATTATGAAGAATGTTAGATTTTTCAGGTGAGCAAGTTCGTCAATCTTAGCAAAAAGTTTCATGGCAAGAGTAGGATTCACACCTCCAGCAGGCTCATCAAGAAGCAGGATTTTTGGATCTGACATTAGAGCTCTACCCAGTTCCAGTAGTTTTAGTTGTCCACCAGAAAGATTTCCCGCGTATTCGTCCTGCAAGTGGATAAGATTGATCAGCTCAAGAGTTTTTTCCGCTTTTTCAACTAGTTCTCTTTCCTGCATTTTCCATTTTGTGAAGTTAAATACTCTGGCGAATTTCTCTCCTCTCTGGTTTCTGCTTGCCAAGAGGAGATTATCCAAGACAGTTAGATTCCTGAAAGGTCTTGGAATCTGAAACGTTCTTACCAGTCCCTTCCTGTATAGCTGATCAGGTTTCAATCCATGGACAGGTTCACCATCCAGCAATATTTTTCCGCCAGTAGGTTTATACACTCCAGCTATCACATTGAAAAGGGTGGTTTTGCCACTACCGTTGGGCCCTATCAGCCCTACAACATGTCCTTTTTTAACTTCCAGACTGACTCCATTTAATACTTTCAATCCGTCAAATTCTTTGTGGATATCTACAATCTCCAGCATAAGTACCTCCTTATAGTAATTTGATTTTTTCCTCCTTTATGAGCCCTTCTGGTCGGAACATCAACACAATTATGAGTAGTAGTCCAAAGATCATAAACATCATGTTGTTTGGATCTATTGGGATTTGAAGATAATCCTTAAAGATTCTGGATCCTCGCTCAAATATCTGGTAGATCAGAGCCCCAACAAGTACACCTTTATGATTACCCACACCTCCGATAATCACCATGGCCCAAACAGCGAAAGTTATCACAGGCATAAACAGGTCGGGCCCTATGTATGATAGATACTGAGCATATAATCCTCCGGAAGACCCAGCAATTGCACTTCCTATGGCCAGAGCCTGAGCCTTGTACCATACAGTATTTTTACCTAGAGACTGAGCAGCAAGCTCATCCTCTCGTATGGCTTTGAGAAGACGGCCATAAGGCGATTTTTCAAGAAATCTCAAGAAAATGTAGAAAGTTACAACGAAGATATATACAACAATAAGATGGCCATACAGAGCAGATTTGAAACTGGTTGTGGTAAGAGCTTCAGGTATACCTTTGAGGCCAAGAACGCCACCTGCAATCCATTCTTCATTTTTAAGGATCAATCTGAGGATCTCCCCAAAGGCAAGGGTTAGAATGGCCAAGTAATCTTCTCGGAGGCGTATGGCAGGAAGAGAAACGATGGCTCCAAAAAAAGCAGATACAGCCATGGCACCGGTGATGCCGAGGATAAAAGGGTATCCTGCAAGAGTTATAAGTGCTGATGTATAAGCTCCGATCATGAAAAATGCAACCTTCCCGAAATTCGGCAAACCCGTGTGGCCAAATTCTAGGTTAAGGCTCAGAGCCATAATACCGAAAATCCCTGTGAACACCAGCATATCTAGCAAATATGCAATTGGAAATGCCATTACTCCATCACCTCTCCTTCATGGGGTCTCCTTCTCTTGAACCATTTGCTGAAGTTAATACCGCTCAAACCAGTAGGAGCGAAGATTAGGGTTATTATGATAACTACGAATCCGATAGCAGTACGATAGTCAGTAGAGATACCGAGAGATATGAGGCCTATAATGCTGAAATTCTCAGCAAGTCCAAGGATATAAGCAGCTGCAATCATGCCATAGAAACTCCCTATGCCTCCGAGGATTATCACTGCAAAGGCTGGGAGAAGGATCCCCCACCCAAGGACCGGAACTATACGAGTGTCGGCAGCCTTGAAAAAACCGCCAAGCCCTGCAAGAGCAGCTCCAAGGAACCATACTATCATTATGATTTTGTCTATGTCTATTCCAGATGCCTGAGCGAGAGAAGGATTGTTAGACGTGGCTCTCATAGCTTTCCCGAGCTTAGTCTGCGTCAATATCAAATGGAGTATTATAACCAGAATTACTGCTGTTAGGATTATCCCGATCCACAGAGATGTAACTCTCAAGGGCCCTAGGTTATATCCTGCGAAATGAACCTTTGAAAAGTGAAGTTCCTGTCCACCCCAAATCTGCTGGATTGCATACCGGAGAAATATCCCCACTCCAATAGAAGAAATCATAAGGTGGACCATGGTACCCTTTCGGTTGGCCAAAGGTCTAAAGACCATCAAAAAACATGCCACTCCGACAAAGCCAGTTATGAGCATGGACACTATTATCCCAGATATGAGGCCGAGATTAAGGATATCAGTCATTGCGTATACAATGTAGGCTCCTAAGGTAATGAATTCTGCATGAGCAAAATTTGGGAATTTTGTCAGACTGTATGTCATTGTCAAGCCAAGACCAACGAGAACATACAGGCTCCCCGAAATCAGGCTGTTAAACAGAATTTGCAGTAAGTTTGTTTCAAAGGGCATTAGTGGTGGAACAACAAAAAAAATATATAAAGTTTTTTAAGAGTTTTCACTCTTAAGATCTGTTTATGGTATCAGTTCCAGACCTGTAGCTGGAGCCCAGTGTCCAATTATCTCGTACTTGAATCCAGTATCGGTTTTTACGACCTTCCAGACATTGTATGTGTAAAAGGCTGGATCTCCATTCTCGTCGAAGAGTTTGTATCCTGTAGCACCGTTATACCATTCACTGACTTTCTTCAAAGCCTCACGTATCTGGGGTCCATCATAGGATGGCGCAGTTCCTGCTGCAAGAATGGCCAGCATTGTAGCATCGTAAGTATAGTCAGAGAAGAGATCAGGATCAGAGCCAAAGGCCTGTCTATGTTTCTCTGCGAATTTTTCGTAAGTGAATCCAGTGGAGGATGGTTTAGTTCCGATCATTTCAACCTTTGCCATAAAGTCAGCAGTTTTCGCATCTTCGAACATCACATTTTCAGCTATACCTTCTGAGGAAAGCCAGTCTATTTCATCTAGGCCCAGATCGGCTGCCTGTCTGAAGACCACTTTACCACTGTCCACGTATCCAACGAATATAATTGCATCCACACCAGCATCCTTGACCTGCTGAAGTTCAGTTCTGTAGTCTCCTTTCTGGGGATCATATCGTATTGAAAGAGCAACCATCTCTGGGACATATTTTTTGAAGTAATCCTCAAATCCGATACCGTAATCGTTTGCGATAACAAAGGTTGCTATCTTTGAGTATCCTCTGGATTTCATGAGATCAAGAAGGGCTGCTGCCTGCAGATCATCACTACCTACAGTCCTGAATACATAATCATCACCAAGCTCAGTTATTTTCCCGGCTGTTGCAGAAGGTGAGATGATCACAACATTTCTGTCGTTCACATACTTGGCAACAGCGAGAGTTTCACTGCTGGTCATAGGTCCAACAACCACTTTGACTCCTTCGACCTCGACGAGTTTTTTCATGGCCTCAACAGCTTTAGCAGGATCTGTTGCTGCGTCCTCAACAACCAGCTCTATCTTTTTACCTCCGATTCCGCCAAGACTGTCAAACTCTTTTTGAGCAAGTTCTGCTCCGAGTTTCATTTTCTGCCCAATAGCCCCAAGGTCACCACTGAGGTCAAGCAACACTCCAATTTTTATTACTTCGGGTTGCGGTGGTTGCTCTGATGGAGTGGGTTTCTCAGAAGGCGTTTCTGATGGCGCCTGTTTCTCGGCACATCCCGCACCAAAAGCAGCCACAAGCAATATAACTGCTACCAGCATCAATATCTTTTTCTTAATTTTAGACACCTCCCAACTTTATAGGGTAAGATTACACATTTCATTAATAATATATAATTGTTTTTGAGTTATTGCTTTCTATATGATGTACAGGGAGGTTGTGTAAGTGAATAGGTTTTCGATAATGATGGAGAATGAAGGTCTGACAACCCTGAAAATCTACTATAACTGGAAAAATGATACTTTTAGTATCAGTGGGTTGAAGGAGTGGGATGGTGAGTTGACATGGAGTGATTATAACATAAGTTTTAATGTAAACACACCATTAACAGAAGTGCGATGCTTTTGTGGAGATACCATGGTTAAGTTGATAGATTCGTATGGTCTGAATGAGCACTTGGAATACGTTAAAGAATTGATTTGCAAAGGGAGACATGAAGGGATTGAGTATTTCTATAATGCTGAACTTGAGATATCTTTCATATATTGCATGCACAGTAGTGGAATGAGTATAAACAATGGTTTGAGTGTCATCAGGGCCGGGGGGATTAGGAGGCATGATCTAGTAGATGATGAAAAAGATATCATCCTAGATGGTTTGAATCTATCCAGAGCCATGTCCTATAAGAATGCTGCTGCTCGTATTCCAGTTGGAGGGTCTAAGATAGTTGTTGCAAGTGATCCAATCCCTTTGGGTGATATGGAGCGAATTGGGTTCATTTCCTACTGCCTTGATAGAACAAGATCGCTAACAGGCCCTGACATGGGTTTCCTCCCAGAGCATGCAGACGTAGTCAGGAAGTTCTCAATACATATCACAGGAGGGAAAGAAAGCAGGATTGGACCTACGGGGAAAGCTGCAGCTTATGGAGTATATCTTGCTATCAAAGAGGCAGCAGGATTTAGATATGGTTCGTCTAGTTTGAAAGATGTTACCATTGCCATCCAAGGTCTAGGGGCTCTTGGTTTTTCTCTTGCGACATATCTTGCAAAAGAAAAGCCGGTTTTAATTGTGGCTGAACCAGATAACTCAAAAATTGAAGCATTAATGGCCAAATATGATAAAGTAGAAGTGGTGAAACCAGAGAAGATATACGAAGTAAGTGCAGACATTTTTGCTCCATGTGCTTTCGGTGGTGTGATAACTGAAAACAGGATACCTAATCTATCTTTTGATATCATCATGGGTGGAGCTAACAATCAGCTGGCTGCTGCTAGCAAAGAGGAGGAGATAAAGCTTGCCAGGATGCTTATGGATCAGGGCATCGTATTCCAGATCGACTGGATGCATAACACAGGCGGTGTAATGGCAGGGNGGGAAGAGTATATCAACAGGGAAAATGCAAGTTTCGAAAACATAAGATCTAGAATTGAGGCCGTATGTGGTAAAGGTACAAGAGAAAATCTGGAAGAGGCAGCAAAAGCTGGTATCACTCCTACAGAGAGAGCCTATAAGGTAGTGGAAAATAAGATATATATGTAGATATTCTAGACAGGAGCTCTAGAATTCAGGAAGTCACTAAAAAACTAAAAAAATATTGTAAATGTAAATTGACGAACTGTAATGCGTTGCAGTACAATAGTGAAAATCAGAAAAGATCTACTAAGTTGATCTGGTATTTCCCTAGTTTACCTCCGTAATTGCCGGCTGATATCTTTACTACTCCGTCCACTGTTGTAGCAGCCTGGATACCAACACGTGTTGCCTCTGCTAAGGCCTCCAGTGACAATCCGTTAATCACGATCTCGTATATTGCGTTAACGTTGGAAGGTACTGCAGTATTCTCAATTTTTTCTTTAATGGATGGGGCATATCTCTCGTTGGTGGTGGCTTTTAGGAACTTATATTTGTTTGCGCCAACCTTGGATCCAGAGGCAACAACTCCTCCCGGAAATGGTGTTATGGATCCCTCAACCTTTTGAATTGCATCTACTGCAGCTTTTGCTGCCATGAGTCCAGATGGCTGGGTTTTTGCAAAAATAAAAAAGTTTCCACCAGCTACACCGTCTGTGTATCCAATATTGGCTTCTACTAGGAAATCTCCTTCCATCATGGGAATTGCAAACATTTCCTTGCCATATTTTTCCACTTTACTCTCAAACCCATCTCCAAAGTATCGGAGTTTGTTCCCGATATCAAATTTATTTTCGGAGTCGGGCAGCCCATCAAACACAGCAGTTGTTGGCGCAGTTAGCACACATTGACCAATTCTCGCCAGAAGCTGGTTTTCCAGGCCTTTTTCGGTCATATGGCAGATCTGGATGTAGACTCCCTCTCTACCATCTGGGGTTTCAGATCCACATACAAATTTTTCGATTCCTGCCTCAGCAGGGCACATAATCACTGAAGTACCAAAACCGGTTGCTTCTGTTGCAGCAATTTCAGCCCAGTAAGTATCTATGGCGGTTATCAACACTCTCCCTATCTTAATTGGGAATGCTTCAGCAAAAGTATCTTCGATTTCAACTCCATTTAATTCCATATTCTCACCTTCTGTCCATTTAGTAACTCCAGGATATGTATCTTTGGGTATGTGTATGATAGTAAAATTTATATATCATTTAAACTAACCAATAGTTACGGTAATGAGGTGAAAGAGGTGATGGGGATGAGGAGATGGGACCCATTTTCAGAGATGAAGAGGTTGCAGGAGAGGTTTAACAGGTTACTGGAAGAGTTTGAGCCTTTTGTTCCCGGAAGAGAGATGCCACCGGTTGATATAATTGAGGAAGAAGACTTTATAAGAGTTCTGGCTGATATTCCAGGAGTTGAAAAAAGCGACATTGAAGTATTCATGGAAGGAGACTCCTTGGTGCTCAGAGTTGAAAAGAGCATGGAGACAAAAGAAGAGAAAAGGAATTATCTTAGAAGGGAAAGGGAATACACCAGTATTTACCGAAAGATCCACATCCCGGAGGAAATTGATGAGGATAAGGTAAAAGCTACTTACAGGAATGGAGTTCTTGAGGTTGTACTTCCAAAGATCAGAAAAAAGAGAAAAGCAATACAGGTTGAATAATGTTTTCAGATAATTTTTTATGCTCCTTTTTTAAACTTTAATCCATGATTCCTCCCACACACCCTAGGTATCAGTCCTTATTGATCAGGGAAAGGTTAGTAAATTGTGTAAATCGAGGTATAACATCTTACCATGGTTTGATTGCTCATGGGAGGGGAGAAGCTTTTGATTACCTCCTCGGAGAAGTCAGTCATCCTTTTGCCCTCGAAGCTGAAAAGGCTGCAGTATGTTTGCTCATCCTTGCAGATCATCCCATTATTTCAGTAAATGGCAATTGTGCGGCCCTGGTTTCTGAGGATATTGCTAAATTATCCAACTTGCTGGATATACCCCTTGAGGTAAACCTGTTCCATAGAACAGATGCACGTGTAGAAAAAATAGAAAACCATCTTAAGAATTCGGGTGCAGGAAGAATTTATGCTAGAGGAGATGCAATTCTGGAGGATCTGGATCATGACAGACGAGTTGTGGACTCTAGAGGCATATACAGGGCAGATGTTGTCTTTGTTCCCTTGGAAGATGGAGACAGATGTGAGGTTCTAAAGATTCATGGGAAAAAAGTTATAACGGTGGATCTGAATCCCCTCTCAAGAACCGCCCGTGCAGCCGACATTACCATAGTGGATAATATTGTAAGGGCCATACCCAACATGATAAAAATGGTAAATGAACTCAAAACTGCTGACAAAAGTGAACTTGATGGTGTACTGGCCAGATATGACAACAGACGAGTACTTTCTTATGCGTTAGAAACCATTAACGAAAATTTGAATAGAATCTCTCGGGAGCTGCTTGAATGATATGTAAGTTGAGTGAAATACTGGATTGGGAAAGGAAGATCGATCTTGAGAGATATGAGAAAGATGTCCTTGATATTATTCAAGATGTGAAGGAACGAGGAGATGAAAGTCTTATTGAACTTACAAAAAAATTCGATAGAGTCGAACTTGAAGAATTGCTTGTTACAAACGAGGAATTTGATGAGGCCAGAGAACTTATAGAGCCTGATGAGCTCAAAGCTCTGGAAAAAGCTAGAGAAAACATTGAGTTTTATCATAGAAATCAAATCAAAAAGAGGAAATGGTCTTACGAGCGTGATGGAATTATTCTTGGTCGTATTGTGAAGCCTATAGAATCGGTCGGGTTATATGTGCCAGGTGGACGTGCCAGTTATCCTTCCACAGCCCTCATGGCGGCGATTCCTGCAAAAATAGCAGGAGTCAGGCATATTATTGCATGCACCCCTCCTAGTTCTGATGGCAGAGCAAATCCTTACGTGTTAACAGCTCTGAGTCTTTGTGGTGTTAAGAAAGTAGCAAAAGTTGGTGGGGCCCAAGCTGTAGCTGCAATGGCATTTGGAACTGAGAGTATCCCCTCTGTTAGAAAGATAGTTGGTCCCGGGAATATATACGTGACAGTTGCTAAGATGTTGTTGCAGAATCATGTAAGTATTGATTTTCCTGCTGGACCAAGTGAAATATTGATCATTGCTGATGAAACTGCTAACCCGCGATTTCTGGCCATAGATATGCTTGCTCAACTGGAACATGATCCCTTGGCTATTGCTGTGTTATTGTGCACTTCGATGAACATGGCTAAAAAAGTGGAAAAAGAGATAAGAAAACATGTTTTTCCAATAGATAGATGGAAAATAGCTGTGGTTAGAACAGTAGAAGAGGGAATTGAAGTTGCAAACAAATTTGCTCCAGAACATCTAACTCTTGCAGTTGAAAATCCAAAATCCTTTCTTGAAATGGTAGAGAATGCAGGTTCAGTATTTCTCGGGCATTATTCTCCTGTGGCAGCCGGGGATTATATGACAGGAACAAATCACATCCTACCGACTTCTGGATATGCCTCTCTCTATTCTGGCCTTGGTGTGGATCATTTCATTAAATTTATATCCTATCAGTTAATCAGCAGGGAGGCTCTTGAGATGATGGGAGAGGACATTATGACTCTCGCTGAAATTGAGGGGCTGAAGTTCCATGGATATTCTGTGAAGGAGCGATTGGAATGAAACGAAAATACTCTGGTGAAATAGGGAAAAATGATAATGGCAAAGAAGTCGTAGTAAAGGGATGGATTCACGAAATGAGAGATCTCGGAGGTTTGAGGTTCCTGATAATCAGAGATAGGGAGGGGAAGGTACAAGTTACGGCTCCACGAAAAAAAGTTACAAAAGAGGTTTTTGAGCTTATCAAAGGACTTTCCAGGGAGTCAGTTGTGGAGATCTCAGGAGTTGTGAAGGAAGAACCTAAGGCTCCTGGTGGATTTGAGATAATACCGGATAAAATTAAAGTGCTCAGTAGGGCAAGCTCTCCTCTGTTACTAGAAGTGACTGAAAAAGTTCCGGCAGAACTTGATACAAGGCTTGACAGCAGATTTCTTGATCTGAGACGACCGAGAATACAGGCCATTTTTAGAATACGGCATCAGGTTCAGAAAGCTGTGAGGGATTTTCTTGAGAGAAATGGGTTTATTGAGATCAACACTCCAAAAATTGTGGCTACAGCAACCGAGGGTGGAGCAGCCCTATTTCCGATATCCTATTTCGAGAAAGAGGCTTTTCTCAACCAGAGCCCCCAGCTCTACAAGCAGATGATGATGGCAGCAGGATTTGAGAGAGTATACGAAATTGGACCTATTTTCAGGGCAGAAGAGCATAATACCACAAGGCATCTGAACGAAGCCACTTCAATTGATATTGAGATGTCATTTGCCAACCATGAAGATGTGATGAAAATTCTCGAAAAGATGGTTGTCCATGTGTATAGGCAAGTTGAACAACATTGTGAAAGGTACTTGGAGTGGTTAGGCATAACACTTGAGATTCCTGATGCTCCTTTCCCTCGAATAACTTATGAAGAAGCCATAGAAATAGCTTCGAAAGAAGAGGAAATAGAGTGGGGCGATGATCTCACAACAAAGTCAGAGCGAATCATTGGGGAGACAATAGGTGAACATTACTTTATCGTAGACTGGCCTACGGAGATTAAACCCTATTACACCATGCCCTACGAAAATAAGCCAGATTTATGCAAGGCTTTTGATTTAATGCATCCAAAGCTTGAACTCGCTTCAGGAGCCCAGAGAATCCATGATGTGCAGCTTCTCGAGAAACGAATTGCTGATCAAGGTTTATCACCAGAAAACTTTGAGTTTTATTTGACAGCTTTTAGATACGGCATACCTCCCCACGCAGGCTGGGGTCTTGGATGTGAGAGGCTAGTGATGACCATGCTTGATCTAAATAACATTAGGGAAGCTGTGCTGTTTCCGCGAGACAGACAGAGATTAACTCCCTGAAGTCAGAAGAGTTTAAATAAATATGGTGCCGAAAATGGGTGGATTAATTTCTGAAGGATTTGGTTCAGCGATCTTGGAGGGTCTCCACTTCTTCAACCAATTTCTTTCCTGCCGCTATTTCGTCAACACTGTGGATTACAGCCCCATGTTCTTCTATAACATCTCTGATTTCGTCATAATTCAGGTCGTTTCCTTCAATGGTTATTTTTATGTTCTCTGTCTCCTGATCCAGCTCATAAAGGCTGAGGTTGACACCCTCCACACCTTTTAGTAGACTGAGTCGTCGGGCAAGTATGAGCTTGCTAGGCTCATGGGGTTTCAATACATCAAGAACCAGGCGTCTAATTCCGGGCAATTTTCAATCACCATTCGAAAAGTATTTTTATGAATATAAAAACTTTCCCTGCATGTTTGATTTTCACATCCACTCTATTCTGAGTGATGGAGAGCTTCTTCCTGTAGAGATTGCCAGAAGGATGCACGTTCTTGGAAATACAGGGTGTGCAATTACAGATCACGTAGATTTTTCCAATATAAAGGAGATTCTCACAAAATTGTCGGAATGGAAAGAGGAACGTTCATCACTGGAAGTAGAGATGCTTATCGGGGTTGAAATAACACACGCCCCTCCTGAAAAGATTGACAGGATGGTGTCTATAGCTCGAAATAATGGAGCAGAGATAATCATCGTTCATGGAGAGACTCTGGCGGAGCCTGTTGAACTAGGAACCAATTTAGCTGGTGTTCGAAACCCTGAAGTGGACATCCTAGCTCATCCTGGCCTCCTCACTTTGGAAGAGGCGGAAATTGCAAAGGAAAACGGGGTTTTTCTTGAGATATCAACGAGAAAGGGACATTGTCTGGCTAATGGTCATGTGGCCTCTGTTTCAAAAGAAGTTGGGTGTGATGTGATTCTAAATACAGATTCCCATTCGCCAGAGGATCTAGTTGATTCTCAAACTGCGTTTCGTATATTGAGGGGCTCAGGGTTCGGAGAAAGGGAGGCAAAGTATATTTTGGAAGAAACTCCATCTAAATTGCTTAGAAAACTTGGATTCAGTCCTAATCATAAATAGTTATATGATGTATTTTTTTCAGATATTTAAGACTTACGAAAGGTTTATATAGTAGAAGTCACAAATTGTGAAGTCCGGCAATTAGAGGTGAAGGGTTGAAAAGATTGGGAAAAGTACTTCATATAACCCGAAACAGGTTAATTCTGGTTCAGGTTAGTTCAAAAGCAGTACCACAAATTGGTTCTTATGTATTTGATCGGAGAAACAGAAGAATAGGCCGGGTGTACGACATAATCGGCCCAACAAAAAGCCCATTTGTATTGATCAGACCTTTAAATACGATTGAAAAGTTGGATAAGGAATTATTTGTGAGGTGAACATCTTTGGCTGAGATTGAGAAAGTAAAAGAAAAGGAAATTGAAAGGAAAGAGATTGAAAAGGAGAAAGAGATTGAAAAAGCCGAATATGAAGAGGTTGAAGGACTCTGTCCAGAATGTGGAAGTCCTAATTTAGTTCACGATTATGAACGGGCTGAAATGGTATGTGAAAGGTGTGGTCTCGTTATTGAAAGAGATTTCATAGACATGGGCCCTGAGTGGAGGGCTTTTGATAGCGAACAGAGGATGAAGCGAAGCAGAGTTGGAGCTCCCATGACATATACCATCCATGATAAGGGTCTCAGCACCATGATTGACTGGAGGAATAAAGATTTCTATGGAAAATCCATTTCCTCTAGGAGTAGAGCCCAGCTTTTCAGGCTGAGAAAATGGCAGAGAAGAATTCGGGTCAGTAACGCTACAGAGAGAAATCTTGCCTTTGCTCTGAGTGAACTCGACAGAATGGCCTCAGCTCTGGGTTTGCCCCGAAATGTCAGGGAAACTGCGGCAGTCATATACCGTAAAGCTGTAGAGAAGAATTTGATAAGGGGTAGGAGTATCGAGGGTGTTGCAGCGGCTGCTCTATATGCAGCATGCAGACAGAATAGCGTGCCAAGGACTTTAGATGAAATAAGTGAGTATTCTCGAGTAGGTAGGAAAGAAATAGGAAGAACTTATCGATTTATTGCGAGAGAACTCGGATTGAAATTGCTTCCAACATCGGCTATGGATTATGTCCCAAGGTTTTGCTCAGCTCTTGGGCTGAGCGGAGAGGTCCAACAGAAAGCCATCGAAATTCTTAGACAGGCCCAGGAGAAGGAACTGACATCAGGAAGAGGTCCAACGGGAGTTGCAGCTGCTGCGATATATATCGCATCCATCCTTTCAGGGCAGAGGAGGACCCAGAGGGAAGTGGCTGAAGTAGCTGGAGTCACAGAAGTTACCATTCGAAATCGTTATAAAGAGTTGGCTGAAGAACTTGATATTGAAATAATACTGTAACTGGAGGAGTTACAATCTGTCGGTTATGTTAATCGCACTGTAAATGGTAGACTTTACAATAGTTAATGAAGCTGACATTACCGAGAAATAATATAGGTTTGTAATCAGGAGATGTAAATCAAAGAAAAATATAGGAGTAAGGTGTTAGATATATGAAAGCGTGTGAAATTTGTGGAATCGCTCTTGAAGACGGTGAATGTATTTTTGCAGTGTATGAAACTGAAGTGGAAGGTAAGAAAGTAGTGATGTGCTGTACGAAATGCGCCTCTGAATCCAAGGAATAACTTTTTCATTTTTTGATTTTTTAAGCCTTCTTCGGCCTAGATTCATTATCCTCTATTTCATCGAGTTATGCATGTTCTGATGATTTTTTGATGCTGGAACTATCGGACTTTTAGAAGCTCTAATGTCTTGGAAGAGGTATATATGTTCTTCTTTTACAAGACTTTGCGGGATATTGTCATCTGGTGGTGACAAATTATAGTACGTAACTTTACACTATAATATCTAAAATTGTTAATTTCAGTCGATAAGCTAGTTTTGTAAGTGAGTTTTCCAGCATTTTTTAGCATACCGAAAGATAAATATAGGGCTCGGATATATAAAACCAGCTTGAAGCGGCCATAGTCTAGTGGTCAGGACAGGGGCTTCCCAAGCCTCTAGCCCGGGTTCGAATCCCGGTGGCCGCATTTGACTTTTTGTCTAGTGCTCTGTACTTTCACGCCACATATAGGGTTTATGAGCTGTTTTTTAGGTAGTGTTGTGAATGGGTAATCTCTACAACTATAGCTTTATAATCTTTCACAATCGTTTCAGGTGAAGCCAGACAATCTCTCTTGCCTCTTTTAGGGTTATTTGCTGGGAGTTTTTCTTGTTCTTTTCTCTGTACGTTTCTCAATCCTCTCTTCCCGATTGGTCATAAAGGTAGAATTAAACTTATCCAAAATGAGTTATTTTCTGAGTTCTTAGAAACTTAAGATATGATAGACCAACTAAAACTTGGAAATAGGAATGAGTAGTGTCGATAGTACTCTCGTCTCATAAAACTAATGGAAGTATTTGATAAAAGACTAAACCTTGTTTAATTAACGTCAAATACAAGCTGATTTTTGCCATGATAGTGTTGCTTGGATTGGAACTTGTTACTGGAAATTTTGCTCTAGTTCCCATAGCCCTTATAAATGGGAAGTTGAGAGTTAGAGACTTATTTCATAACTGGAGCTGGGTTTTCATCTCCAACCTCATAGTCAGTATCTTTTTTGGAGTTTTGATGGTGATAGCCATCACAAAAGGACTCACATCGACTCATCATCCGTTAGCTGAAAGAATTATTGAAGTTACAAGCCTGAAAACGATAGCATATCAGGAAGCAAGTTTTAATAGGTGGGTAGCAGCCTTTGTTAAGGGCATCCTTTGTAACTGGATAGTTACCCTTGGTACAGTTTTGGGTTATGTTTCTTCATCCACTTCAGGAAAAATATTTGTTCTATGGTTGCCTATAATGACTTTCTTTGGTTTAGGGTTGGAACCTCCGTAGTTAATATGCTCGTTATTCCTACAGGCATCCTCTTAGGAGCCAATATAAGCATCTACTAGTGGTGGATGTGGAACCAGATTCCTGTAACTCTTGGTAACATTGTTGGTGGAGCTGTGTTCACTGGACTAATCCTTTATGCGACTTATGGAGAGTGAAACCCGAAAATATTCGGGGAAAATTATAACATACTCTAACAATCACGAACAAATATGCGGGATAAATGTCGTTTTTTGGATCTAAAAAAGAACACCAGAAATAGGTTTTTAAGGAGATTAAGGATTGAACAGCCATTTTAAACGAATCTTTGGTATGTGAGATAGGAAGATGGTAATATCAGGTATCAGGTGGGAGGATAGGGATGAGATGGTTTGTGATTGTTTTTATTTTACTGATGGCCACTCTGACCCTCGTGAACGCTCAGGATGGTGAAAAAATATTCTACAGCAAATGTGCTGGGTGTCATAGCATTGGTGGGGGTGATCGAGCAGGTCCTGACCTTATGGGTGTAACAGAAAAAAGAGACGTTGAGTGGCTTATTAGAGTAATAGTGGAGCCAGACAAATTAACTGCTGAAGAAGATCCTGTACAGATGGAATTAATAGCAAAATATGGTTTACAGATGCCAAATCTTGGAGTGACTAGAGATGAAGCTATTGAGATCATTAAGTATCTGAACCAGTTCTCTACATCCCCATCTGAAATTGGACGGCCCAAAGAACCACAATTAGAGGAGCAACAGGAGCAGAAAATACCTGTTGCTCCAGGAAATTATGACGTTAAGCTCGGTAGGGCTTTGTTTACAGGAGAATCTAGGTTTAAGAATGGCGGCGCACCTTGTATATCCTGCCATTCTGTAAAAAAAGCAGGTATTGATGGAGGAACTCTTGCTGTTGATCTCAGCGATCTCTATCCAAAGCTTGGTGAAAAAGGCCTCTATGGGATATTTAAAAGTTTACAGTTTCCGGTTATGAAAGATATTTATGCAGGAAAGCCGTTGACAGATAAAGAGATTTACGGGTTAATTGCTTTTTTCCAGGAGGCATCAGCCTCTCCTAAGAAAAGTGCTGGAGCGTATCCGTTGTCTGGCATCGGGCTTTTTCTGATAGGTTTATTGGTAGCAGTTTTATACTATAGGAGGTTAATTAATGGCAGATAACCGAATTAAGGACGTATATTCTCCGGAATTAAGGGACTGGGAAGAATTTTACAGAAATCGATGGCAATATGATAAGGTAGTTAGATCTACTCATGGAGTTAACTGCACTGGGAGCTGTAGCTGGAATGTTTATGTTAAAGATGGGATAGTGACTTGGGAGCTTCAGGCCAACGACTATCCGAATTTTAATATGAGTATTCCCAATTACGAGCCGAGAGGCTGCCAGAGAGGGATCAGTTTTTCTTGGTACTTATACAGCTCTCTCCGAGTAAAGTATCCATACATAAGAGGCCCCCTCCTAGATTTGTGGAAAAGTGCAAAGGCAAAATGCAGCGATCCAGTCGAAGCTTGGAAAAGTATAGTCGAGACTGATGAACTTAGAGCTAAATATGTAAGAAAAAGAGGAATGGGTGGTTTCAGGCGGATTAGATGGGATGAAGTTGCCGAGATAATTGCTGCAGCAACTATTTATACTGCAAAAAAATATGGTCCGGATAGGATAGTGGGTTTTAGTCCCATTCCTGCCATGTCTATGGTCAGTTATGCTGCTGGAACACGATTCCTTCAGCTTCTCGGTGGGGTGTGTTTGAGCTTTTACGACTGGTATTGTGATTTACCTCCTGCCTCACCCCAGATCTGGGGTGAGCAGACTGATGTAAATGAGTCCGCTGACTGGTATAATGCTGGATATATTGTCGTGATGGGTTCAAATGTGAACATGACACGTACACCAGATGCCCATTTTCTAGCAGAAGTTCGGTATAAAGGCACTAAGGTCGTTGTTCTCTCTCCAGACTACAGTCAGGTTAGTAAATATGCAGATGCATGGCTTCCTGTAGAGCAAGGACATGATGGAGCTTTCTGGATGGCAGTGAACCATGTAATTGTTAATGAATTCTATTCTGAAAAACAAACACCCTATTTCATTGAGTATGCTAAGAAGTACACTGATCTACCATTCCTCGTGAAGCTTAAAAAGGAAGGAAATGTTTACGTTCCAGACAGATTCCTGAAAGCTTCTGAGATCGAGAAAGGAGATAACCTAGACAATGCAGATTGGATCCTATGTGTTATGGATGAAAATGGAGAAGTCAGGATTCCCAATGGCAGTATAGGTCTCAGATGGGCTAAAAATGGTGGAAAATGGAACCTTGAAATGAAAGATGTCGTGGATGAAAAAGAGATAGATGTGCGGCTAAGTCTTTTTGATAAAGAGTCAGTTATGGTCAGATTTTATTACGAAGACTATGGGGACTCAGTAAGGGAAGTTCCGGTAAAACATATTACGGCAAAAAATGGAGTGGAAGTCGTTGCCACAGTTTTTGATCTTTTGGCCGCCCATCTTGGTGTGTCCAGGGGTATGGAAGGAGATTACCCTGAGTCTTATGAAGACCCTAAACCCTTCACACCTGCTTGGCAGGAAAAATACACGAAAATTGCAGGAAAGAGTGTAATAAAAATAGCGAGAGAATGGGCTGAAAATGGTGAGAAAACTAAAGGAAAAAATCTTATAATTGTCGGAGCGGGTGTTAATCACTGGTTCCACAACGACTTAATCTACCGTGCAGCTATCACCTCGTTAATTCTTACAGGCAGTGTTGGTAGGAATGGGGGAGGTCTGGCACATTATGTAGGGCAGGAAAAAGTTGTCCCCATTGCACCTTGGGCCGTGATTGCTTTCGCTCAAGATTGGGTTAAACCTCCCAGGCTTCAGAACACACCAAGTTTCTGGTATGTCCATTCAGATCAATGGAGGTATGATAGGAGTTTTGTGGATTATTTCAAATCTGAAAGGGATGGAGATTTGCCATTACATACCATAGATTTCAATATAAAAGCAGTAAGGTTAGGATGGCTCCCCTTTTACCCTCAGTTCAATGAAAATTCGTTACGGATTGTAGAAGCAGCGCAGCAGGAGGGAGCAAAAAGTGATGAAGATATCAGAAAATGGATTATAGATCGCCTTAAAGAGGGCAAACTGAAGTTTGCCATAGAGGATCCGGATGCTGTGGAAAATTCACCTAAAGTATGGTTTATATGGAGAGGTAATGCAATAGCTTCGAGTGCTAAGGGACATGAGTTTTTCCTGAAACATGTTGTTGGTGCACCTAACAGCAATGCCATGGCCAGAGAGCTAGCAAGGGACTCTGTCAGAGAAGTTGTCTGGAGAGAAAAAGCACCTGAGGGTAAAATGGATCTGATCGTGGACATAAACTTCCGAATGGACACATCAGCCGTGTACTCGGACATCGTCCTCCCAGCAGCCACATGGTATGAGAAGCGTGATATCAACTCTACCGATCTCCACTCTTTTGTAAACTGCTTGGATGCAGCAGTTTCGCCAGCTTGGGGATCTAAATCTGATTGGGAAGTTTTTAAGATTATAGCTAAGAAATTCAGTGAACTGGCATGCAAACATTTCCCTAAATCAGTGAATGATGTTGTAATGGCTCCTCTTCTTCATGATACTCCTGAGGAGATCACTCAGACTGACATTAAAGACTGGAAATATGGAGAATGCGAAGCTATTCCAGGAAAAACAATGCCAAAACTAGCAATTGTTGAGAGAGATTATAGAAACCTTTACAATCGTTTTATTTCTCTTGGTGAGGGTATAAAAACTCTTGGTGCACATGGTATTAGCTGGGATGCGAGTGATATTTTTGAATCTCTTATTGACGAATTTTCTACCATTGAGTGGAATGGAACTAGATATGTATCTCTGGAAAATGAGCAGGATGTTGCCAATGTAATCTTGACTTTTGCTCCGGAAACTAATGGTGAAATATGTGTTAGGGCATTCGAGAATCTGGAAAAAAAGGTAGGAAAACCTCTCACTCATATTGCTGAACCCTATAGGAGCTTACGGATGACTTTTGATGACTTGAAAACTCAGCCTAGGCGATTCATTACCAGTCCTGTATGGAGTGGGATTGTAAATGATGGGAGAACCTATGCTCCATATACTCTAAACATAGAGTATGAAGTTCCATGGCGAACTCTTAGCGGAAGGCAAGAGTTATACCTAGATCATCAATATTACCTAGCTTTTTGTGAAGCTCTGCCAACTTTCAAACCAAAAATAGATCCAGAATTTCTGGATGAGATTGGTGGGGAAAAGGGTTTGGTTCTGAATTTGCTGACACCTCATGCAAAGTGGAGTATACACTCCACCTATTATGACAATCTGCGAATGCTCACTCTGTCCAGAGGAGGTCAGGGCATCTGGATTAATGATGTTGACGCCAGAGCTGCGGGAATAAAAGATAACGACTGGATTGAGGCATATAACAATAATGGCGTTGTGGTGTCCAGAGCAATTGTAAGTGCACGAATTCCGAAAGGCGTGGCTTTGATGTATCATGCTCCTGAAAGGACTCTCTTTATACCCAAATCAGTAAAAACCGGGAAGAGGGGGGGAGTGCACAACAGTCTGACGAGAGCTCGTCTCAAGCCCACATTGATGGCAGGTGGTTATGCTCAGTTCAGCTATTACTTCAATTATTGGGGTCCGACAGGAGTGAACAGAGACACCTACATTATAGTCAGAAAACTGGAGGGTAGGTGAGGTTAATGGATGTAAGGGCACAGTTGGTTATGGTCTTCAATCTTGACAAATGTGTTGGATGCCATACTTGCAGTATCGCTTGTAAGAACATATGGACTGACAGAAAGGGAGCAGAATACATGTGGTGGAATAATGTTGAAACCAAACCTGGAGCAGGATTTCCAAAGTTCTGGGAGGATCAGGGAAAATACAGAGGCGGGNGGATAATTAAAGATGGTAAAGTAAAGCTCAGAGCCTTTGGAAAATTGTCCACTCTGATGAATATTTTTTATCAGCCCTATATGCCAAAACTTGAGGACTACTATCATCCCTGGACTTATGATTATGGCAGGCTTTACGATTCAGAAGAAGAGGATGATCAGCCGGTGGCTGAACCCGTTTCATTGATATCAGGCGAAAGGATGGATAACATAGAATCTGGGCCCAACTGGGACGATGATCTCGGTGGCTCAAATGAATATGCAGCAGGTGATGCAAATCTTCTTGAAAAAGAAATTCTTGAGGAATATGAAAAAATCTTCATGTTTTATCTTCCCCGCATATGCAACCATTGCCTTAATCCTGCATGTATTGCTGCCTGTCCATCGAGAGCAATATATAAAAGAGGAGAGGATGGAATCGTTTTGGTTGATCAAAACACATGCAGAGGATGGAGGTTTTGTGTAACAGCATGTCCATACAAAAAAGTATACTACAACTGGAACACAGGTAAGTCTGAAAAATGCATTTTCTGCTATCCTCGAACTGAAACTGGTCAGGCTAATGCATGTGCTCATAGCTGTGTAGGAAGAATTCGTTATGTGGGTGTTCTACTCTATGACGCTGATAGGGTATCTGATATTTTGAAAGTGAGAGATGAAGATCTGGTAGAAGCTCAACGGGATTTGATACTCAATCCAGAAGATGACGTTGTTAGAAAAGCTGCTCGGGAAAATGGAATTCCAGAAAACTGGGTACAGTCTGCAGTTGATTCTCCTGTATATACTCTGGTTAAGGAGTTCGGAATAGCATTACCTCTGCATCCTGAGTTCAGAACTCTACCTATGACCTATTATGTCCCCCCTCTTTCACCTGTCCTTTTATCTCAAAAAATGTCGTTCGAATTGGATTACCATAAACTTATTCCGGCTATAGGACAGATGAGAATTCCCCTTAAGTATTTGGCAAAGCTCTTTACAGCAGGGAATGTTTATCTGGTTGCAGAAGTTTTGAAGAAACTTGTTGCTCTTCGAGTGTACATGAGGGCAAAAACAGTCGGAGATACATTGGATGATGGTTTTCTTAGAGAAGTTTCTATGGATGCCAACTCTCTGGATAGACTTTACAGACTTTTTACCACGGCAAGCTACGAAAAGCGATACTCAATACCACCGGTTCATGGGGAGTATGTTGACTCTTATGAACGGAAAGGTGGGAAGGGATTCGGCATAATTGCAAAACCGAGGGGCGGAATATGATCCTAGCAAAATACTACGGGTTTTTCTCTTCTCTTTTTGAGTATCCCTGGCAAATCCAAAATTTAAGGGAAAAAACAAGAGATTTATTGTGTTTTCTAGACTCTATTGGGGTAAACCATTCACTAGGTAGTTTTAGAGAGTTTCTTGATAATTCAGAGATATCGGTTATCCAAGAAGAGTATGTGAGAGTTTTTGATATATTTCCTCTGTGCTCTCCCTACCTCTCTCACCATTTATTTGGAGACAGTTACAAGAAAGGAATGTATATGGTTGAATTGAAAAGAATTTACAGAGATCGCGGGTTTTACTACCAAGAAAGGGAATTACCGGATCACATGGCTGTTGTTATGGCATTCCTTTCTCACCTTTGTGAGATATCTCTGGATATAGAGAGAAAAAATTTCCTCCAGAGTTACGTTCTGGGAGGGTTAAATTTGATGGTAGAAAGAATCGACAAAGAAACTACTCCTTACAAAGGGCTGATTCAATCTGTTTATGCTTTTTGCAAAATGGATTCAGAGGAGGTGGTAATTTATGCTTGAAACCTTTATTTTTGTGGTGTTGCCTTATCTTTCCATCGCAATAGCCCTGTTCGTAACACCTTATCGATATTTCTCCAGTAAACTTGACTGGAGTGCTTTTTCAACTCAGTTCCTTGAGAGAAAAACCCTTTACTGGGGAAGTGTTCCTTGGCATTATGGTGTGGTGTTAATATTAGTAGGGCACATTATAGGATTTCTTTTTCCTTCTACTGTTAGTGCAGCTCTCTCAGGGATTTCAGCCATTGTTGCTCTTGAGAGCATTGCATTAGCTTTAGGACTCCTTACTCTAGTTGGAAGCATAATTCTATTGATTCGCAGAGCTTCAGGTATTATTCGGGCTGTTACAGGATATGCAGACTGGATCCTCCTTTTTCTTATCCTTCTTCAAGCTACAACAGGCGTTTACATGGGAATTTTCGTCAGATGGGGTATGGAATGGTATCTGTATACCGCTGTCCCATGGCTATATTCGTTGCTTACACTAAATCCGCAGATAGGATATGTTGTGGGATTGCCATTCGTCTTTAAATTGCATGTCATAGGAGCCTTTTTAATTCTGGCAGTGTTGCCTTTTACCAAGCTTGTTCACATACTGTTTTTCCCTCTTAGCTACATTAGAGATCCTCCTATACTGTATCGATGGGTTACCAGAATTAAAGGAAAATAGAGAATGAGGTGAATGAATGACGGCTGATAGGATTGAGGAACTGAAAAACAAGTACGAACTTAAGGGATCTCCAACTACTGGCCTGATTGCAGCGACTTTCGGGTTTTTCGTAGGATTCGCCGCAGTTGCACTGTATGGGCCGGCAGCGAAAAATTTCAAAGAGGTAATGGAGCTTTCGGGTATCATGGTAGGCTTTCTGGTTGCAGCTCCCCAACTTTCAGGATCCTTACTAAGGATACCTTTTGGTGCTTGGGTAGATAAAGTTGGAGGGAAAAAACCCTTGCTTACTTTATTGAGCCTCTCTCTGATAGGTATGGCAGGGTTAACTGCTATTTTGTTCATGTACTACCCAAGCAGACTCACAGTGGAGATGTACCCTCTTGTCCTCTTTTTTGGGGTCCTGAGTGGATGCGGGGTAGCTACTTTCTCAGTTGGAATCCCGCAAACATCCTATTGGTTCCCTCAGAAAAGACAGGGATGGGCTCTAGGTACCTATGCGGGTCTTGGTAATGCCGCTCCTGGCATTTTTACCCTTGTGCTTCCTTTTGCTCTGATCGGGTTAGGTCTTCCAGGAGCTTATGCAGCTTGGTTCCTGTTTTTGCTCACAGGCACAGTAATTTATGCAATCATAGCCTACGACGCATACTATTTTCAGTTAAGAAAGAAAGATGTACCAAAAGAAGCAGCTGTAGCAGTGGCACGAGAAATGGGTCAGGAGCTCTTACCTTCAGGGACTCTAGTAGATGCATTAAAGATCTCAGCCAGAATAGGGCGAACATGGGCCCTGGTAGCTCTTTATTTCACTTCATTCGGCGGTTTTTTAGCTCTGACTGCCTGGTTTCCCACATACTGGAGCCTTTTCCACGAGTTTGACATAAGAACAGCAGGTATATTGACAGCAATTGGGTTCTCTCTCCTTGCATCTTTCATCAGGGTTTATGGTGGACATCTCAGTGACAAGATGGGTGGTGAAAAGACTGCAATAATGAGTTTTACCCTAATACTCGTTGGTGCAGTGATTCTCATATCTTCAAGGAGCTTTCTGCCAGCTCTGGCAGGAGAGATATTTATTGGTGCCGGTATGGGTGTAGCCAATGCGGCCGTTTTCAAGTTGGTGGCTAAATACGTTCCTGAGGCAGTTGGTGGCGCATCCGGGTGGGTTGGAGGACTTGGAGCTTTTGGCGGTTTTGTCGTCCCTCCAATTCTTGGGGTATTTGTGGATGTTTATGGAAAGGAGGGATACGCAACAGGCTTTGTTGTGTATGTAGCTTTAGCTCTGATATCTATATTGATATCGTATGTGCTGAAAAAGAAATATGGGCATGAATTACATTGAGTCCCTCTAATTTTTTAATTTGAGCTCTTTATTTTTTCTATCTGTGCTAATAATTAGGAAAAAGTTCAATAAACCAGTTAGGATTTTAAATATATAAAGTTCCTTAGAATTCAAATAAGCGAGCAGATGGATTGAACTTTCTTACGGATAAAAAATTGCCGGATAGAAGCTGGAGAGATCTCGATCCGGACCAAAAGTTAAGCAGAAGGCAAAGGAATATTGAGTTTCTGACTACTCTTTAAGGTTTATCAAATTTTGCCCTTTAAACCCTCCTTGTAACACCTTTCTTACCTTAAGTTCGGAAAGATGGGTTTTTACATCAAAAGACTAATGAGGGAATAAGTCACCACTCATGGACTGGTATGACCTTTTGTTGACCAAATCACTGTTGCATAATCTTTGAGTACATCACACGGTAAAAGAGGGAAAGAAGTTATGTAGGTTTAGCATATCACATTTCAATTACTCCCTAATCTATTTTGCTAACTGACTGGGGTAAGTAGGGTATGTTGGTTGTGACCTAAAGTGGTCTTCTAGAGCGGCCATCACTGCTAGGACGATGTCCTCTCGCCAGTGCCGGGCGACGACCTGCACACCCACCGGCAAGCCTGCACTTCCTCGTTCTACTTCTCGTGCAGTAATTTCTGCTATGTCTTTGCCCACTTCCCGGTCACTCTCTTCGCCTGGTTGCACTGTTGTTGCTGCAACTACTCCTGCTGGTGCACCGATCACATTGTATATGTATCCATAGGCGCCTGCAGGGAAAAGATGTTCACTGCTTCCATGAGTGAGGGCTGGAAGCGCATAAGGAGGGCACAGGATGGCATCGAAGTCTCCCTTATCGAGTGTCTGGAGAAAGCGTGCTCTATACTGGTTGCGCATCTCCACCAGTTGCCAGTATTTTTCAGCCGAACAGGTTCCCATACATTGGATCATGTAGGCAAGATGGTGTTGACCACGTGCTGCCATGATTCTGGATATTACTAGCCGCAAAAAATTCGGAATACTTGAACCCCGGAAGATTCCCGAGATCTGAGGAATTGGCTTTTCCCTACCCAGAAGGTGCTTTAAATCTGAAACTCCTCCAGCCGTATTTGCACCCAGAAATATTCGTATCGCTTCAGCTGCATCCGGAGGTGTGAATTGGTCGATAGAAGCACCACGTTTCTGAAGTGCATCGGCAGCCTCTTCAACAGCTCGTCGCAAAGCAGGTGAAGCTGGAAAGTAGCTGTCATCTGCATAAAAACCAATTCGCAGTTCTTCTATCTCTACTTTCGACGGATCAGGCCAGGGAACAGGGGGAACCAGATCATAAGTCGTTTTCGAGGATGGTGCTGCTAATACTTCCATGGCCAGTTGTAAATCAGCTACTGTTCGTGCTATGGGGCCTGGTTGGGGGATTATAGCTTCTTGTCCACCACCAAGAAGTCCGGCGGGAAAATCGTCGTTGGATAAGCGGCCTGAGGTTGGTTTAAACCCATAGATCCCGCAGAAATGAGCTGGTACTCTTATACTTCCTCCAAAATCACCAGCTAACCCGAAGGGCACACCATGAGCAGCAATGATAGCTGCCTCTCCACCACTGCTCCCTCCAGGTGTTCTATCTAGGTTCCATGGGTTGTTTGTGCGACCATAAACAGGGTTGTCACTCTCCCAACCGGCCAGGGTTTGTATGATGTTGGTTTTCCCAAGAATAATGGCACCAGCCTTTCGTAGTTTCGTAATCAACGGACCTTCGTTGTGGTAAATATTTCCAATTTGGTGAGTTGCACCAAGGGTTATCTGTGTACCGGCAACACGATATTGCTCTTTAATGGTAATAGGCACACCATGGAGTGGACCAAGTGGATCGCCACGGTTACGCGCTCGATCGGCTTCTGCAGCCTGAGCCATGGCCTCGTCAAATAATGGTATAACGACTGCATTAAGTTTTTCATTAACAGCTTCGATGCGACGAATACAAGCCTCAGTAACTTCTTGGGCTGAAAGATCGCCTGTTTTGGTCTTATAAGCCAGTTCTGAAGCACTCATATTCGTAATTGTTTTCATTGATCGAGTTTCACGCTGTTTCATACGTCTCTCCTCTGGTTTGTTCTGTAGCTACAAAGGCATATGTCCTACAATGGACAAACCAAAATTTTTGATTATTTTTCATAATAATTAACTTAATTTCATTTTATTTTAATCTTTTTCTATAAAAGAAAGGTCTTTAGATTTTATGTAACAGGTATTTTATTTTAAAACTCATATATGAAAGCTCGATGAAACATTTCAGAGAGGTTTAACTTTGGTTAAGAAAGTGCTGAAATGTTACCAACTGGATTGAGTAGAGGATGAAAATAAGCAAAGTATTTGAAGTGGCAAACAACATCAAAACAGACTCGTTTTACGGCCTCTTCATCATACGATGTTGAAGTAAAGTAAATAGGTAATAAAGTATTGAAGAGTATTAAATAAATCGAGAGGAATAATAAAAAATACAAGGACTACAGCAACCTGTTAATTTCTATGAGAATGAAAAGAGAGTCTGTGGTGTGTTGTGGAAAGGATTTCATCCCGTAAACGTTTTTAACATGATCCAGATCATCTCTTGTCTATATTTGTCATCTCGTAATTTATTAAGGTCAAAGTTGGCTTAACTGGATCGTTTGGATGTATATCTATGTCTGATGAGCTCAGCAAGATTTAAGATATTGAATAGTACATTTACCAGTATGAAAACTCTGAAAATCAGGATGAAAGCTCATGGGGATATGAAAGATATTACAGATGAAGTTGCAGAATACATTAAGGAATGCGATAAGGAATCAGGAGCTGTTTTGATTTTTTCTAAAGGTTCTACCGGCGCCATAACGACCATTGAATATGAACCCGGTCTGAAGAAGGATTTTCCCCAAGTAATGGATAAAATAGCCCCATATGGAAATGACTATGAGCACCACAAAACTTGGCACGATGACAATGGCTCCAGCCATGTGAAGGCCTCTATTGTTGGTCCAAGTCTGATCGTTCCTTTCAGGGATAAAGAGCTAATCCTTGGTACATGGCAGCAGATTGTTGTGGTAAATTTTGATACCGGAGATAGAGTAAGAGAAGTAATCCTACAGGTATTATGAGTGAAGTAAATCTAAATCGGTTTGCTATCATACTTGATAGCCAAGTATGTCATGTCTTTTTCATGACCTTGAGACATCTGAATTTGAAAAAGTCTTAAGGGGATAGATCGAGATACCCCAAAATCCCCTGTAATCTTGCAAGTTCTGTTCCAAGGGCTTATGAATTTTTTTGTTCAATTAAAAACTCGTAGCCAGAGATCTGAATAGTTGTTAAAGATAAATGAATTGCTTCGCCATTTGATTCCAACTACTTCAGGACTATATAAAACATTTTGGATTGCAATAATTATTGTTTCAGGCACATTAATTTTATATATCGATACGATGTTATCACTTGTCATGGCTCATCTCCTACTTTATACTTTTCTTGGAGCTACTATTGCTCTCCTGTCTCTTCTAAATCTGAATATTATGGTGAACAATAGGGGCGTGAAAGAATTCGTGAGCAAGCGGATAGAGATGGCAAAATGGCATACGGCTATAATCTTAATCACCATTTTTATTACTTATATGGTCGGAATGTTGTATCTTGCAATTCGAAGTGAGGTAATGAGGGAATTCATGATTCTAGTGGCAATTGTTCTCTGGACGGGTCTTCTTGTAGTTGAGGCCACAACGTTTAGAAAACTTATTGGAGATGGTTTTCGACCCAAAGCTTCAAAGGATTTTCTTAACTACATATTCTACTTCGGTGTACTCTGGTTATTGTTCGATAGATTCACGGTTCCTTGGGCAGTTATTGGCACAGTCTCAACAGTTTTTGTGGTAGCAATAGTTTATTTCGCTGTAATGTTATGGAAATATAGTAAAATAATCCATGTGTTGGTTGAGCCCCTAGATTTGTATACACCTGCTATTGGAGTGAGATTTTTCTCAGCTCTTGTAGGGATAATATTGATGTCGTACGGACATTCAGAAGGCGTCTTTAGGGGATTTATAGCAATTGGTTTTGTAGTTCTTGCAGTGGTAGTGTGGTATTCAGCCATGAATATGGAGAAGTTGGTGAGGATGTAATTTTTATGTTCTTTTCTCTTATAAAGTTAGAAGCCTTATGGGCCATTTTACGCATTCCATCTCAATCTCTCAAACTCTCTCTATGAGCCTTATTTTAAAATCTTCATGTGAAAAAAGAACTAACCTAATTTTAACTCGTTCCTTATCAATTTCTGACATCCTTGAATTAATTGGTTTTAATTAATTCGTTAAAGCAATGTTATTTTAAAAAAATACAACCTAATCAACGTAAGGAAGCTTCAGATTGGTTAAACTTTGTCGCGAGAGTGGGTATGAGTCTGATGTACTGACATCCAATGCAGCCTAGGCACATCGGATATCAATGATCCAGAAAAGCTTGTGCCCAAACGGATGTGAGTACTCTCGACATTGTTAAACACTGTGGAAAAACAATGAACTTCTCTCCTATGATGGAATTTATTTATATTAAGATTAACAAAATTATATCCATGGCTGGTCTCAATGGGATTAGTATGGCCATTGCAGCATTAAGTTTTCTATCTTCTATTTTGGTTATTGGATTACTATCTTTGTTCAAAGAAAAAGAAAGTATAGAAACTCATATAGTATGGAATGTTCTATCTAGTTATATATTTGTTGCAACATTAATATTCGTAGTAATATCTATTTCTGAGTTTATAGAATTATTAAACGAGATTTTAAACTTAGGTAGTCTCATTTTAATCTCACATAAACTAAATTTTACGATAGCGGTGCTAATTCTATTATTGAATATCATCTATGCTAGGAAGATTTACTTGTCTAATGGAGAAACTGACATTGTCTCTTTGGTATATGGAAGATTTGGATTGACAATGGTATACTCTGCATTAGTGATTTTGATATCACTCCACATTAGCGAAAGTCAGACACTTTACACAATTATCAGTATTGTATCTGATATTGCTTATACATTTTCCATCCCAATAGTGCTATATTTATTTTTTATGATAATAAAATATAATAGAATGGTTCAACAAGGGGTGATAGTAATTCCACCAGAGTTAATAACAAAATCAACAGGCATAGCGGTCTCTTTCCTCCTGCTCTCCTCAGCATTTATTTTTATTTTTAATGGTCTCCATGAAGTCTATAATATCCTCGAATTTGGTTCATTTGTCTCATTTATAATTGCTCTAGAAACCTACAGGAATGAAATGTGGAAGATGGTTCGACTCTAGTTTTCTCCCTAACATGAATTCTCCAATACTATTATCGGTTCTAATACTATTATCAGAGTGCCCCCAACTTCTTTTCATATGAAAATACAATGGGTGGATAATGATGGTTCAGTTTTCTCCTTCTCTATCCGAGATAATCTGAACTATTTTTCTGGCACGCGATAAGAGAGCACAATTAATTTAATAATAGAATCCTAAATTATATTCAAGCTAAGTTAGAGATGATGGACACATCCTATGACAGAAGAGTGGAGAAAGGGTTCCATGCTTATATGGAAAGTGTAAATATTTTACTACAGATGAATCGAAGTTCTATGACACATTAAAATGCGTCTGCAATCGATATATTTAACTCAACGGTAAAAATATTACATGTATATAAGCCTAGTGTTACCATGGTTAAAATGAGTCGAAAAAAGGATCAAAATAGAAAAAAGGGGCAAATTTACTGGTTAGCTGTGTTTGCAGTTATGGTCCTCATTGTTATAGCCTCAACAACAATATATTCGATCTCCAAGACACCACTTGACGAAATAACGGTGTATCTATCCCCCAACTGTGGATGTTGTAAACTTTATGTAAATTACTTGAAAAGGGAGCGTTTTGAAGTTGAGGACATCGAAATGAAGGACATCAATACAGTAAAGAGCCAGTATGGTATCCCACCTCTCTTGCAGAGCTGCCACACATCTGTTATTGATGGCTACTTTGTTGAGGGTCATGTGCCCGTTGAAGCCATTAAAGAGTTAATAGAAGAAAAGCCAGATGTTGCCGGGATAGCTCTGCCGGGTATGCCTTCAGGATCACCTGGAATGCCGGGAGGGAAAGAAGAGCCTTTTATTATTTATAGTCTTAAGGATGGAAACTTCAGAGTATTCATGACTATGTAGGTGCTGGTATGAGTAAACATAGTAAGTTGTTCCCATTTATTCTTGTAGCACTTTTGATTTCAAGAGTTCTGATTTCAAGGGTTGAAGCCCATTGTCCCCTATGTACAGCAGGGATTGCGGCGGCTGCTGGGAGTGCACTGGCTTTGGGAGTCAGAACTGTAACGATAGGATTGTTCGTCGGAGCTTTCGCAGTATCAACCGGAATGTGGTTTGCGAACTCGAAAGGGGTTACAGGTGTGAAGAAGTTCTTAATTGCCCTGATAGCTTTTCTCGTGACTGTCGTACCACTCATGTCTGTGATGCCCGAGTATATTCCAGTTTACATCTCACTTGCGGGTGACTATGGCTCTCTGCTGAACAGAACGTACCTGCTGAGCTCTTTCCTTGGAGGAAGTTTGATTGGAGCGATATTATTGGCAGCAACTCCTTGGTTCAATAAAAAGCTGACAGAGCTAGTGGGAAAAAGGATTCCCTTTCAGGGAGTGGTGCTGACGATAATCTCACTTACAGTTGTTGGAGTCCTCCTGCAGGTTTTGTGAGGGTGAACGAGAAAGGTAGAATAAACCTCACTCTCACTTGACTGCCAGCCCTACTACCTCCTCTGTGGAGGAGGACTTTCCATCTACATTAGATAAACTAAAAAAGGTTCACAAAAAATGTATTAATTTAAATTGGTTAGACATTTGCGTCAAGAATTACTTGTGATGATTCATCGTTGATGCTATTATGATTAAATAAGATGCCGGTATCTTAATTAATGCAACGTCTTTCTTACGGTCTATCCGCCCGCCCTTATATAGACTGAATCCACAGCTCCAGAAGGAGAAGTTACCGAAACATTTGTAATGCTGAGTGCTCCATCCGCATCTTGCAATGTAAGCTCAACTGTAGTTGAGATATTCATTTTTCTAGCAATAATGGGAATCTTCTTAAAACGAAAATCATTCTGTCTGATATCTGAAACTCACCTGTAGCTGTTATAGATGAAGCCCACAAATATCGAAACAAAAACACAAACAGATGGAGTGCAGCAAAAACCTTGCAAAGGAAATTAAACAACTTTCCAAACAAGTTCATGCTCCTTACAGCCACACCTCTGAATAACACGATAGATGATCTCTACAACATTATCAGGATATTTACGGATGACACCTTCATAACATTCAAAATGAAGAACATACCTGTAGATGAGCTGGTTAAACGATACAAGAAATTGAAAAGAGAGTATGAGGAGAGATATGATGAAGGAATCAAAAAGGAGCTGAAGAAAGTTGCAACAGAGATCAAAAGGAAAGTACTTGATGAGGTGATGGTTATAAGAACAAGAAGGTATATTTTAGAGCAGTTCAAGGATCTGAGAATTGATGGCAAGAAGCTCGAGATCTCGGATCTTATGGTGTTTGATTAACTCGGATCTTGCTACAGGAGAAATAGCCAAATGATTAGGTTCTGAAGAAGGATATAACAAAGTGGATATACATCTAAAAGAACTGGAGAGAGGGTTTTCTGGAATCAGGGATTGTGGGGGTTAGAAAGGGAAGACCTCTACGATTGTATGGGGTTAAACGGGACTTGGAAGTGGTTGAGAGGATAGTGAGGGATTTTCAGAATTGAAAGATGTTCTGCAAGAATTGAACTGAGTGTTAGAATTACTGGAAGAGAAGATTAAAAAGGAGGGCTATACAGACAGATATCCAGTGAAAGAAGTGTTAAAATGTTCTCCAGAATTTTTCAAAATTTGCCTGAAAGGAGAACTTAAATATTTTAAAGAATATTAATTACTAGAATCAATCTGTTTTTGGAAAATAACTGTTAAAGAGTTTATAATTGGATAAAGGACGCCGGGGGTGGGATTTGAACCCACGCGTTCCCGATGGAACAACAGGTCTCGAGCCTGTCGCAGTAGCCGCTCTGCAACCCCGGCCTCAATTCAACTCCACGCCTCGATAATGTGGTATCATAATCCAATGTACCATTAATGTATTTAATGCTTCATGTGCTGGTGATATTAAATATTTTGTCTCTTCCAGCTGACTACGAATGGTTGATGGCTAAACTCTTCTGTACAATGGCAAGACTATAGCAGATATGAAAACCAAAATTTTTATTATTGGATTCTTAAAAGTTGTCCTTTATGTCGGTCTTTATAGAAATGCTTGAGGAGACCTATAATACTATCAATTCGAGCTTGTATGGGTATTCAAAGGATAGAGATTTTAAAAAAATCTCTGAAATACTTCCAGATCTCTTAATCCCTTTAAATAACATTTACAGGCTGGCATTAAGAGTTCCTGAGTTAAGAAATAATGCTCACATTGTGGCCTCTTCTGTTAAAATGCTGGAACTAACTGAGGACCCCGATTTCACAGAAGATCTCACATCGAAAGAAGATTACATCATGAGTGCTGTATTGAAATTGAGAGATGTTTTATCCTCTATGAAAGAGACCTCTGACAAGATTAGAAATATTGAAGAATATATGGATGGTGCCGCTATTATGGGGTGGGACAATCTCCCTGCCTTATATCCCACCTCTGAGATCCTGAAAAATATGGATAAGTATGTGAAAGATAAGACAATGATCTTTGACTTGCCTTTTGGGACAAGAGAGGTTAGTTATGAAGATATAGCGAAAGTAGCTGCTATCGCAGGATGTAAGCCAGAATATCTCCCTGTTATAGGGGCCGCCTTAAAAGGTATATCGACTGAAGAGTTCAATCTTTTTGGAGTCCTCACAACGGAATATCCATGCTGGCCAGTTATGGTAATAAACGGACCAATAAGAGATGAGATCGGAATTAATTACGGAAATAACTGCCTTGGTGTAAGTTCCCACGCCAATACGACTATTGGTAGATCTCTTCTGTTGTTGATTGATAAATATATCCTATCCCTTAAAAAGACAAAAACGGGACAGGGGACACCATGTCAGTATTCGTACTGTTTTGGTGAAAATGAGCAGGAGTCTCCTTGGGAACCTCTTCATGTTGAGAAGGGATTTGATGAAGATGATAGCACTGTAACTGTTCTTGGCGGAGAATCTCCACATTCAACAGCAGATCATGCTTCGAAAAAGGGAGAAGATGTTCTCATCACTATTGCAAGATCCATGATTTCTATGGGGAGTTATAACCTCTTTTTTGGGGAAGGAGATGTAATGCTGGTTCTTGGTCCTGACCATGCTGGGATGCTTGGAAAAGAAGGATGGACTAAAGATGACATCCGGAATTTCCTGTATGAAATGGCAAGAAATCCCCTCGAACTCCTTGAAGAAAGGGGTGGTTGGGGATTGGACGAAGAGAGGAGTGAATGGGCTAAGAATTTTGATAAGGTCCCTGTGGTTAAAAAACCCGAGAATATCGTGATCGTGGTGGCTGGAGGCAAGGGAAGGCACTCTTCTTATATACCCTCTTATGGATGGACAAAAGCCGTAACAGTAAAAATTGAATGAGTTTGCAGACTATTAAGCTTTAGATAAAGGTCACTTGTCCTCCACACCTCTTTCAGTAACTGCGAATACAGCTTCACCTTCTGGAAGATATGGGGAGTCTACCAGTCGAGCAATCCTTAAGCTTCCTTTTCCTTTTCTGAGGTATAACCTGAATGTGGCGGTATGTCCCAGGATATGTCCTCCAATAGGTTTTGTCGGATCGCCGAAAAACGTATCCGGCTTAGCCTGAACTTGGTTGGTTACCACAACTGCAGCGTTGTGAAGATCAGCAAATCTCATAAGGTCGTGAAGATGTTTGTTTAATTTCTGCTGTCTGTCCGCAAGAGTTCCTCTTCCAACGTATTCTGCACGGAAATGAGCTGTTAAAGAGTCAACAATTATGAGTCTGACGGGCATATCCTGATTTTTCAGTTTATCAGCCAGTTCCATGGCGTTATCTACTAGTAAAATCTGGTGATTGGAGTTATAAGCTCTCGCCACATAAATGTTTTTCAAAACAGTCTCAGGATCGAGCCCCCTGTTCTCACAGATCTGCTTGATCCGTTCAGGTCTAAAGGTATTTTCTGTATCGATTATTACAACTGAGCCATCTAACCCCCCTTCTTTACCAGAAAGTTGCACGTTTATTGCAAGCTGGTGACAGATCTGTGTTTTACCGGAACCAAATTCTCCATAGAATTCTGTGATAGCCTGAGTTTCTATTCCTCCTCCGAGAAGCTCATTCAGAGCATCTGAACCTGTGGTGATCTTGCCTACCTGCTTCCTCCTTTCAAAGATTAGATCACCCGTCTCAAACCCTCCAATATTAGCTTTTTTTCTAGCAGCAACTATGATTTTCGCTGCAGTCCCTTCACCAATATCGGCAGCAGCTGATAATTCTGATGGTGATGCAACTGCAATTGCCTCTATAGATGTGAATCCAGCCTCTCTGAGTTTTTCAGCTGTTGTAGCTCCAACACCGGGCAGATCTTCCAGATCAACATATTCTTGTTCCATTGTCAACACTCCTTGTAATCTCTTGAGACCTACTAAAGATTAACTTTATGGTAGAGATGAAAGTAATTTAAGTTAAAATTACAATTGCTAGTTTATACTCTAAATCGGAGACGGTAAGGGATTTATAAGGGTAGATATGCATGACATTGTATGGCAAAGATTGCTTTTTCATCCATGTTCTTGCATGATTATCCTCTTGACATTATAGTGTCTGCGGGAAAGGAAGCTGGTTTCGATTCTATTGAGTTCTGGATTGAAACTCCTCATTTTTGGGAAAATCGTAAACAGAGTGTTAAAATCTTAAAACCCTTGAAGAAATTTAGAAATATAATTGTTCATGCACCTGTGTTTGATTTAAATCCGTCATCTTTTAATGAAGGAGTCAGGTCTCTCACCCTTAGATACACTATGGAATCCCTTCATATAGCAGGGTTGATTGATGGTGAATTCGTCACAATACATCCTGGTAGGAGAACCGTCTCCAGAAAGGCAACAAGGAAAGATAGTGCAAGGATGAATAAGTATCTGGAGATTTGCAAAAATTATTCCAGAATTAAGGGAATCCCTTTGGCCATTGAAAATCTTGAGAAGAGAATCAATGCTCTTTGCTGGAGTCCCTCATCTATTAAAAGAGTTGTGGAAAAGTATGATCTGTATTTCACTCTGGATATTGATCATGCTTTGAAACATTCAGAACAACTGGCCCTTCGGTTTATAGAGCTCTTAGAAGATCGGTTAAGGAATATTCACGTGAGTCTTTCTGACGGGTTAAGAAACCATGCTCCCTCTAGATTTAACAGTAGGGTCAAGAAGGTGCTGAGCCATCTTGGATGTGATTATGAGGGATATCTTACCATTGAACTGGATGATCTGGCTTACGAGAATATATTGAGTCTAGAAGAGAAGCTTAATGAATTAAGGCAAGAAAAAGAGTTCTTAGAATCAATTTTCAGGAAGTGATTCCATAAAATGAATTTTATTTCTTTTGAAACCAATCTTAATGTGAGACTTTTTATTCAGTTCAATTCTATGGAATACGTGATCAGGTACATCAACGGTAACGTATCCTGATGAAGTTGAAACAATCACTTCGTAAATCCCACCTTTTCTGAGGATCCGTAAGATGTTTCCTTCGATAATGTTATCCCGAATCAGGTCTCCAACAGGTTTACCTTCTCGCACAATCATTATATTCTCAGGACGGATACCGAAAGTAATCGGAGTTCCGGGAGCTACATTCCGGAAGGATGTGGTCAACTCAGTCCCGTTCCAGTTAATTTTAAGGACATCTCTCTCCGGATTTGTATCAGTTACTGTTCCTTGAAACACATTCTCAAATCCCATGAAATTAGCAACAAAAGCTGTAGAAGGAAATTCATATATCTCTTTTATACTCCCATATTGGTGTATGCGTCCGTTTCCCATTACGACCACCTGATCTGCCATTATCATAGCTTCTTCTTTACTATGGGTTACCAGAATAACCGGAATGTCAAGTTGTCTAAGTAAATTTCTCAATTCTATCCAGAGTTTTTTTCGTAAGTTTTCATCAATGCTTCCCATTGGTTCGTCCAGCATCAGTAATTCAGGGTGTGTGAGGAGAGTTCTGGCTATGGCAACTCTTTGTCTTTCTCCACTGCTAAGACTTTGAATATCTCTATCCAGTAAATGGCCTATATTTAGAAGGTTCACCAGATCTTTCAGATCCCCTTCCCTTCCACCATACAACAAATTCTCTCTGACGTTTAAATGGGGAAAAAGTGCAAAATCCTGAAAGACATATCCTATATGGCGTTTTTCTGGGGGGAGATGGTCAATTTCTCGCCCGTTAAGTGTAATTGTTCCTTTATCTTGTTTTATTATTCCTGCTATGATGTTCAGGAGAGTGGTTTTTCCACTACCACTGGGTCCAAGTATTGCTATAATGCCCTTTTTAATTTTTAGATTAACTGGGCCAAGCTTGAAAGATGGAAACTCCTTATAGATTTCTTTTAGTTCGAGCAACCCAACCACCCAAGAAAATTTCAAAAGATTTCAGGAATATTATTACCCCTAAACTCATAATCCATAAAATAATCGCTAAAGGAACTGCTGCGGGTACTCCTCCTCCCAAGAATGAAGCATATAGCTGGATTGGAATTGTACGGGGATGATAAGCCACCATAAAGGTAGCACCGAACTCCCCAATGGCTCTCGCAAAAGTTAGTGCAAGCCCGGCTATGATACCTCCCTTAGCTAGAGGAAGTGTTATCTTGAAAAATGTCTCGAGAGGACCTTTTCCAAGTATTCTGCTGGCAAATTCTAATTTTGGGTCTATCTCATCAAAAGCTGCTTTAGAGGTAATGACTATGAAAGGAGACGCAACTGCAATCTGAGCCAGCATTATCCCTACAAGAGATCTGGTGAACCTAAAACCAAGGTCACTGACTACGCCCCCAATAATCCCATTGGGTCCAAAGATAACTAGTAGAAAGAGACCGGTTACAATGGGTGGGACAACCAGAGGGCTTAAAATAATTGCTTCTATTATAACTGCTCCTTTGAATCTGTGTCTGGAGAGCGTATAAGCAAGAGGAACTCCAAATAATATACAGATCATGGTGGAGAAAGTTGCAGAAATAAGAGATGTCTTGAGAGCTGATACAACAACAGGATTTTTCAAAGCATGTATGATCTGTGTAATAGCCTGCCAATCTGAAAGAGAAAGTGCACCTCCTAAAAAGGGCAAGAGGAGATACGCCACCATCAGAAGCGTCAGTATTTTTGTAATTTTATTCAGGTTCGTATAATCCCCCCGGTACATCTCCTTTTAAAATAGGCATATTGTTTGTTAGAAGGCCCAATTCATTAAATAATGCAAGCCCCTCATTAAACAGAAATTTTACGAATTTCATAGCCCCTTGTGGGTTAGGTGCCTTTTTGGGTACGGTAAGGGCATATAAAATGGGTCCTCCAATATATTCTCTTTCTTTCACCATAATTTTAACTTTTGAATAAGTATTCGCGAATTTTACACTGCTTAGGTTTATTTCGTCAGGAAGATTTGTAAAGGGAATTTTGTGACTTATTGCCATATTGCGGTATATCATGGCTGAATCAACGTTACCAGTTTCCAAGTTAGCCATTAGATCCATTTCTGTCCCAAAAATGATTATCTGATCTGAAATGGAATCATAAACAGGGAAATTGTAGTATATATCAGCAAGTTTTAAAGTCAGCAGGCTTCTGTACCCGAGAGGATCGATTTTCGGATCGCTTATACCCATCGACATCTCGTTTTCAATAATGGTGTTAAACCATTCATCATAAGTATTGTCTGGTTTCTTGGCCCAGGCAATAACCATGCTATTAGATGCAAAAATAGCATACCAGTTTGCTATGTCTGGGAACAGGAACTCTTTAAGAAGATTTGCATCAGCAGAAATCACGACGTCTGGATTTCTTATTCCATCCTTCACCATACTTAACAGGGTTACAGATGTTTTTACATCGGTGTAACATGTTATTCCTGAACTCTTTTCGAACTCGGGGCATAGGACCTCCTCCATCTCTTTCTGTAAACTCCCGGCATACAGGATGTCTATACTTTGTAATTGTTTTGAGACGCATCCTGGAAGTCCAACAGAGGCACCGGTGATTAAACTCACTGTTAGCTTTAGAAACTCTCGTCTGGCGAGTCCGCTCATCATCGATATGTTTAAGTATATAGATTAAATTTAAACATTTTGTTGAGCGAAAATGGTTAACATAGAAGATACACATCTTACCGAGCGGCAATATGAAGTCCTGATAAGGAGGAGTAAAGGAGAATCTCTGTCAAAGATCGCTGAGGATCTCGGGACTACCAGATCAAATATTTGTCTACTTGAGAAAGCGGCAAAAGAGAATATTCGAAAGGCCATCAACACGATAAAGTTAATTGAAAGTGTTAAATTGCCTGTCAGGGTAGCCATCCAATCTGAGACCGATCTGTATGAAATTCCAGGGATGGTGTATCGAGAGGCAGACCTTCGGGGTATACGGGTGAAACACAGTGGCCCGAGACTTTTGAGATTTATTGAAGATAATTATTCCCATAGAATCAGGAACCGAAGAGTTTTGGCAGAATTCGAGATTGGTGTGGACAGTGATGGAAATCTTCACGTGCTATGACTGATAGACGAAGGTTACCGAAAATTAGATATATCGCTATACTGCCAAGTATGTTGACAAGTAGGTAGAGATTTACAATACCGTAAACTCCTGTTTGCAATTTGTAGATCAGTGATTTACAGTATATAGCATTCTACAAATAGGGCCCGTGGCTTAGCCTGGATAAAGCACTGGCCTTCTAAGGCCCTATGGCCGGAGATAGCCAGGGATCGGGGGTTCGAATCCCCCCGGGTCCGTTTTTATATCATTTTGGTGTTAGGATTACTTACTAAGCTGATATTTTTTGGTCTTTTTCCAAATAGGTTTCATGAGATATGTCGCCCCTATCTATGTGGTCTATTGAGTTGAATTACAAAGTTTGAAATACTTCATTGCAACTCATAGGAGCGAAATGCGCTCGTTCTATCCCAGCACCATGCTCTGCATGGCACTCAGAGAAGCGTAAAGGATAAGACAACATGCAATAAAGAGGTATTGAGTGAGACGAAGTACCTTATTGCGGATCAAACGAGTGCGTTTGAGAGGCAAAAGATTTATAAGTCAGGTTGGCAACTCAACCAGAAGAGGTAGTGATCATGGCCAGAAAACCAGGGAGAATGTATCGGAAGATTATGGGTCCAGCCTATACGAGGCGTGAGTATATGGGAGGAATTCCAGGGATAAAGGTAGCCCAGTTCGACATGGGAAATCTCTCAGAGAGTTTCCCCGTGAAGGTCTCTCTCGTTGTAAAAGAGGCGTGTCAGATTAGACACAATGCACTGGAAGCTGCAAGAATCGCATCCAACAAGTACCTCATGCGAAGGGCAGGTCGGTCTAATTTTCATCTGAAAATACGGGTGTATCCCCACCATGTTCTCAGAGAGAACAAACAGGCAACCGGAGCAGGAGCTGACAGAGTGTCTCAAGGAATGAGAAAAGCTTTTGGAAAACCGGTTGGGACAGCAGCACGGGTAAAACCTGGCCAGGCGATAATATCTGTCGAAACAAGACCTCAGTTTTACAAATTTGCGAAAGAAGCCCTTAGAAGGGCTGGATACAAAATCCCATCTCCAGTACAGATAACAGTTGAAAGAGGCCAGGAACTGGTCAAAAATCTCTAAACTGTAGTTTTACTTTACCTGATTACTTGCGCCGATAGTCTAGCTGGTCAGGACTAGGGCCTTCCAAGCCCTCGACCCGGGTTCAAATCCCGGTCGGCGCATCTTACTTTTTTGGTCTTTAGAAGACATAGACAGCTTTATTCTTCCATTGCAGATGTCTGGTATTTCTAATGAGCAAATTAAGAAAATAAAACGCAGATTAACCATGTTTTCTGAGGGTGTTTCATACCAACTTAATCATAACGACATAATTATTTATATAAACAAAATTAAAAACAGATATGCACCTGAAACATTCAGAAAGCATGTCATTGACATAAGACGATTTCTAAAATTCTTGAATGTGGATTTTGCTGATAGGATTAAGACTCCCAAATCTCCCAAACACCGCAAGATAATAATCAAGAGAGGAGATATTGTCGATATTCTCAATCAAACAGAAAAACTTTCAGAAATGCAGAGATTGAGGTTGAAAGCCGGGATCTTATTATCTGCAACATCTGGATTGAGGGCGTTTGAGTTGTATTCCCTCACACCAGATGCCATTGATGTTGAAAATCGGACAATCTACCTTAACGCTAACCAAACAAAAGATCTTGAAGAGCGTGTTGTCTTCTTCAATGTTGAAGCTATGAAAGCCTTAACTGAATATATAGAGAAATTAAATGAGGAACATGATCGTCTATTCGCTCTTTCTACAGTGGAAAAAAACTTCAGAAAACTGAACACGCATTTGAGGATGAGACATATGCGTAAATTCTTTTCCCAACAATCTGATAGGTTGGGAATGCCTACTGCCATAAAGAAAATATTGATGGGGCACGTCATTAGCGATGATGAATATGTATTTTTTACCAAGAGCAAAGATGTGGATCTTGGACATTACGACTTCCAGGATGATGAAGATCTGAAAAAAATATATGATAGATATTGGAAAGATTTCAGAATACTGGGTTGAATCTTTATTTCTTTACCACTATTTCTCCAGTCTCTGGATTAAGAGTTAGCTCTAAAGTCAATTCAGGCTCAAATATGTTCCAAGATTTGAACTCTATTTTCGAGGGTTTGCAGAAGAATTTGATCGTTAAACTTTCATTAGGCCTTAATATAACTTCTCTTTCATTTCCCCCCGCAATATCTTTCGAACACCCCACAGCTTTTGTATGAATTTTTATGGGATCTCTCGAATGACTAACTAACTCAACAGAGGTTTTTGAATCACTATATTCTCTCTTAATAGGATGAAAATTCGGAGTCCTCTCAAGTGATATGAGTTCAGCTTGTTTTAATGATATTCGAGCCTGGAAGAATAGAATTAATAGAACTATCAGAGAACCACCTATAAACATAAACAGTTCTTTAAAGTCTCTAAGGACAAATGGAGATATAAAAACCAAAATTAGTATCAACATCCCAATAACACCCTCAAGTCTTTTTAGTTCCCTAATCATATCTAATTGTTAGAGATATATGCATAAAAAGATTCTCGAGAAGATTTACTTGTATAATCTATCTTATCGTAATATCAGACCACAACAAACCTGATTCTCTCTATGGTGGTCTTCGAACCTAACACAGCAGTGCATTCAGCCATCCATTCTCCAGTCAGATCATCTTCAGCTATGGTGTATTCAGCGGTATAAATTCCCACTGCTGATTTTGTCATGTTTCCATTGGCTTTTACGTTCTCACCAGAATCTATTATCTTGTAAGTTGCTGAATCTGGGTCTACTAACGATCCATTCTCATCATATACCTGCATTTTAACGATGTACGTTTCTCCTCTATCGTAGTATTCCACCATTTTATCCACCTCCCTTACTTTCCAAATCTACATCAAGCCGGGTATTTTCCAGAACAAGATTCAGTGCATGCTTGTTCACCACCACTAAAGATAATGGATACTCGTTCGAAATAACGAGTTTGAGAATCTTTTCAATCAGCTGCTGAACATCGACGACCTCGATACCAATTCCTGAGTCAGCAATTGAAAAGATTCTATCAACCAAGGAAGAATCTATAGCAGTCAAAGAATCAGCTATTATGAAAACTTTATCGGCTTTTATTATCTCGCTTGCGATGCCTGAATCATCTATCAACAAAGATCTATCCAATGATAGCGATTCGATCCCGAGACCAGAATCTGAAACCACCACCACTATAGATTTTAATATTGCTTCTGCTCCAACACCAGAGTCAGTTATAACAAATGTTTTCCCTCTTAAAATAGAATCCAAGCCAGCTCCTGAATCGGTTAAAGGGAAAGTTTTATCCATCAATGCTAGATCAGAACCGGATCCAACATCAGATATAGCAAATGTTTTATTGGTCAAAATCTGCTCTAAAGGAGAGGCAAGCTCGCTGATTGTCATGTCTTTATTTATTGTTAGTATCTCAACACCTAAACCGGTTTCTGCTATCGAGAAAGTCTTATCCCTTAGAATTAAATCTGCTCCCGCTCCAGCCTCACTAACTAAAACCTCAGTTGGCCCACCTGGAGCTGTTGTATATCCAACCAAAAAGAAATCGGCTCTCGTACCCTCTATTTTCCCCTCAATTAATTGACTACTATCACATTCAACAAACGCCCANGGA
>MTND01000021.1 GCA_002010305.1 Archaeoglobi archaeon JdFR-42 | reverse complement strand
CCTCTCCATGAAAGCCTCACCATGGGAATTCACCAGCTTCGCTCCCAAACCCATGAAGGCATTCAACCCAGGAGCGCTAAATCCTTTGGGAACGATAGTCATTCGAGCAAATTCCATATTAGCGAGTTTTGCTCCAGCATTAAAAGCCAGGACGTGTCCATCTCCTGTATTATATGGTGATTGCCAACTATTGAATGGATTGCTATGAGGGGACTCAAACAGTCTGTTAGCATTACCTGATGCAATCACCACTGATTTACATTTAATAAAGCTGAAATAATCTTTTCTGTAGTTATAACTGAATAATCCAAATCCTTTATTCAGTCTGTAAATTTTCACGGGGATAGTTCTTTTAAAAAATTGAACTCCAAGATTTCTGGAAAATTTGGCAAGTTTCTTGTTAATATCTTTCCCATTAAAATTAATCATGAATGGCCCGGGTTGACCGAAAGATCTAGTCCTTACAAACTCTCCATTTATGGTGAGAGGGACCCCTATCTTCTCCATTCGTCTTATAGCTTCCTCCAGTTCATCACAGAATACTTTTTTATGAATTTTCAGGTTTACAATTCCATAGGCCACTTTTTTTACATACCCCAGATATGCCTTTTCAGTATCCCATTCTCCATCCCTATTCAAATATGCCATAAAGTGATCCACACCACCCGCTGTAGAGCCACTTCTCAAAGGGTTGCCTTTATCAAGGAGGATCACACTATCTCCATTCTCAGCAATTGCTATTGATGCATTTAATGCAGCGAGTCCTCCTCCGATAATTCCTACATCTACTTCAGTTTTTTCCATTTCCATTCACCTTTGATTTATACTCGGCTTCCTGTATTCTATAATCTGAACTAGAGTTCCTGCAGATATCAATATTATTGATATGATTATCAGAGTACTATTAAGGGAGGAGAATAATAGGAGTATACTACCTCCTATCAACGTTGTTCTTTCAAAAATTGAGAGCCTTTTTATCAGGAATCCAACTACCCCTGAACTGAATAGAAGAATTGCTACTGCAGCTTTCAGAAAATATAGAAATCCTATAGAAAAAGACCCAACTCCAAGAACAATATCTGGATGTATTAACATTAGAAAGGGGATAATATAGACAGGAATACCAAAAATGAATGCTCTAAAACCCGTTCTCATAGGATTTGAATTGGCAATCCCAGATGCAGCATAAGCAGCAATGCATATAGGTGGAGTGATCATTGAAATTACAGAAAAATATAGCCCAAATAAGTGGGCAATAATTTTGGGAACGCCAGCTATTATCAGAGCAGGAATGGCCATTATGGCTGCAGTAATATACGCACCAGTGGTTGGCATACCCATACCGAGAATCAGAGCTACTATAGCCACCATAACAGCAATTAAAAGAATCTGCTCACCCCCAATTCCAACAAGAGCTGTTGAGAATTTCCTCCCCAGCCCAGAGTAAAGAAGTACACCGAGGATAATACCTGCTAGAGCAGAAGGGATAGTTGCAGAAATGGTCATCTCAGAACCGCTCCATAAAGATTCCAAAATCCCTTTTATGTTAAGTCTTGTTTCCTTTTTAAGCATCACTATAATGTATGTTGAGATGACTGCATAAAAAGCAACTTTCATGATAGCATATGGATATTTCATCAATAGAAGCACAATTACTATAAAAGGTATAAACAAATGCCCACTTCTTTTAATCTCTTCACTGAGTTTAGGCAGTTCCTTTTTTGATAATCCTCTTAGATTGTCTCTTCTCGCTATAAAGTGTACCACACCGTATACTCCGAAATAATAAAGGATAGCTGGGAAAACTGCTGCTAGTGCAACATCTTTATAGCTAACACCAGCAAGTTGGGCCATTATAAATGCTGCAGCACCCATCACAGGAGGGAGAATCTGCCCTCCTGTTGAGGCCAATGTTTCAACTGCTCCAGCATCTTCAGACCTGTATCCAACTTTTTTCATAAGGGGTATTGTAACAGATCCAGTAGTAACAACATTGGCTACTGCACTTCCATTAATACTGCCTATCAACCCACTAGATATGACTGCAACTTTTGCCGGTCCACCTTTCAAATGTCCAGCTATTGAGGTTGAGAGGCTCATAAATCTTTCAATTGCACCTGATTTGATAAGCACGGCTGCCATTAATATAAAAAGGTAAACGTATCTGGACACGACGCTAAGTGGTATGGCATAAATCCCGCTTGTAGAGAGATATAGGAAATCAGATAGATCATATAAACTCAGACCTCGGTGGGTAAAAAAACCTCCCGGTATTCTGTTTCCCATCACTGCATATGTCAAAGCTATCAGACCGAGTACTGTAAATATTTTTCCTAAAATCCTTCTGTTAGCTTCAAGAACTAAAAAAAGGGCCAGAATACCAAAATAAACTTCGAAGGGTTTTAAAGGGTCGACAAGAGGAGATCTTGAAATTAATCTCTGATGGTTCATCAAGATCCAGACATTTATTACAATAGCCACTAGTATTAAAATAGCATCTAAGGCGGCTGATATTGATTTCCATCTGGATTTAAAAGGGTAAATAAGGAAACAGATTATTAAGGCAAACATCAGGTGAGACGGAAGAAGAACGCCAAGTGGAACTGTAGTAAAGCCTGTTGTAAGCTGAACAACTGCCCAGATTATTCCTGTTATGTATGCCAGTTGCTTTCTGGATGGATATTCCATGCTATTTCATGTACCCAGCTTCTTTGTAATATCTTTCAGCACCGGGATGAAGAGGTTCTCCAACATATTTTTCCTTCCATGTATCTTCAGGGCTGTATACTTCGAATGCTGGAAATGCTTTGAGAATTGCTTCTCGGTTTTCTGCAATGGCCTTAGCAAAGGTGTAAGCTATGTTATCTGGAAGTTTATCAGTTGTAAAAAATTCAGTGTACATCAGAATTGCATGGTAATCTGAGTCTAGTCCGTTAAGTGTGTTTTTCCATACTTCATCACTTGCTGGTATATCACCGACATCATACCTAAATTCTTTAATTTTCGACTCTAGTTTTTCAGGGAATGGGAGATAATTGAATTCATAGGTTGAAGTTAATTGGGTCCACAGAGGATGTCCTTTTTGAATAACATGGAAGAATGCCTCAACCTTTCCATCTGCAAACAGAGTAGTTATGTCGGATGGTTTAGCAGGATACCATTTTCCACCCCATGAAAGAAGGTCATCGATTGATAGACCCATTGTTTTTAACAGGTATTGCAAACTTATTATACCGGTACTTCCTTTTGGAAATGTAGCAAATTTTATTGGATATTGCTCATCTATAAGCTCTTCCCAGCTTGTTATCCCTGTCTTTTTCAGAACTGCTGTTGCAAAATATAGGTTTGATAACTTCCCGGCAATAGCACGGAGTTGTGTATAGGCTTTTTCAAATGGCCACATACCGTTGTAAGCTAAGTAATTGGTACTCTGCTGCCCAGAACTGGCTAAATCTATCTTATCCTCATCCAATGCTTTGATTTCTGCAGCAGTACCTCCTGTTGGGATTACATCCACCGAAGATCCCTTGGGAAGATATTTCGTGACCATTTCGGCTATATTTGAAGCCAGAATATAGTTTCCACTTCCTTCAGGTGGTGTACCAACAGTAACAGTTACCGGGTTCTCTCCCCTTTCTGCACATCCTAGAAAGTTACTTCCTATAAGAGTTGAAGCTCCAAGTAAGGTCACGCCCTTAATAAACCCCCTTCTTGTTAGATTGCTTTCTATCATACTACCCACAATTTCTCATTACAAATAATTGTATTTAAGATTTATGATGTTTTTGAAAAACTAACAACTTAAATATGAATAATAGTGTGAAAAACATAACAAACTTTTTCAACCATGGATTCTTCTGATTTGCTTGAAATGGTTGCAGAGTATCATATTTTTTGTAGGAGAGAATCGGAGGGAATCCTGAACTTATGGAGAGGCTTCAGCTCTAGAAGAACCTGTCAAAATCCTTCAGCTTTACTCTCCGTTCCTCCTCTTTACCTCTTTTATGGATTCACCAGCTTCTTTTAGGACATGATTTCAAAAGACTCGATGATGGATTCAATTCTGTTTCTGATATCCCAAGATCATGAAGGATCGATTTTGCTTGGGTAGATGTTTGTTATGTTGACGTGGCCTTTTATGTTTTCTAGAGTTGAATTAATATAAGTGACAGAAGTGAGAGGGAGAGTTCAACCACTATAAAAGAGTGTAATTCTTGCCATCTTTGATTTTCAAGGAAGATGTAGCACAACTCATATTCCAAATTTTAATTTTCCCTTTTGAAAATCATTTTTTTATTCTCATGTATATACACTCTCACCATATCTCCAAAATTCAACCCTAGCTCATCTATGATCTTTACCGGAGCGACAATCTCAATCACATCTTCTTCATGAACGGTGTATTCTTGTGGAATCAGGCAAATACACCCCTTTATTGCATCTTCAATGGTTACAGGGATTGTTACTGCAGTGCAAAACCCTTCATGGGGTGGCACTATCAATTTCTCCGCGTTATATTTTTCTCTCATCCATTTAAATTTTTTAGAACTCTCCTTTTCCAGCTTTACGTTTAATGTGCCAGGAAAAGGATAAAATCCATAATGCTCTTTTATCTGCTCTTTAACCCAATCAAAGCTCATAAAGTACCTACCTTCCCCTATCCCTTTGACTACTTGTCCCCTTAATAGCATGGCTGTCTTCTCTCATCCGGTCAATACAATACATCAGTAATGTACCCTATCCTCGGGATTATAACATTTACTCTACTCTCGTTCAACCTCTTTTCAGTTGACACTCCTGTCAGGACACCTACTGTATAGCAACCCGCTTCTTTCCCCATCTTTGTATCTGCTAGGGAATCTCCAACAACAGCAACATCCTCTGGGTTTATTCCCATTTCTCTACAGCATATATGAACCCCTTCTGGAGATGGTTTTGGATTCTCAACGTTGTTACGATTTAAATAGAAAAGACTTGCCTCGACGTCCTTAAATTCTGGAAAACGATCTATTATTTGAGTCCATGACCAGTTCAGGTTTGTGTATATGGAGATGGAAAACCCCAGATTTACGAGATCGGAAAGAACATCTATGGCTTCCGGGAATAGATGGACATATTTGTAGTTATAATCCCAGTATATTTCTTTAATCTTCTTCATGTATATTTCCTTGTACTCTTTTCCAATTCTTTTAATTAACTCTACACCATCAGCAATGCAATCTCTAATTTTTTGAATTTCAGAAAAGGAATAATCGAATTCAATACCAGTTCTCTGGGCCGAATCCTTTAAAAGCCTGTAATAGAAATATGATGTATCTGCCAGAGTTCCTTCGAAATCTATGATTAAACCTTTAACTGGTAGCTTTTCCACATACATAATATGTCGTTTGATTCTTAACTCAGTTATCCTTTAAATCTTTTAATTTTTAAATGTCTCAAATAAAGGGGGGGGTTTACAGGTAAATAAAATCGAGTAGTTTAAATTTTCTTTAGAAGAATAAAAGATGAAAGAATTAATGGGATTAGAGATACATTTCAAGGGCATCACCCATCAGTGATATTCTCAGAAGTTTTGCTGTTTGAAGTTTGATTTAAAGATTTGGGGAATTTCTCCTTCCACTCATATGGTTTAGTGGCATCGATAATAGCACGAGAATTATAGAATCTCCCCATCTTTTTATTTTCAGGAGACAATATAGGATCCAGAGGACCTGAAGTTGCTCTGGTGATTATATCAATTGACGTAGCCGGATCAGAACGGGTTAAAACAGCCCACATCACTTCATTGAGATCGGTAACGTTAATATCTTCATCAACAACTATAACATATCGCCCTAGGTAATTTGCCATTGGAGTAGAATAAACAGCATGGCCAACCTGTCGAGAATGTCCTGGATACTGCTGTTTGATAGATACAGCAATTAAAAGTCTGCATCCTCCAATTCCAAAACACCATGCATTAATAATTCCCGGAATTCCCAATTTTTTCAGCTCATTAAAAAGGAGAGCAGATTTAATGTATTCTCTTGCTTTATCTGCATCGTATGGAGGCTTTTGGGGTGGCATTCCAAGCAATATTGGATTGTCACGAAAGTAAACAGCTTCAACCTCAATGTATGGCTCCTCTCTAAGAGAACTGCCGTAATACCCAGTCCATTCTCCAAAAGGTCCCTCCTCTTTTTTCTTGTCAGGATAAGAATATCCTTCGATAGCAATTTCAGCGTTTGCAGGAATTGGAAGTCCAGTAACGGAGCCTTTAACAACCTTTACTGACTCTCCTCGCCAACCACCGATCCCATCAAACTCACATACCCCCCAAGGAAACTCGATCATGCTACCCGCAAATAACAAGGGATCGGAACCAAAAACAACTGCTACAGGACATGGCTCATCATTTTCAAAATATTTTTTTCTGTGAACCCACCCATGATGTCCAGGTGAGATGTAAAACCCAATGGTTTTTTCATCATGAAGTTGATTCCTGTAGGTACCAACGTTTACCCATCCATCTTCAGGATCTCGCGTGATTACCATACAGCCAGTACCGATATAAGGACCACCATCCTCCGGATGCCATTTAGGTACTGGAAATTGGTATAAGTTTACATTCTCACCGGTTAATCGATTTTCGAATATTGGGCCTGAACTTACATATTTAGGAGGTAAAAGCTCCATTTCATCTAATTTTTTTTGAAAATGTTTAACTAAGGTTACTCTATCAGAATGGATGGGAAAGCCAAAAGTGAGAGCAATCCTCTGAATGCTTCCGAATACATTAAGCAAGATTCGAAACCCAGGGTCATATCCAGGAAACTCCTCTAAAAGCAAAGCTGGTGTGTTTTCAAGATGCACAGTAGTTTCTGCAATTTTTCCCACATTTTCCAATTTTATACCTTTTGCCCTTTTGAGTTCTCCCATTTGATTAACTTTTATCAACCACTCTCTAAGATCCTCAAATTCAATCTTCATCAGTTCCCCCCTTTTTTAAGGAAATACTTATATGAAGTTCCATGTATTCTCAACAAGACAGGCGATGGTCTCTACAAATACTCTGTAATTTGTCCAGAATCCGACATCATTCCCGACATCAATATTCAGGTCGTCCGGATTAAATGCGAAAAATATGACCTCTCGCCTATCTACAAGCATCAGTTTAGCAGGATTGTTTTTAAAATTCTTAATTTCCATGAATTTTTCCAGCTCTTTGATTGTTTTTATATTTCTCTCCGTAACGGGAGCCATCAACCTGAACCTAGTTCCACGAGAAGCAAGTTTTTTATATAGTTTCCCATGTCTCATGTACATTCTATGAACACCGTTTTCACTAGTGAGGATGTAGAGAAGTTCTATGGGGTCTGAAACCATTTCATCCATTTTCTCATATATATTTCTTCTACCTCTTAGTTCCCAGATCTCCTGATTGTCTAACAGTCCATTTTTTACATTAGATGTGTTTATAAGTTTGGAAAGATCTTTAAAAACTTCTTCTATCCTCTTTATTTTTTCCTCTTCCCTCTTAATTAATTTTTTAGCCATTGTCGATGGTTTCATAGCTTTGAAGCGTTTTGGCTTAATGGGCAACTGAACAACAAATCCTTTTTCTATGAGTTTGTTAAGAATCTGATAAACATTTGTCCTTTCTATTTCTGTAACATATGAGATCTCTTTTGCGGAAGACGGACCATAGTTGAGTAGGGTGAGATATACCTCTGCTTCCTCCTCCTTCAATCCACTTTCACGCAAATAGAATAAAGTTTTTTCATCGAACACTCTCTCACCATTATCTCTATTTGTCCTTATGCTGAAATAATTTCTCATATGTGTTAAATGTGTTGTTAAATTATTGACAACAACAAAAAACTTTTATAGTTTATATTATAAATAATTTATCATGTATTCGGATCTACGTGAATGGATAGAGGCCATGGATGAGTTGGGGGAATTGAAAAGAATCAATGCGGAAATAGATCCAGTTGAAGAAATGGCTTCCCTTGTGTATATGGTCGGGAAAACTAATAACCCTCCTGCCCTCCTTTTTGAAAACATCAAAGGTGGGGAAGACGGAAGAGTGCTTTTCAATATGTTTGGGAATAGCCCAAGGAGAATAGCATACACTCTCGGTTTAGACCCAAATACCTCTATTAGAGAGATGGTTCTGAAAGTTAAGGAACTTCTGAAAAAGAAAGAAAAGCCGAGATTCGTAAAAGATGCCCCTGTAAAAGAAAACGTGATTTATAAAGAAAATATTGATATGACTAAATTTCCTGCTCCAAAGATGTGGCCAAGAGATGGAGGTAGATACATAGGGACGGCTGATGCAATCATAACCAAAGATCCTGATTCTGACTGGGTCAACGTGGGAGTTTATAGACAGATGGTTGTAGATAAAACTAAAGTTGGGTTCTATTCATCACCTGGGAAAGATGTTGATATTATACGGAAAAAATATTGGGACAGGGGAGAACCATGTCCGGTTGTAGCAGTGTATGGCACAGATCCATTGCTGTATCTCATCGGGTCTCTGGCCTTCCCGAGAGGAGAGAATGAATTCGAACATGTGGCAGGGATAAAAGGATCTTTCAAACTAATAGAAGGTGAAATAACAGGTTTACCAATTCCAGCTAATGCCGAGGTGGTGATAGAGGGTTACTCCTATCCAGAGAAAACAGTCATAGAAGGCCCTTTCGGCGAATTTACAGGGTACTATGGGAGACCAGCAGAGGAAACCCCTTACATTGAAGTTGAGGCTGTATATCATAGAGATAAGCCTATCATTACTTCAGCTTTAATGGCAGAGTATCCACCAAGTGATCAAGCCTTCTTTTTTGGAATATGTAGAGCTGCAAAAATCTGGGAAGATCTCGATAAACTTGGAATTCTAGGTGTGAAGGGGGTATACAGCCATCCTGCTGCTGCTGGTGGATTTGGAATGACAATTATCTCTCTCAAACAACTCCATCCTGGACATGCTTCACAGGTGCTATCTCTTGCTGCACAATGTCCTGCCGGTGCCTATTACTCTAAAATCATAATTGTAGTGGATGAGGATATAGACCCATATGATATAAATCAGGTTATATGGGCTCTTGCTACGAGATTCAGCCCAAAAGATGATATAACTGTGCTTAAGGATACATGGAGCACTTGGCTTGATCCGACTCTCAATCCGCCTGAGATAAGACCTTGGGGGTCAAAGCTTCTGTTAAACGCCTGCAAAGACTACAAACACTTCGATAAATTTTCACCTAGAAACCTGCTTAGAAAAGAAGTCTATGAGAGAGTTATAACAAGATGGAAAGAATTTGGAATAGAAGAAGACCCTCCTGTGGTTGATGTTTTTGAGGAGGAATCTTGAGATGGATGGGTTGGGAGAGTTTTTGATTCAATATGAGGAGGAATACCCTGATGAAGTCATATGGATAGAAAGAGAGGTCAGAATGGATGACTTCGTGATTTCTACTATTCTGGACAAGCTTGATAAAGAAAAAGACCCACCCATTGTTATCTTCCAGAATCCCATTAACATCAAAGGAAATCCTTCAGATATTCCAATCCTCTTCAACATATTTGCGTCAAGAAAAAGATGTGCCAGATTGATAGATGCTGAAGATGAAAAGACTGAGCTTGTGGAGGGATTTTACAATATACTGGAAGAAAAGAAATATCCAAAAGTTATAGATAAAAAAGATGCACCAGTTAAACAAAGAATCTTAAAAGGAGAGAAAATTAATCTGAATGATCTACCTGTCCCGAAATTTCATGAAAAAGATTTTGGATATACATTAACAATGGTTGATGGAGTGAAGGGGTTTGGAAGGGAATTTTATGAACTCTCATTTGTTAAAAATAGAATCGTTGATTCTTCTCGACTTACTTTTGTAGCACATCCAGGACAGCATCTGGCATTAGTGCATGAAGAATATGAAAAAGAAAATTCCAGATGCCCTGTTATTATAATTCTGGGTCATCACCCGCTGTTTTTTCTCGGCACCCTCCCTCTCACACCCTTTGAAAATAACGATTATGAAACTATATCGTCTTTTTTTGAAAAAGAATTTCGATTGACGCCTTCAGAAACGTGGGGAGATAAATTTCTTATACCAGCCGACGCAGAAATGGTTATCGAGGGAGAAATAATTCCTGGAAAAAGAGAAATTACAAATCCTTTTGGAGAGATCACTGGATACTACCAGCCCAGACTGGAAAAACCAGTCATTGAGGTTACAGCAATTAATATGAGAAAGAGCCCCATGATACAGCACATTTTTCCAGCACATAAGGAACATTTCAATTTAGGGGGAATCCCAAAAGAGGGGAGTCTTCTCAGAAAATTGAGATCGATTGACCCTAATGTGAAATCTGTACATTTTCCTTACTCTGGACAATCGAGAATGAGCTGTTACGTTTCTGTTAAAAAGACAAGAGATGGAATTCCGAAGAGGCTTGCCCTTGCAGCTTTATCAGAAACTGCTCAGCTGAAGCTGGTAGTTGTGGTTGATGATGATGTTGACGTTTTTGATGAAAGGGAGGTTTTATGGGCAGTTATAACAAGAACAAATTTTTCGGAAGGCTTGGATGTCATCAATAACGTTGAGGCACTTCACAAATGGTTGAGGTTGGAGAAAGTGATAATAGATGCTACTATAACAGACGAATCATTTCTTGAGAGAAATTCAATTCCTTCAGATATATATGCTAAAATAAAACTGGAAGAATGGGTTCCTAAAAAACCGAAATGAATGACAGCTATTGAGGGTTTCTCCAATATGAATACTACCTGAAGGATAGAGCAGAAACAGAAATAGAGAAGACCTATATCAGGACTGGAGGATAATATGACTCAGCAATAAATTTTCAGTATTTGTTCTGCATTCATCTGCATTCATCAAATATCATAGATATAGGTAGCAATAACTTAAAAAAATAAGGTTTTAGGAAAATGATGTGCCCTTTCTTTCCGGGTGTACAATATACTATCTATCGTCAATCCGTCGATAGAATTCAGAAGGCAGATTTAAAACACTAGCAAGGCCAATCAAATTAGTTTTTGAAATGGATCCATCAGACACTTCTTTAAGAACTTTTTTAGCATTAAAAGCCACCCCTAAACCAGCGTTTTTTATCATTAAAGTATCATTAGCCCCATCTCCTACAGCTACTACATCTTCTTTGCTGACCCCTTCCTTCTTTGCTAGATCTTCGATTATTTTTGCTTTCACTTCAGCGTTAATGACTGTACCTTTAATCCTGCCTGTTAACTTACCATCTTTTATCTCAAGCTCATTGCCGAAAGCATAATCAAATCCAAGCTCCTCTTTCAAACGGTTAGTGAAATATGTAAATCCTCCACTGACTAGAGCAGTTTTATATCCGGCGGATTTAAGACTCCGTATCAACTCCTTTGCTCCGGGAGTGAGTTTAATCTCGTTAGCTATTTTTTCAAGAACTTCTACTGGCAAACCTTTTAGGAGTGAAACCCTATTTCTCAATGCTTGTTCAAAGTCCACATTACCGTTCATGGCCTCATAGGTGAGCCTTTTAACCTCTTCAATCACTCCTGCCTCCTTGGCAATCTCGTTTATGAGTTCGTTTTCTACTATAGTGGAGTCCATATCGAATACTATAAGCCGCTTCTTTCTCTTAAAAATCGATTCCGGCTGTATTACAACATCCAGCCCAAACTCTTCTATTTTTGACTTCAGAAATTTTTTAACCTGATTCACATCATGCTCTTTTAAATCAAGGAGCCATTCAATGGATATGAGGTCATCTCTGGCTTTAAGGCTGGTTTTTTCTATGTTAATCCCATGCTGGTATAGAATGCTGGAAATCTCAAATACGATTCCAACCCGATCTCTTCCAAGGACAGTCATAACATACAGCTCATTTTTGGCTCTTTCTGATTGTCTGAAGGGAACAACCCTTACCTCAACACCTATCTCCTTACCTTTTTTTTTCAAAAGAGCAGTAAGCCTATCAACGGCTATATTCGAGTTCGTGGTGTCAGCAACAATGAACATAAAAAACAGTCCCTGGAGGACATGCTGTTCAATATCAACTATGTTCGTGTTATTCATTGCTAGGACTTCGGATATTCCGGCAATGATTCCTGGCCTGTCCATACCATAGACTGTTATTCCTATGAGTGGGTTGTTCATGGGCATCCGTATCATCTCTGTCGAAGGTAGTAATAAACTTATTTGCTCTTGATTATTCTTGAGGGTAGTTGCAAACCTATGCTTTACAAATTATCAATTAACATTGACTAAATGAGGAAAGCAGTGTTTAACCAATTGGATTTATCTCAACCTAGTTAAGAGATCTGATAGAGGTTATTCCAATGTATTGGATAAAATATTTAAACTAATGGCTCATAGGGACTCCCTCTGGGTGGTAATGGTGAAGGTAGTGTTATCTTACTCAGGTGGTCTAGATACGACAGTATGCATTCCTCTCCTTAGAGAAAAATATGGATTTGATGAGATAATCTCCGTTACCGTAGATGTTGGTCAACCTCAAGAAGATCTTAAAATAGCCGAAGAAAGGGGAAAGAAGCTTTCCGATAAGCACTATACCATCAATGCAAAAAAAGAATTTGTTTATGATTACCTGTTCCCTCTCATAAAAGCGAATGGAGATTATGAAGGGTATCTTTTGGGGCATGCAATAGCCCGACCTTTGATTGCTAGAAAAGTTATTGAAGTTGCTCTTAAAGAAAATGCAGAAGCAGTTGCCCATGGATGTACCGGTAAAGGAAATGATCAGCTCAGATTTGAGAACATCTTTAGAGAGTATGATCTTAGGATCATTGCTCCCATGCGAGATCTGAACCTTACAAGGGAATGGGAAATAGAATATGCAATGGAACATGGCATTGACGTGCCTGCGACAAAAGAAAAACCATGGAGCATTGATGAAAATCTGTGGAGTAGGAGTATTGAAGGAGGGGATCTCGAAAATCCCTTGACCATTCCGCCCGAGGATATATATGAATGGACAGTTAATCCGGCTGAAAGTTCAGAACACCCGGAATTTATTACTATTGGATTCGATAAAGGCATCCCAGTAACACTGAATGATGAATCTATGGATGGTGTGAGTCTCATAAAAACTCTGAATGAAATAGGGGGCAAGCATGGGGTTGGACGAACAGATATTATCGAAGACAGGGTTTTAGGGTTAAAAGCAAGAGAAAATTATGAACATCCGGCTGCAACTATCTTGATAAAGGCCCACCGTGATCTGGAACAGCTGGTGTTAAGCAGAAAAGAGCTGAAGTTCAAATCACTGGTCGAGCAGGAGTGGGCTGAACTGGTTTACGAAGGACTGGTAAACGAACCACTATTTGCCGATCTCAACGCTTTCATTGATGAAACTCAACAGCGAGTAACCGGAACAGTGACTGTGAGGCTGTATAAAGGCAACGCCAGCGTCGTTGCAAGAGATTCACCTTTCAAACTATATTCTCAAGAACTTGTCTCATTCGATAGTGTTTCCATTGATCAGAAAGATGCGGAGGGTTTTATCAAATTCCACGGATTACAGGGAAGATTGATGAAACGGATTTTTAGTAAGAAAAGTTGAAGCCCACAGAAACTTGCTCTCCATGGTATCCAGGGTCTTTTGTCATCAGGTAGTACTGAAGAATGGCATAACCAAGAGATATTATCCCACCCATTTCCATGAGGTTGTAGACAATCTCATGACCAAAAAACTCGTTAACCAGACTGAAACTCAATAGTTCGAAACCAATAAGGGCAGGGATCAGCAATCTGAGAATATTTACCTCAATTGGAAATGAATGAGGAGAATATTGTGTTTTATAGATATCATAAGAGTACAGCATTATGGCTGTCAGGGCAGTAAAGGAAATAACCAGCTTAACGGGAAATAAGATCGATTCTGGTATGAGATTTTCAAGTTGGAAAGCCACCAGCCAGAAAATAGTTATCCCCAGAACTATCTTGGAGAATTTGAATGGAGCTTTTAGAACTTTGATGGCAGGACCGAGAAGCTTCAAATAAATGATCCAGAAAAAAATAGTGGTTACAAAAGATATTGAGATAATAAATTCCAGTATTTTGTAAATGACCATATCATGGAAGACTGATTCTATTATGAGAATTATCCCCCATATTAAAGAGTACCCTACAATGACCAGAAAAACGGGTTTTCTAACCTGAAAAAAGAGCATTCTGTTTTTATAACGTTCGTCAATTACAGTCAATAGCCAGAGTGCGATAATACCTCCAAAGATATTGATAATCAGCAGCACTTCATAAATTATGTTGGAAATGCTTATCATAACCTTTATTGTGTTACTGAAAGTTATAAAAACTTTTATCAAATTATACTGAAACATAGATGGTGACCAGGCATGAAACAACTTTGGGGAAAGGATCTCATCGAGGGTGAATATCGCCTTAGCTTTAATTACTTTGATTAAGTATTAATTAGGTAAATGGTAAAGAGAAGATATCTATGAAAAGAGTATACAGGAATTTCCCATCTAATAAAACAGCTCAAGTGTACAAAAGTAGATATGAAAAACCTCTTGGGGATTTCGTCGCGCGTCTCTATGATCTTGACGGGTATGTTGATAAAATCTCTACCTTTTCAACCGGGTTAGGGCCAAAACTGGTAGAGGTAGAACGAAAGTTTCGTTGCTGTATCGCCGAAAAAGGTATGTTTGCCCCCCTCCCCCTCGATAAAGGCTGGATGGAAGAAGTTTCAGAGGAGGGTAAAATTGATTTTCGCGTTGAGGTAGATTATTATCTGGAAAGTTTCGATTACCAAGTGCCTTTATATCAGGACATATTTCTTATAAGGGCAATTAAAACACAGAACATGCTCACATTGTATATCCATCACACAAGGGGAATGCAAAGAACAGACCCAATGGAAATTGTCAAAATGTTGGAGGGACATGATGGCTGAAATGATGTATATTGTAGCCTCTCCTTTTAAATTGAAAGGGAAAAGCACGTTGGCAGTCTCTGAGTTCATCTTCACATTGTCTCTTGATCTGAAATGGTTCTCTCCAGATCAAGCAAGAGTTGTGATGGATAGAGCAATTCGGAGAGGCCTATTAAAACAAGAGAATGACTCTCTTTATCCAGGGTTCGACATTGACCGTATATCTGTTCCACCTGACTTCAAACCAGATTTTAAGAAGATTATTGAACACTCGGTGTTTGATACAATTCTGGATAGAATTGTCATTGCTACAGGAGCTGAGAGGAAATTAGTGGCATCTGAGATCAATCGTAGATATGAAAAGTATGGAGAAATAATAGATATCAACGTGGTAGCTCTTATTGTCGCCAAAGAAAAAGACGCAGAAATTGCTGATCTGATAGAGGAAGTGAGCGCCAGGTTGTTTGGGTAGGAAAGGGGATTATATTTTTTGATTGTTCTGTAATCGGTTCCCCACTAGGGAGAGGTATGCTAGATAGGATTCCAGCTGAATTCTTTCATTAGCTCCCTCAGTTAACCTGAAATCGATCTCTCCCAGTCTGTCAATCAACCGTACTTTTACACTCTCATCCAAACCAGATTTAATTAACTCGCGAAACATCTGGTTGATCACGTCTTCTCCAGCCATGCCATACTTTATGAGAAGATCATCAAGAAGGGCTCTCGCCTCTATGAAACTCCCTTTCATCGCTTTTTCGATAAGAGTCCATATCTCTTCAGGCCGTGCTGTGGCAGTTATCTGATAAACGGTCTCCTCATTTATTGTACTGGTGAGGGTGGAGGCACCTTGAAGAGCATTTATTGCTTTTCTAAAATCTCCTTCGGAAATATAAATGATGGCATTGAGACCATCCTCTGTGATGGTCAATCCCTCTTTACTGGCTATTTCCAAGAGCCGTTTTTTCATGGCATCCACAGGAATAGGTCTGAATTTGAATACAGCACATCTTGATTGAATCGGTTCTATGATCTTGCTAAGGTAATTACATGAGAGAATAAACCTGCACGTTTTAGAATATCGTTCCATGGTTCTTCGGAGAGCAGCTTGAGCGTCTGGGGTAAGAGCATCAGCTTCATCCAGAAAAATTATTTTAAAAAGAGTACCTCCCAGGGGAGATGTTCGAGCAAAATCCTTTATTTTGTGTCTTACTACATCTATACCCCTCTCATCGCTGGCATTCAGTTCTATGAAGTTGTTCTGCCAGTTCTCTCTAAAAAGCTCTTTTGTGAGGGCTAGAGCAGAGGCTGTTTTTCCGGTACCGGGAGGACCAGCAAAAAGCAAATGAGGGATATTTTTACTCTTAACGTATGAGATAAGCCTGCGAGTTACCTCCTCCTGTCCCACGACCTCTTCCAGTTTTGAGGGTCGGTATTTTTCTACCCAGATTACTGGTTCGATGGTTTCACCCATGATGGTATCCAGTCTGGAGATATATAATTATAACTGTATGTAAGCTATTTTCATTCTTTAATTCTTGCATCCACCACTACATGCCAGACCCCAGGCGAGTAATTTTTAATCTTTCTTATATCCAGAATTTCCACATCTTTTCCTTGAGTCTTAGCATATTTTTTCATTCTATGGATTGGACGATCGAAAATACTTTCTGGCACAGCCTCATGATAATGGATTATCCCCTCATTTCTCAGAGCTTTAATGGCTATAGGTATATACTGGTCTGCAAATAAATGGCCCATGATTACTCTATCGGCCCAGTTTTCTGGAGTTTTATCAGCACAATCTCCAAGAATCGGATCAATGATTTTTTCAACATAATTGAGTTTTATGTTGTATTTCAAGAATTCATATGATTCGGGATTTATCTCTATGGCTATAATTTTTTTTGGTCTGGAATGGACGGCCATGGGTATGGAGAAATAACCAATTCCAGCAAACATGTCCACTACTCGCTCTCCATTTCCAGTTTTTGCCATTCGCATTCTTTCTGCTTGATTCCCGGGAGAGAACATAACCTTGGTCACATCCAGTTTGAACTTGACCCCATTCTCCACATGAGTAGTCTCGCTGCCTGTGCCAGCTAGTAATTCTACACGAGGTCTCCTCATCATTCCTTGTTTCCCATAATCCAGCCATACAGACTGACACCTGGGGTGGAGGGTTAAAAGGGCTTTACCAACCTCTTTTTTGTACTTTCTCAGTTCTACGGGTAATTTTACCAGAATTATATCTCCAAGTATTTTATATCGTCTCGGTAACAGATCAAGGTAAGAATCGGGAATTCTTCCTTTAAGCAGTTGAAAAAGTGTTCTTTTTCTCGTAAACATCGGGGTTTTTTGAGTTACTATCTCAAAGTCTTTCAGAACATCTTTAATTTCTGGAATAAACTGATCATAGATTGGGATTTCCACATACTCATCGTCTGACAATATAAGCCTGTGTTTGTCCTTGGCTCCAGTATTCTCTAACCATCTCCTTACCTCCTCCCCTCTGTATCTGGGAACTCTGACAGCTTTATTTCCACTCATCCGAGAAGACCCTCCGGGACGATTATAATCCCTGAAGTGGTCTCAACTACCGATATCTCATCTCCTGGCTGAACCCGAATCAAGGGTTTTTCTACAGTGATAATGTGTTGGGTTTCAGGATGAATAATTTGGATGGCATATCTGTCCACGTCCACAACAAAAGTCTTTTTTGCAGTTCTGATGTTTCCAATTACCTTGACAGATGCCCTGTGTAATTTAATCTCCTGGCCTGTCATTAAGTCTATTCCCTTTCCATTTTTTGTGATGACTGCTATGCTTTTTTCAGTTTTAATCAGGTCTCCAGCAGTATATGAAGGTAGTCGGACAGAGTAGGTAAATCGGAACAAATCTTTCCCATCTTTCCGTCCAGAAATACTTTTACTTTCCAGAATTTTTCCACCCATGGATTCCCTAATCTTTCTTGCAATTTTTTTTCCAAGGGCCCTTGAACTGAGGTATACATCAACTCCCTCGGATCTTCTAATCCATCTGGATATAAAAGCCATCCTATTGCCGCTTGCCCTTTCTTTATCCACGATATTTTCTACGATTTCAATGAAAGTATCAATCTCACTATCCAAGAGCTTTCTTGAATCTGCCCTGAGCTGGACAATTGATTCGTAATAACTTCCGGCCTGTCGACTGCAAGTCTCACATACTTTTGGAATGAACCGAATTTCAGTTTGTCTCTCTCCTCGTATCTCCTTGGATGCTAAATGGGCGCTACAAGTAACAATAACCGTATTGCTCCATGTATCCTCTTTTATATAATGGAATCGTAAATCAGGATCTGAAATCAGGTCTGGGAGATGGACGTATCTGGATAATACTTCTTCAATGATCTCATCTCGGTTTTTTGAGATCCAGGAACTGCCGACTCGATAAGAATCACATCTTGGACAGTATTCTATTCTGATAATGTCCGGTAGCGTAATAAGATGATTTTTTGAGAAGTAGCACTCCACGCATAGTCCATCTATTCCCTTTTCGATCTCTGTTCCGCATGAAGGGCAGTAGTATGTCATCTTGAACATCTCTTTTGGATGCTTTTTCGATATATATGTTATTGTGTTAATATTGCCATGGATTTGACTATATCATCAGGGATTAATCTAATATATCGATACACAGCCATTATGGAGTGTGGAGTGGAATGTAGTCCAGAAAAACCCTATGAAAAACTTTAGGATTGCTTTGGTATATCCCAATTTATACAGCGCTGGTATGTCTAACTTGGGGTTGAGGATTGTATATGATCTTCTGAATGGAATAGATGGGGTATACTGTGAGAGGTTTTTCCTTGATCATCGAAAAAGTCTGGAGACGGGTTCTCCACTTAGAGATTTTGATGTAATAGCTTTTTGCTGGCAATTTGAACTGGATGCCTTTAACATCATCAGAATCATCGAAGAAGAAAAAATTTTTGATAAGATTAAAATTGCTGGGGGTCCTTGCTGCGTTAACCCGAATGCTTTGAGAGAGTATGTAGATTATTTTTATGTGGGTGAGGCAGAATTTAATCTAATATCTGTTGTAAGAGAGCTGGCTGAGGGGGTAGATCCAATATCCACCCCTAACGTATGTTCTCCATCTCTGAATGGGAAGGTAAAACGTGCATATATGATGGATCTTGACGTATATTTTCCAACACGGCAGGTGATGACCTCAAAAAGTTCTTTTGGAAATGCTTTCATCCTTGAGGTTGGAAGAGGATGTGTAGAGGGATGTAGATTCTGCATGGGAGGTTATATATTCAGACCGGGGAGGGAAAGGCAGATATCTACTATCAGAGTGATACTTGAAAAGGCCTTAGAAGAATCGAGTCCAGAGAAAATTGTTGTGATCAACCCATCATCCCATTATTCCAGAATGCATCAACTTCTCGAAATCTTTCAGGATTTCGATGTGGATGTCTCATTTCCATCCCTTCGCCCCTCTATAGTTGATGAGACTGTTGCGCAATTTCTTAAAAAAAAGGGACAGAAAACAGTAACCATGGCTCCAGAAACCAGTCAAAAAGTGAGGTGGTTTGTAAATAAAAAAATACAAGATTCTGAATTTTTACAGGCTTCTGAACACTTGATTAATGCTGGAATTCGTCAGCTCAAGTTTTATGTTATTATAGGACTTCCTGGCGAAACTGAAGAAGATATCGAAAGTCTCACTAATCTCTTTAAAAAAATCAGAAGTATGGGTGCAAAAGTCTCTGTGAGTGTTAATCCTCTTGTCCCTAAACCACACACCCCTTTTCAGTGGCTCTCTTTTATATCCAAAAGGGACTACGTACAGAAAGTGCGATTGCTGAAAAAAAATCTGAAAGGATATGCTAGAGTAGAGATAGAGGAATATAATTCTGCCGCTCTACAATGTATCTTGGCCAGAGCAGATAGAAAGGTTGGAACAATAATGAAAAGGGCTTACCACCTTGGGGGAGGTTTGATGGCAATTCGTAAATCTCTGAAGGAGATTGGGCTGGGATTCAAGAGTTATCTTGGTTCTCTGGACCTGAATGACGATCTACCTTGGGATAATATTAAAATAATCAACAAGGGGTTTTTAAAGAGAGAATATAAAAAGACCTTTTCAGGAACCACTACATCCTCTTGTAAATCTGAATGCGACGCTTGTAGAATCTGTTATCTTTGAGCCTCTGAATAGTTTGCATTAAGCACCTCTAAATGAGAAAGTATTCTCAACAGAAGTTGACAATTTGCAAAGCTATGCTTTACAATATTGATTGATTGTGGATTATATGTTATTAAAGAATCATCTTCTATGATGAAATAAGAGCTATTTAAAAAATAATTCGAAAAATTCTGTAGAGATGAAGAACGATCTCAGTCATCTTTCTGGTATTTTAAAGGATCTAATGAGTAAAAAACCTTCAAAAGAGATGAAAGTTTTCATGATACCGTGGCCTTATTTACTCATTTTCGGTAGTCAAAGACTGAGAATCTAGTTCCAAACTCTAGATAGAGAAACCTTAAGATTCAGGGTATTTGGGAGTCAAACTGCAATCATCACCACTTTTTTTAAGAGAGATCATCAGTCCTGCGGCTACAAGACTTGAAATCCCACTTATTGTGAAAGGGATCATATAACTTCCGAAGGAATCGTATAAACTTCCGGCCATAGTAGGTCCAATCAGAGCACCAATTCCAGCAGCTGCAAATAGAGCTCCTATAATAGAGCTCAGATTATCTCTTCCAAAAAGATCCATGGCAATTGGAGAAAGCAAGGCTACGAACCCTCCATAAGTAAAACCAAATACAAGAGAGAATAGCATGAACATCCAATATGTTTCTGCCATGATCAACCAGATTATGACCAGTCCCATGCCAAGAAAACATATTATCAGGCCTTTGTCCTTCCCCAATGTATCTGAGAGATACCCCATTCCAAATCTTCCAGCTATTCCGGCTCCACCGAGCATTCCAAGGATAGTGGATGCCATCACATCTCCCACCCCTCTGTCAATAGCGTATGGAACAATATGTGCTATGGAAATATAGATAGATATGTCGCCTAAAAGGATTGCAGTAAAAAGCAATAAAAATGGTCTGGATCGAAATAAATCTGTAAAATGGAATTCAACGCCTCTCCCAGATATATCTTCAGGTTGTGTTTGAAATAGTACTGCAATAGTCAACACCAATAAAGACAAAACCCCGAATATAATGAAAGAGTATCTCCATCCGATGGTTATGTTCATATGAGCCGCGATGGGTGCGATGGCGAGACTTCCAAACCCTATGCCGGTATTGGCTATGCCTGCTGCAGTGCCACCACGTTCTATAAACCACTGTTGCATAGTTGATATAGACGGAATATATGCAGCCCCGATCCCCAGAGCAAAAATAACGCCATATGAGATATAAAGATGCCAGATCTCTTTGGCAAAACTGGATATTATCAGTCCAAAAGAAATGAGTGCAATTCCAAGGCCAATTACTATCTTTGGTGACATCACATCTGAAAGTCTTCCAAAGAAGGCTCCCGAAATAAACAGAATGAAGATGTGGATAGAGAAGATCAGAGAGATACTCTCTCTTGAAGCCCCGAATTCTCTCAAGAGGGAATTAAAAAATATTCCAAAAGAGTATGATATGCCAAATACAATGAAAAGAATCACAAAGGTGGATGCAGTTACCACCCATCCGCGGTAAATTCTGTCCATATCCTTCATTCTCTGGTATTAAGTTTAATCTCCCACTCACACCATACATCTGGAGGGTGTTCGTCTGGTGGAGCATAAAGGCATACAACCTCGATATTTTCATCGATCACACGAGCAAAGTTGGTCAACTCTCTTACATGCATAGATTTGCACGCAAATTCTCCAAGACCCTGTTTTTTCCTTGCTTCTTGGGGTGGACAGTGGGGTGTTTTAATTATTAACTTATCTTCCCCCTTCTCTATTTCATGAGATATCAGTATGCTCCATGGGTATAGCATGAATGCCCGGGCAAACTCTTCAAGGCCCTTTCCTATTTGAAATCGCTCTTTTATCTCCCTCGCAGCCAATTCTCCAATCTTGACCCATATCTCTTCATTTATTTTTTCTGCAGTTTCAGTTCCAAATCTTCTCTCCACATTAAGAAACCAGAGAGCATCTACCAGGCGATATTGTCTCAAAAGAAATTCAAGATAAGCTTTAAGTTCTTCTCTGTTTTCTAAGGGAAAAGAATTCATGATATATGAGTTTGAATGTTAATTAATAAATCTTCCGAATTTTTAAAAAGAGGCGAGTTAAAAGATTTTGATTTAATTTGATATGGATTCTGTCACAGAAGTAGCGGGGTATCCACAGAGGTCATGCAATTCTCTGGTACTACATCATAGTACTTTGTTGACACTCGCGGAAATACAATACGGACGATTACTGAAATAGAGGAATAAATGTTTATTCGAATTTCTGAGATATCCTCTCTCTTCTGCTTTATCAATATATTGTTATCGCAAAAATGAGATATATGCTAAATGAGAGATATGTATTGTTTATTCAAAAGTGAATATATCAAACTCATCAAACTCAAAGCGGAATAAGACTTCTAATATTTGCTGGTGGTAAGATAAAGAGAAGTCAGTAAGTCGTGCATATTGCAAAAGCTTTAGGAATATTGATCTTAACACGATATATGAATTCACCTGCATAATCTAGGATACTATCTGTTAAGTTTGTATCAGCGAGATTGATTCCCTGAAATAAATGAAAATCATGATCTAGAATGAAATAATACAGCAATCATCTATTTTACTTATTTTACCTCTATCTTTTTCAGTTTCTTTTCTTCGGATTCACTAATCTCTTCCTCAATCCTTTTAATACCCTCTTCAGTTAGCTCTTTTATTGCGAGAAGAAATTCTTTGTAGGCATTGAGCATATGAACCTTCGCTTCTTTTGGGATGATCTCAGGAAATTTTGCCGGAATTTTAATTGTAATCTCCTTGTAATCTTTCTCCTTCATATTTCCACCATAGATCCTTCTGAGTTCACTCTATTTAATCTATTTGTTACTACAAGTATACTCCATCTCATATAACTTTTTCATTGAAAGTTATCTCAAGTCTGCCATCGGTAAATGTAGCCCCAACAGCCTCTTTTCCGGAAAGAACTTGTGGGAGAAATAAAATCCGTTTCCAGTTTTTTGTAATTATAATTAATTCATCACCTCGCTTCATAATATCTATTTCTTCTTTTTTTGCAAAAGGCACTCTAAGGCTCAATACATACTCACCATTTTTTTTGAATAACCTCATAGGCCTCTCCTGCACGTATCTGGTAAGGGGATCCTCCCCCCCATAAATCTCTTCACCCACTTTTCTCAGCAAATCCAAGCCATACACTTCTTGCTGGTACAGTTTCACATACTTTTTTGGAATAGGAAATATATTAGCCATGGTATCCAGATATTTTTCCTGAATCTTTCGCCATTCTGTCAGATATCCTCCCTCTAATTCAGGAATGACTTTGTTAATTACCATGAGATCGACATTGTAACCAAACAGGTTGAGGTAAGTGTAAGCCCTCTGAGTTTCTCTGATTACCATTTTTTCCGGTACACTCACCAGTCTTACAGTAGTGGAATCTCCTTCAAGAATATCTTTGATGCGACTGAGGTTTATGTACAGCTCTTCGATGTTATCCATCACCTCTTCTGTGGGCATGGGAATTTTAGTGACACTTTCTGCCACTGGCCTGATAAGCTTCAGCAACTTTTTTTCAATTCCAAAAAATCTGTCCATGTACCATCTTGCCATTTCTGGAAAACTGAGGAGACGAAGCGTCTCCCCTGTAGGCGCACAATCCAGTATTAAGCAATCAAATCCATTCTCATTATGGTATTTCAGCACATAAAGTAAGCTGGCCAATTCATCAAATCCTGGCAGAACAGCCAGTTCTTCAGCCAGTACATCGTCCAGCCCCTGAGATCTGAAAAGGGTAATCAAATAATTTTTTATTACTCCCCAGTACCGGTTCAACTCATGCTGAACATCAATCTCTTGACCGTAAAGATTCTCAGTAATTTTAACTGGATCTGGTCCAAGATCTCTATCGAAGGAATCTGAAAGACTATGGGCGGGATCAGTAGATATCACTAAACACTCTTTTCCCTCATCTGCTACAGTTATTCCGGTAGCAGCCGCTATGGTTGTTTTGCCTACTCCTCCTTTTCCCGTAAACAGAATTATCCTCATTTCATCATCACTGCCTTAATCCATTAATCACAATCAATGACCATATAAATATCCTTCTTTACTCTCAATCTACTATTTTTACCTTAAATGGAATAGTCTGAATGTCAATAATTCGAATTCTGGAGAGTGTATCTTTATACATATATTTTCCCCCACAGAATCGTCTGTTAATATTTGGAAAAATTAATAAATAGATTATGAATTGGATGAGTGGAGGCCTTTGATGGAGGGTTTGTCTTTCAGAATAGTAGTTCCTCTGGTGCTAGTTCTGATTCTTCTGGGAGTTGCTGTCGACCTTATCAAGGATATGGAGTTTGAGAAAAGCCAGCGAATGATGGAAAAGGAATTATTGAAAATTACTACTTTAGGAGAAACCATGGCATCAACAGGGCTTGTAAACTGGCAAAAGGTGAATATACACATACCAGTTGATGTGAACATAGTGGTTATTGGGGGCCTCCCTTCTGACAATGGTGTTATTAGAGAAGGAGGCCGTAATAATATGTTTTTTAAAGCAGGAGGTGATATGAAAATCTATGTAAATGAACTGGATTTTTACAGGTTTGATGAGCGACTTGAAGATCGGCCGGTAGTTCTCTATCCAGGAAGCCATATTCTGGAAATCAAGATATTTGAGATTTCAAACAGAAGTGTTTTGGGGATCAGAGTCGTTGAATATGAGCGATGAAGGGTGGTTAGAACTTATATATTCAAAAATTGGACTATTGCTCATTTCTCTTGTCTTGATAACTGTTGTTTTGAGGTTATCAGGCGTAATTGATGCTTATAACAGAGAGCTTGAAATAGAGGCAGAAGCAAGCAAAATAAGCAGAGTAATATCAGAGCTTGGCAGAGCTCAAATGGAGAAAGAGGTATATGTGAGTTTTGAAGGAAAACTGGAGATATCCAGAGAGTATTTTACATTAACTGTAGATGAAATGAGTTATGTTATGAAAACTCCTTTGCCGCTGGTGGTAATGCCTTTCAAGGATCTTAAGGCCTTCCATAGATATCTTGCCTCAATGTACAACCATTCCGGAAATTTCACTAACCCTCTTGATCAACAAGACATGGACCAGTTTATGAAATATGTGGATGAAGCTGGCTTGGAACTTTCTACCAGTCCAGCTGTGTTCTGGAAGGAGATGAAGCTGGGAAAGGCTCTCATTCATGTGAATACCTCAAATGGTGTTATGAAATATGGGCTTATCGTTATCTTTGAATGAAAAAGGAATGGACTCTTTGTTCGATCTAATATCCCTGATTCTGGTGATTATTGGTTTTATGCTCTTTTTATCCTTTTTAATGGCTACTTATGGGGATATGATGGAATCAGAAGAAATAGAACAAAACGTTCAGAGTTTGATGCTTTTTTCCAGCCATCTCATAGAAAACTATCTTGGGGAATCCCCTGGTGTATTGAAGGTCGAGAGGCTAGAATATTTTAGCAACAATTCAGATGAAATACCTTCTTTCTTTTTTTATTTTAGAATTGAGGTAAGTGGAAATGGAATGGTTTGGATAATCGAGAAGGGGGTTAAGAATGGAAGACCAGTGACAATGCAGCTTCCTGTGATTATTGAGTTTGATGAATTATTGCAAGTTCCTGGTCAGATGATAGTGGAGGTGGTTCCATAGACGATTCTGGATTCTCTTCTCTTATCGATGCGTTAATATTCCTTTCCATGGTTTCAGTGGCCATTGTCATTATAATACACCCCCAGTACTCTGATCTATCTCATAATGTATTATTGCATACTGGGAAAAAGAATCTGGCTGAAGCAGCTCTGTTTGATCTCCTGAATACCAGGTTAATTGAAATTAATGGCAGCTATCATCTTACAGTCCGGGAAATGATTGTCAGGGAGGTCTGTTACAATGAAAGTATCGGCTTAGAGAGTACGATCAACTCAGTGATGTCCAGTCTTTTACCTCCAAGTTACCACTATAATATTTCAATGGAATACGAACCCATATTAGGAGTTGTAACTCGCAAGTCGGTAGGAGAACCTTATAGTGGAGAGTATCATGCCAGGACTATTCTTTTCACTCCAGTAAACATTAGTCCTTTGAAGAGTATCATATCGGAGAGATTACCTCTTGTAGTTGCAGAGCTTTCATCAGCAATGAAGGATTATAAAGATGGTGGTATTTCAGAAGAGCTATTCAGAAGGAAAAGCACCAGCCTATTAATAGATCTGAAATATGATATTGTGACCAATGTAACAGACAGGAATGATGCAGTGGCAGGTTCAGGGATATCTACGAGCTTGTAGAAGTTATGCTGGAAAAGGGAGAGGTAGAAGGTCCAGTGTACACATGGCTCAATACATCTTTCAAGCCACATATCATCACGGTTAAGATGGCAATCTGGAGATAATACCATGAGGTTCTGGAAAGATTCTTTTGCCCGAATTCCATTTGCTGTTATTGGGATACTGCTGATTATTCTATCCATCACTATTTCTGCATACTTTAATCACTTAGAGTACCAGAAAGCAATGGATGTTATTGAAGCATCTGAAATTAACAGACTGGATCGAAGGATTCCTTTTCTTGTTCAAGAGTTAAATTCCCTCCTCAATTACGCTGGATTAAGGGCATCAGACTATGCTGGAAACCATCCCATTGTGGTGTGGTACAACAAATCTTTATTTAAGAATGGCAATTATACTGTCCGTGAAAATTACTGGAGATATTTAACTTACAGGTATTTTGAAGATATGTTGGAATCAAGATTTCCTCTATTGTGGGAAGAGTACACCGTAGATGTCAGAATCGGGGACTGGGATGGATTATCTCTCGAGAGATACAATATGACACTGGATAATGCATCGTCGGTAACCGTATATTATACTGTGAAAATACCGGCGACGATAATATTCATCCATCATGATCAGAGTACTATTGAATATCCTGTTTTTCTGGAAACCACTGTAACATCACGATTACCCTTCTTAGAGTGGAGGGCTGAGGAATATTATGAGTCAATTAATGATACCGGAATGCTGATCATGACAACACCAATGATCTGGGCTATTGCATGGACCAAAGGGTATGCTCAGTATTTTGGAAAAGGAATATCCAATGTGGTGAGCAATTCAGATATTGAGAAAATCGTTAATCTGGGAGTATTTGTATATCAGAATCAAAAACTCAGAGCAGTGGATGTCGATGGCATCTTTGAGTTAGGGAAAGAGACAGGTGTAGATGCCCTGAAATGGGGTATTAAAAAATTTAACAGGACTCGTAACATGAGTGCTGTGATAGATCTTACAGAATTACTGTTTAAATCAGGTAATAATCCAGAAATGACATCATCCATGTCTGAAGTGACTGTGAATCTGTCATCCATAGTAGATGCTGTTGATCTGGAGACGATGAACAGGACTGTAAGTGAAATCATCAGAGGTGTTTACTCAGCAGACGTGTCCATAGAGGTTAAGAAACACTCCTATTATCTCTATTCTCCCCATCCCGGATTCGAGTTTCCATCTGGAAGTACAGAATGGGAGTTGCTCACATCCTATCTCGTTGAACAGAGCGAGGGTCTATATCCAGATATCTACAAGGAAAAATGGAAATTAATCTATACTAGGGAAAGTTATTATTGGAATAAAAATGGTGATATTGCATCGTTTACAGACAGAAAGATAACAGAAGTGGTGGTGAATTTCAGGATTATACGTTATTCAGAATCTCTTGGCTTTTATGATGACATTGCAAGACCTTTCATACCTCATAGAGGGGATAGGAATCTGGCTGATATAGTGGATAAAATAAAGAATCAGCTGTATGATCCAAATAAGGAATCTATGTTATATGGCAATCTAAGCCATGTATATGGGAATGTTGTATGTGACTACGATCCGGTACTCAGAAAAGAGATACTAAAGGAATTGAATGAAATAAAAGCGAGCATGAAGAAGAGCCTGAACCTCACTGGGAAAATAGATTTCAGAGAATATTCTCATCCAGAAAAACTCATTGTAGAGATGCGTTCCATTTCGTTACAGGAGTTTAACAGTAATCGAGAAGACTGGCTTTCCTCTGATAGGTACAGGGATGGTAATGGTCAATTCAATTCTGCAAAAGATAAGGCTATGTACCTTTCAAAAAAATGGTTCATCGATTATGTAGGGAAAAAAATGGAGGAGACTTATAATAAAGGGCTTGAGGATACCCGTGCGACCATGAAAGGCCAGTTGAGCTCCGTACCTCTAATTGAAAAGGTTGTAGAAGGATGGGAGAAGGGAAAAGAATATCTGACTAAAGAGATAACCATATACTCCACAGGAGGTTTTGAGCTTACACGCCTTAAAGGTAATAGAACCCTTTTCAATGAATCAGTTGTTCTGGAGATTTATCAGGAACCTTCTTATCTGAAAGGTGGGGCTGTTACCCGCATTAACGTAAATGGAACTGAAAAGAAGCTGTATCTGCTTTCTATACGCAATGTGTGTGTTTTTCCCTCACTAACATCTTTACATGGCGGTCTTAGAATTTTACCTCCTCCTGAACCATGGCTTATAACACTCAATATCTGGATCATCCAGGTCAAAGGACATTACCTCTCCTCTACCATCGCGGATATAACTAATATAGGGATACCTGGTGATGAAGGATATTATCCTCTGAAGTACACAAGACAGTTCGAGGTTGTAAAAGATCCTTTTAATGGTGAGCTCATTGGTGAAAACCGCCCTCCATCCTTTAATTTCACTACGGCCATTGTAGTGGTTGTCCCACCTGGGATTCAGGGAATAGGAGATATGATGAGTGGAATGACGGAAGCAAATGGAGAATTTAGAGAATTTAATCTGAATGATAGTCTTCCATACTGAACATCAAATTTATCTAAATAGGAATACATTTATATTATTTGGAAAGCCTCATAGAAAAAGGTGCTAAACAGATGGTTCAGGACTGGGTTGAGTATTCAGTGGTAGAAAACTCCCTGAAAAATATGGTAGAAAAACTGAATGGAGAACCAAAAGTAAAAAAAGGGCTGGAGCATATAATCCGAGCAGGGGGAAAGAGAGTACGTCCTATCATAACAATGGTTTCAGGGAAAATGTGTGGGGGTAATATCGATGAAGTGCTGGATGCTGCTCTGGCAATTGAACTCATTCATACAGCATCACTGGTTCATGACGATATAATCGACGAGGGGAATTACAGAAGGAATGTGAAATGTCTCCATAGGGAGTATGATAAATCAATAGCACTGCTTATCGGAGATTTCCTTATTTCTAAATCTGTTGAACTCATTTCCCGATATGAGAAGGAGCTTATACGGGAATTTGCCATGGTTGGTATGAAGATGGCAGAGGGAGAGATTCTTGATCTTGAGAGTGTCAGGATGGACACCTTCACTGAGGAGGATTATTACCGCTGTATATGGAACAAAACAGCCACTCTCTTTGCTATTAGTAGTTGGGCTGGATGTAGAATCGTCTCCCAGGATAAAGAGTGGGCCAGTCATCTATACAACTATGGGAAAGAACTCGGCTTGGCATACCAGATTGTTGACGATTTCCTTGAATTCGCAAGGCTCCAAGAAGATAAAAGCTCTGAATTCGAATCTATAACCTTGCCCCTGATATATACGAAGCTGTATGGGCTTGAAAGAGGAATCCGAAAGGTACTGACAAGGATCTGGGAACATGTGGAAAAAGCAAAAAGATCTCTTGAGATCTTTCCTGCAAGGGAAGAAAAGCAGAAACTTCTGAAAATTGTTGATTATATGACTGTTGATCTGATAAAAGAATATCTGGCCGACAACACCCACGTGGGCATAGCAACAATAATTCAGCCTATGGTACCATGATTCTTACAATGGATATAGGCATGGGAACCCAAGATATACTGTTATATGATCCATCAAGGAAGTTACAGAACTGTCCAAAGCTAATTTTACCATCTCCCACCATCATAAAGAGCAGGGAGATCTCACAGGCCACAGAGCAGAGTATGCCGGTTTATTTAAAGGGATACATTATGGGTGGTGGAGCGGTGACAATGGCTGTGAAAAACCATCTTAAAGCTGGTTTAGACGTTTATGCAGAGAAACAGGCAGCATATACTTTTTCTGACGATCTTGATAAAGTGTTGCGATGGGGTGTGAAGTTTGAAGAGCCTGATAAGCCCGTTAAGGAAGTTGTTCTTAAAGATGTGGATGAGTCTATTATTAGAGAAATTTTGGAAAGGATATATGAGCCGTGGCCTGATATTGCTTTAATAGCTGTCCAGGATCATGGTTTCTCTCCAGATGTTAGTAATAGGAAATTTAGATTTGCCAAATTTAAGGAAATTCTGAAAAAGAACTCCAGACTTTCTGCTTTTCTTTTTTCCAAGAACACATTGCCTGATTATTTTAGCAGAATGAAGAGTCTCTATGAGTATCTTTCTGGAGAGATATATGTTATGGACACGGTATTTTCGTCGATGATAGGAGCTTGGCTTTCTGTAGACACTTTTCCTGCTTTGATAGTCAATTTTGGAAACGGTCATACAGTTGGGGGTGTTATTGGGGAGGATATGGAAGTATATTCCTTATTTGAGCATCATACTTCCATTATTCGAAATAGAGATGTTGGAGATTTTTTTGCTAGATTTATTGCTGGAAAACTGACTAATAGAGATGTGTTCGAAGATGGAGGTCATGGGTGTGCTGTGTTCGAAGTCGTTGAGCCTAAAGAAATTGTTGTTACGGGGCCAAATTCTGATATTTACTTCTCGCAGGGTTATCACGGAACTCTTGCCAATCCAGCAGGAGATGTAATGGTAGTTGGCAACTTGGGACTGATTGAAGCCTTCCTTCAGAAGAAAGGTGAATCCTTATCCAAGGCTTTATAAAGGTTATGAAAGAGCTTACATGGCAGGAATTTGAAGAAAATGTGGAAGAAATTCTAAAGCAACATTCCTTCGAAACATCTCTGAGGAAGGTTTTCAAAACCAACCAGAAATATGAAATTGATGTTGTGGCATTTCGATACGGCTTATATCTCGGGATTGATTGTAAGCTATATGGACCTCAGCGGTATAGACTCTCACAGATAAAAAAAGAAGCAGAAAAGCATGTAGAGAGATGTAATGAATTCCAGAAGGTCGTGGATAAAAGAGTAATTCCAGTTCTCGTGACGTATATTGAAGAGGAAATATATCTCCATTCAGGCTGTATAATAGTACCTTATACTCGATTAAACGATTTTCTCAATAACCTTGAATATTACCTAGATGCACTTGGATTGTAGAGGGAGTTCAATTCAATACTGTACTTTTCAAAGTATCTGCCCTAGCTTTGTGGTATAGTTCAGGTATATTCTTTACCACCAGGTGCCCCTTTCTCACAAGAGCTCGTCTATCCTCCACAGGAATGCGTTTTCTCACTAGAATTTGAAGCATACCTGCCAGCCTTATGTCCTTATGACTACCTACGGACTGAAAACCAAGAAGGCATTTCCCATCAAAAAATGCTTTCCGATATATGCCTCTTCCGTTGAATTCCTCCTCTTCATATTCTGTGTTCCTAAGAGTTGCAGAGGTGTGCCCTAAAGATACCACAGGTGTTCCAATCCCCTTCATAATGTTGACCCTGATAGATCCCTCGTACTCAATAGTCAAGCCAGCCATGTTCAAACCTGCCACTTCTCCTTGCCTCACAGCGTTAACCCAGGTTGGGGTTAGACACACATCTCCAAAAGCATCTTCGGCCTCTGCAACATCTCCGGCAGCATAGATATCTTTTACAGAAGTTTCCATCATTCTATTAACTATGATGCCCTTATTAACCTCTATACCACTATTTCTGGCCATTTCGACGTTGGGCCTAACACCTGTTGCCATTATCACCAGATCTGTCGAGATCTCTTCCTTTCCAGCTACCACTCCATTCACATGTTTATCACCGGTGATTTCCTCAATTCCCGTTCCAAGGATGATCCTGATGCCCATGTCGGTAAACTCTTTCATAATCATGTCAGCTGCCTCTTTTTCAAGCATAAGTGGAAGAACCCTATCCAGCAGTTCCACGACCACTACATCTAGACCAAGTTTTCTGAGGGCATAGGCAGCCTCAAGACCTATGGGCCCAGCTCCTACTACAACAGCCTTACTGGCATCTCTTGATTTTTCGATTATTTTCTTTGAATCGTCAAGAGTCTGGAGTGTATAAACTTCTTTTTTGTCCACCCCTTTAATTGGAGGAATAAAAGGATAACCTCCTGTTGCGATAAGGATCTTCCCATATTTTATTTTTTCTCCGTTTTCGAGAATCAGTTCTTTTGTCTGTGGATCAATTTGTTCTGCGATTTTACCTTTAAGAACCGTTACATTCATTCTCTCAAAGAAATCCATTCCCTTGAAGAAAAGATCTTTCTCCTCTATATCTTTCATGATGTAGTCGGCAAGGAAAAGTGGAGTATAGGGAGGGTATCTATCTTTTGTGACTGTTATTATTGTTCCTTTAGGATCGTGTCTTCGGATGGCAGAAATACAGCTTACGCCGGCAGCACTGCTTCCTATGATTACATAATCAGCGTTCATACATCCGAAAATGGATGGTGGAAAATAAATATTTTATTATCTTTTGACTATGAAGAGTTAACAAATCAAAGATAATAACATATTTATAATGGAAATGTAGAACATATAAGATTGACTAAAGTGTAAGCAAATTATGGTAATAGGTCGAAAGATGTAAAGGAGGAAAACATCATGACCGATAAATTGCATGCAAGGTGTTTGAACTGTAGGAACAGATTTGAAGTAAAGAAAGGCCAGAACATAGCCGAATGTGACCATTGCGGCTCTAAATGGAGAATTTCATGGGTCGATCCTGAACAACCCAAAGTTCAGGGGCCTGCCTGAGGTGAAAAGATGGTTTTAAAAAGAAAAGTAGCTTTTGTAGATCTAACTAAGGGAAAGGTTGTATATAGGGATATACCCAAAGAACTGAGATTAAAGCACCTGGGTGGGAGAGGACTTAACTGGTACTATCTGTATAATAATGTCCCTCCTGAAGTAAGACCTTATGATCCGGAGAACATTCTGGCAGTAGGTGCAGGATTGTTAACCGGACTGCCAGCCCCAGGGTCAGGCCGAACCAACATTGCTACCAAAAATCCAATGACTAGTGGAGTTGGGGACTCTAACATGGGAGGTGCTTTCTCTCCTGAGATGAGGTATGCTGGATTTGATCATCTTATAATCAGGGGTAGAGCAGAAACCCCTGTTTACCTGTTTGTCAATAACGGAGAGGTAGAGATTCTTGATGCATCTCATTTATGGGGTATGGACGTTTTTGACACCCAAACCACGATACGGGAAGAACATGGTGATGAACAGGTCGAGTCACTGGTAATAGGTCCTGCTGGTGAGAATCAGGTAGCTTTTGCCAATGTGATGACTGGAATTAAGAATGCCGGGGGCAGAGGTGGTACCGGGGCTGTGATGGGATCCAAGAATCTTAAAGCTATAGCTTGTAGAGGCACCATGGATCTGGATGTCCATGACCCTGAAGGATTGTTGGAATATTTTGCGGAGATAAACAAGAGGGCTTACAGTAGCAGATGGGCTAAAACTCTTGGAAGGCTTGGCACTCCATTGCTGTATGATGTGTCCAGCACTACAGGGTTTATAGGAACTATGAACTGGCAGTACAATACACTTGGAGAAGATGGGAAACCCCTTGAGGCAGAGAATTTAACTCCATATTCCATTAAAATGGTGGCATGCTTTGGATGTTCTGTTCATTGCAGACATCGGGTTAAAATAGATAAAGGGAAATATGCCGGAGTCTTTGGAGAAGGGCCTGAATACACCATGATGGGAACCTTTGGGACTCTGGTTGGATGTAATGACTGGGAATTTGTAATAAAAGGTAATGATGCATGTAACAGGTGGGGTGTAGACAACCTATCCCTCGGAGCAGTTATGTCTTGGGCTTTCGAGCTCTATCAAAGGGGGTACATAACTGACGAGGATACAGGGGGATTAAAACTGGAATGGGGTGATCAAGATGCTGTTCTTGAACTTGCAAGAATGATAGTGGAAAGAGAGGGCATTGGAGATGTGCTGGCTCGAGGCTTTAAAGAAGCCATTTCCCATTTTGGGGAAGAGACAGGCTATTATGCCATTCATGTGAAGGGGCATCCTAATCTTCATACTGATGAGAGAGGTATACCGAGCTTTTCACTTGGAATTGCTACCTCGACCAGAGGAGCGGATCATCTGAGAAGCAGACCGGCCATAGATCTGTTCCAGCTACCTGAAGATTTTCTTGAGAGCCTGTATGGTTACAAAGTAAGCAATGATTTCACTTCTTATGAGGGGAAAGGTATCATGGTATGGTGGCATGAACTGCTGTACAATGTGGTCGATTCCCTTGGTATATGTAAGTTTCAGACAGTCTTTAACAGTCCTACTTCTCCTAAATTTGAGGATTATTCCAAACTGATTAAAATAGCGACGGGTCTGGAGATATCGAAGGAAGATCTGATGGTAATTGGAGAGAGAAACTACACCTTGGAGAGAATGTTCAATGTTATGAATGGTATGAGCAGGAAAGACGATTATCCCCCAGAGCGATATTTCAACGAGGCAAATAAAAGAGGCTTACCCTTCATGAAAGGGCGAAAGCTTGACAGAGATAAGTATGAGAAAATGCTGGACGACTATTATGCTCAGCATGGCTGGGATGCCAATGGTATCCCGACAGAAGATACGTTAGCCAGACTGGGAATAGAGAAACCTGAAAAGAATTTCCCTGAGGTGGAGTAAATGTCCAAGATTCTTTTAATTAGTCCAGAGAGATGTACAGGATGCAGGACGTGTGAGATAGTCTGCACTCTTAAGAACGAAGGTACGATAAATCCAGCAAGGTCCAGGATTTCTGTTATCAAAGATGTGTTCGAAGGTTATGAGTTTCCCATGGTATGTATGCAGTGTGAAGAGCCCATATGTATGGAAGTCTGCCCAGTAAATGCCATATATGTCAATGATGAAACAGGGGCTAAAGTGATTGATTATTCCAAATGTATGGGATGCAGAACATGTGTAATCTCTTGCCCTCTTGGAGGGTGTGCTGTTGATCCAGTAACAAACAAAACTATCAAGTGTCACCTCTGTCACGGAGATCCAGCATGTGCCAGGTTCTGCAAAACAAGAGCCATTGAATGGGTTGATGCATCCTTGGCTAATCAGAGAAAAAGGAGGGCATCTGTAGAAAAGTACGCAGAAGTTGTAAAAAGAATGGAGCATCTTTGATATGAAGGTCACCATAAAATTGATGGGAGATATTCTCCTGAAGGATAAGCTTGGTAAATCAGAAATACTTCTGGAATTGTCTGATGAAGAATACACTCTGTATGATGTGATTGAGATGTTGATACAGGAATACCCGAATATCAGTGAAGAACTGAGAGGAGATGAAGACCGATTTTTTTATCAGTTCTCTATCAATGACCATCTCATCCATCCATCTGAACTCAGAAAAACAAAAGTGAGGCATGGAGATCGTGTAACCATCTTTCCAGCCATAGGAGGAGGTTCTCTTTATTTTTCAATATTGCTGTTTTGTAGGAGTTAGAGTGGAGAATACCGACATTTTTAATTAGAAGTAACAACCCGAAAAAGTATTTTATGTCATCTAGAGCATTTTTATTCATGCAAGAGATCATGGAATCACTATCAGGACAGTTGAGGGAGACCATTTACTCTGAAAAAGAACTTCGATGGTTGATCAAACTCGGTTTATTTAGATCTGGAATGAGTGGTATTTTTGAGAAGACAACAGATCTCCCGTCTATGATTGAAGAAGTTTTTGAAGGAATTACTGCCCATCCTGTCTCTGTCAAGCTTCCTTATCTTTCTGAGTCAATCGAAATAGATGGAATAAAGTATTTCCACGCTCATGGCACTATCCCCTCCAGAGAAAATGTGGCATCGGCGGTGAAAAGGCATCTAAAAGTTTCCAATGAAGAAAGCTCAATTGAAATGCAAAAGAGAATTATTGAAGAATTTTTTTCAGATTATAAGCTAATCTACAATGGAATATTTCTTTTCTGTGAAAAAAAGCCTTATGAATATGTGATATATATAGAGAGCGGTATAGAGTCCATGGAGAGCAATATAAATGCTCATGTAGCCATAAGGAAAAAAATCAAAGGAGAATATGTTATTACGGTACCAACTGAGCGAACTGTGGAATCCTTCATAGGATTTTACCGAAGACAGTCCGAGGTATTAAAAAGAAATGACATCAAGATATGGGTTGTTAATCCGGAGGAAGGATACATGGACCCATTGATTGGTTATCCGAGGGATTTTACTCTCATATCCAGATTCAAAAACCCCAAAGTTGCAACTATGATCTCATCCATGTGGAGAACTAAGGTGGATGAACTTGATTGAAAGAAGCCTTAATGTACTTCTTTGCACGAGATCTTTTGAGGGTGAGCTATGAGTTATTGTTTGAAAGTATACAGAGAGGGCTCAGAAATTTTAGTGGCAGTGTGTGATGCAGATCTGATTGGGAAAACTTTTGTCGAAGGAGAACTTATTCTGGAAATTACTGAAAATTTTTATGGAAACGCCACGGTTAGCCGAGAAGAAGTCATTCGAGCTTTAAAAATGGCAACCATTGCCAATATTACTGGAGAGAAGTCTGTTCAGTGTGCCATTGAGGCAAACATTATAGATGAAGATAAGGTGTTGAGGATCCAGAATGTCCCTCACGCTCAGATGGTGAGAATTTAGTCAGACAACATCTCAGAGTGGTTTTCATTTGAAAACTTCTTGGATTTTGTAGAACGTAGTTTTATAAGTCGTCAACATCTGTTGACAATATCAATTAAGAAATTGAAATTCCATGGAGGGAATTATGTTCGTGGATTACGCATTGATATTTTAATCTTTACTAGTATCTCTTATCAATCTTTAATTCAGGAGTTCAGGAAATGCAACCTGTAGAATAGATTTCTTAAAACAGAACGATACAATCGATTACCTAGTACCCCTATTCCCTATTCATACTGAATAAGAGGGCTGCCACCATTAATCGTAAAGAAGTCCTCTATATTTATAGAAAGTCGTCAGATCAAAAATAGATCTAGAATGAAAGTGCTATGAAAATAGCTAAGTTATTAACCAACGTTATATGTATCACTCACTCTTGGTCCTCTTCTCGTCTCAGAGCACCCTTTATAAAAGAAGTATCTCGTGAGACGTGATGAGCATACTCTCTGATTATTTCCACTTCCTCTTTCACTCCATGGGTCTGAGATATCAAAGTCCCTATTTTCTCTTCAATCCGAGAAATCTTTCGACTCATTCGTGTGAGGTAGGCAAATAACAGAAGAATTATTATCAGGGCAATCAGTTCATATATATAATCATACACTATCTCAATCATACCCTTTAGTCCGACGTTATTCAGTATAATCTTTTTGCTTATCTGTTCTCTTTTGACTATTACTGATTTTTTTGTGGTGAATATTTGCGGTGAATAATCTTTTGGTAATTGAAGACATAAGGCCTATTAACGGTGAGTTGTAAACATATCATGATGATGAAATGCGCAAGTTGCCAATCAGATACTTTTAGAATTGGCATCTGCCCACCATGTTCAAAAAAGAATGTAGCCCCAGAACTTGCTATAGGAGTTCATGCAGAATCGAGAAGAAAGTTCTCTCTACCTCTAGATGTTCCAAAAAAAGGGACTCTGAAATGTACCATGTGTTCTAACTCATGCTGCATGGATGAAGGTGAAAGTGGATACTGTGGACTTCGTTCAGTGGCTGATAAACGTCTTGTATCTTTGACTACACGCGAAATGGGAATTCTTCACATGTATCTCGATCCTCTTCCAACCAACTGTTGTGCCTCGTGGTTCTGTCCCGGATCCAGAGAGTATGGAAAATACAATCTGGCAGTGTTTTTCTATGGTTGTAGTTTTAACTGTCTTTTCTGTCAGAATTACACTCATAAATACATCCATGAGGGAAAAAGGGTCTCTGCCAATCAATTTGTAGAATATGTTGCAGACAATGATAGAATAGCATGTGTGTGTTTTTTTGGAGGATCTCCTGAACCTCAGTTTCCTTTTGCGCTCAATGTGAGTGAAAGATTGATTGCAGAAGTCGATAGGCAGGTTAGAATATGCTGGGAGTGGAATGGTTCAGGAAATAGAAAATTTGTGAAGAAAGCTACAAAAATCTCTCTTGAAACAGGGGGAATAATAAAATTTGACCTCAAAGCATGGAACCCAAATCTTCATATGGTTCTGACCGGAAAGGATAATTCGACGGTAAAGGAAAATTTTCAGATGGTGGGACAGCATTATACAGATTCAGAGGTACCGATTTTGACTGCCACAACACTTCTTGTTCCTTATTATGTTGATGCAGAGGAGGTGGACTGTATAGCTAGGTTCATCGCCTCAGTACATCCAGAAATTCCTTACAGCCTCTTAGTTTTTCATCCTCAGTTTTATATGAGTGATCTGCCTGTAACACCTAAAAAGCAAGTGTTTGAGTGCTTTGAAAAAGCAAAACAACATCTCAAGAGAGTGAATATAGGGAATATTCATCTATTGCGATGATTATCCTGAACTCGGATGTAGGTATGCCTGATATATCTCTCTTTCCATGAAATTATATGTTGTCATACCCGATAATACATTAAGTCCGGCGATGACTCCAATAGCCCATCCAAAGCCACTCAGATCGACCAGTAAACCTGAGATAAAGGCCCCTACAATAAATCCTCCATCACGCCAGAACCGATATATACCGATTTCTGAGGCTCTAATGGCTGGATGAGCTCTGTCACCAATTGCTGCAATCAGAGTGGGATATACCATTGCAGTGCTCAGTCCAAGAGAGAATACTCCGATACTCCAGTAAAGATGGCCTCTCCCCAGCAACACTAGTAGCATCCCCAGTGCCTGGCCAAACATTCCTAGGACTAAAAGAGGTTTTCGACCAATATAATCACTCAAGGCCCCTGTACCAAACTGAGCGATGCCCCATACCATGGGGTAAAGGGCTACAAGACTACCTATCATCTCTACACTCATCCCTTTTGAAGCAAAATAAAGGGGAAAGATTCCCCATACGGTAGCATCGTTAATCTTTGTAATCATACCGTTCATATTGCAGCTGATCAGAGTACGGTCCTGTATAGATGTTTTAAAGGCTGTGGTTACGGTATATGAGGGGAAAGTGTTTGTCTCTTCCTCTTCCATTTTTACAAAAAACACTGTATCTTTAAGAAAAAAGAGAGAAATTAAAAAACCAGAAAATGAGAGAATAACACCAATAAAAAATGGGAAAGGCCTCGGACCGTATACAGATGCTATTATGCCAGTGGAAAAGGTAGCTAAAGAAACTCCGGTATATCCCACGAATTCATTAAATCCAGTTGACAATCCTTTACGTGAGGACATCAAGTCCATCATCATCAGAATGGCTGTGGACCAACACAATCCCTGATTTGCACCCAGAAATAGATTTGCAACCACTATCCAAGCCCAACTATTAGCAAATATGATCAGGAAGGGCACTGGTATTCCTATGATCCATCCGAGGATCATTACTTTCCTCCTTCCTACTCTGTCCATCAGATTCCCTGCGACTAAGTTGGCCAGAGTTTTCGAAAGTCCAAACCCTATAATGAAGGACAGAGTAACCATAGTCGATGATATCAAAAATTCTTCTCTGCCAATTAAGGGTAAAAGAGCTCTTTCCATCCCCCACATAGCTCCAACAAAGGCGGTGAGCACCGCGAGTATGGCGAGCTGAATGTTTTTGTCATAATGGTCTTTCATATGTCATACATCCCAGTAACAAGGTGAATTCGACATGATAAAGTTTATTTAAACTTTTCTATATCTGTTAATATAAGAAAACCTTTCCAAGAGTAATAACAGCTGAAAAAAATATGGTGGTTGATAAAACAGTTCTTAACGTATTAGCATTAATTCTGGAATTCAGAGAAGTGCCAATATATACTCCAAAAATAGATCCGGTGAAGAGCTTTAAAGCCATAAGGATATCTACATTTCCAAGCTGATAATGGAGCAGTCCACCAGCTGCTGTCAGCAGTAGCCCTATAACAATATCACTTCCTACAATCAAACGAGGATGGATTCTTGTTGTAGCAAGAAGGGCAAATCCCAGCAATACTCCACTCCCTACAGAGGAAAGCTGAACAGCAATTCCTACAAGAAAAGCCATTCCAAGAATTTTCCATTTATCTGTACTATCCATTTTATACTTGGAACAGCTAATTTCACAGATTTCACATTCAGTTCGCAGAAAACGTTTTAAAGCTGACAACACCATTATAATGGATACAATGGCAAGAATTCCTCCAACGGCAATTAAAATAAGGGTATTAACAGCCTCGATTCCATAATGGTCCTCGAGCATCTTTAAGAGATACCATCCACCAATCGCTCCACCAAGGCTAGCTGGAATCATAAGCTGTATCAGATTTCGACTTATGTTCCTTTTTCTGTGATGGAATAAGGTTGCAGTAAATTTGGTGAGGGATGCATATATGAGGTCAGTACCTACTGCAACAGATGGTTGTACTCCGAGGAGTATTAACACGGGAGTCATGAGAGACCCTCCTCCCATCCCTGTCATACCCACTGCCATTCCGACTGCAAAACCTATAAATAGTAAGACCTCATCCATGCTCTCATCGCCACCGATAAGTTTTTATATAGTTAACACCGTGAAAGTGTTAACACTGTTAACACATATAAATATTGTGGTGGGAAAATGGAGTTAGAGATGGAAAAAGTAATGAGATTCATGGGGAGGTACTCTTTAGGAAGAGACAACGGAATGGGATCACTTCACTTTCTCAGGATAAAGATTCCAGGGGGGGTTATTACTTCAGAGTATTTTAAAGGGATTGCAGAACTTTCCAGAGAGTATGGTCGAGGGTATGCTGAGATTACAGACAGACAGGACATTCAGCTACACTGGATAGAAGGAGATGATGCCCTTGATATCTTCGAAAGGCTGGAAAAGATGGGATTTACTACTGATATGTGTGGCCAAGCCTTTCCTGGAGCAGGACATGGTGATGTGAGAAATATCGTTGGATGCCCCCTTTCAGGTGTTAACAAAGACGAGTTGATAGATGGATATCCTGTAATTAAAGAACTTACTAGATTTTTCACCGGTAATGAGGACTTTTTAGACCTTCCTAAAAAATTTAAATTTTCAATCTCAGGGTGTATGTATAACTGTACAAGAGCAGAAATCAATGATATGGCTTTCATACCGGTAGTTCATGATGGAGAGATAGGATTTACAGTTCTGGCTGGAGGTGGGGCAGGTAAAACTTTACCAGGTCCGACATTAGCCAAACCTCTGAGAGTTTTTCTGTCACAGGAAGAAGTGTTTGATGTTGCTGTTGCAACAGTTGAGATTTTCAGAGATCATGGAAACAGAGAGAGCAAAGCAAAGGCACGTTTCAAATATCTCCTTGACCAGATTGGAGTGAATGGGTTACGTAATATGATAGAGAAGAAGCTTGGTCGAAAATTGGAAGATTATCATGGTGATGTATCGAGAGAATGGATAGAGCACACAGGAGTTGGTGAACAGAAGGATGAGAGATATTATGTCTGCGTTCCACTGATTGGCGGGAAGCTATCTTCCGATATAATGGAGTGGTATGCTGGGCTTGCTGAGGAGTATGGTACTGGAGATTTACGGCTTACAACATTTCAAAATCTCATAATTGTGAATGTAGAAGACAAAGAAGGGCTGTTAAAAGAACTTGGCAAAGAAGGTGTGGTCCTCAAAGGAATCATCCCAAAATGGACAGCAGTGGGATGTGCTTCAGATTTCTGTGGTAAAACAAAAGAATACCACTCAAAAGAAATTGTAAGAGATATCGTTGAGCATCTTGAAACCAGTTACCCGAACATATTCGTGAATCAGGATTTTAAGATCGGAGTGAGTGGCTGTCCGAATAACTGTGGATATAGTGTAATCGCCAGTGTAGGTCTCGAGGGCAGACTCATCAGGGTGAATGGAAGTGTAAAACAGGGATATGATATCTACCTAAGAGGGAAGCTGGAAAACGGGAGTATTGGTAGACGGGTTGCAGAAGGAGTCCCAGCTGAAAATGTAGTAAACGTCCTTAATAAACTGCTGGAACAGTACAAAATAAAGCTGAAAAATGAGTCTGAAATTAGATTTGTTGATTTTCTTGAAAAGCTGAGCGATACAGAAATAAAAAAACTAGTGGAGGTGACCTAAATGCAGGAACCCAAGCTTGAACGGAAAAGTGAAGGAGAATATACTCTGGATGTTCGTGGACAGACCTGTCCTTTTCCTCAGATACTGAGCCAGTTAGCTCTCGAAAAGCTGAGAGAAGGGAGCATCCTTGAAGTCATCACAGACAACCCTCCGTCTGCCAGAGATGTGCCTATCGCCCTCCGGAAAAAGGGGTATGAGGTAGAAGTGAAAAAATCCAACGGACAGTGGCACATTGTGGTGAAGAAATAAATGGAAGTGCTAAATACCGATCTCATAATAGTTGGAGGAGGAACAGCAGGGTGTATCGCAGCCTATGAAGCCTCTCGGAAAGACCTTGATGTTGTTATTGTGGAGAAAAGCTCGATAGAGAGATCAGGATGTCTTGCTCCAGGAGTAAATGCCATTTATTCGTATCTTCATGATGGGGAGAAGCCAGAAGAGTTTGTTCGATGGATTAGGTTTCAAGGAATGGGGATACTGAGAGAAGATCTTGCTCTCAGTATGATAAAAGAAACTCCCCAGGCTGTCTCTATCTTGGAAGATTACGGTCTTTACATAGAGAAAGAAAACGGAAAGTATGCAAAGCAGGGTAGATGGGGTTTAAGGATTAGGGGAGAGAAAATAAAACCCATTCTGGCAGCTATGGCAAAAGAAAATTCCACTATCTTGGAAAAAACTGTTGCAGTGGATCTGGTGAAAAGTTCAGGTAGTGGCTGGGGNGTTTTAGCCTTTAGCGTCGAGTCAGGACAACTCTATGGGATAAAGAGTAAATCTGTGCTGGTGGCTACTGGTGGAGCCTCAGGCATTTATAGACCCTATACTATCCCATGGTATCCACCTTCCAACTCTGGAAGTGGATATGCCATGGGTATCAGAGCAGGAGCTGAAATGACCTCTTTTGAAATGCGTTTTGCACCAATACGAATTAAAGACATCAATGCTCCCATTGGTGTAACTGCTGTTGGTTTCAATGCCCCGATGATCAATTCACTGAATGAAGAATTTATGAAAGTACGATATCGAGAAATGGGTGGAGAATCAGCCCCCATACCTATTCGGGTGTATGCACCCATGAAAGAAATAATGGAGGGTAGGTTTCCTTGTTACATAGACACAAGAGGTCTGACAGAAAACCAGATTGATCAATTAAAAAAGCTATACCTGAATGGATGGCCAATTTTTGTCCTGTTTCTCGTTGCCAGACAGATAAACCCAGCTAAAGAACCACTAGAAATCCAGGGAGCGGAGCCTTATATTACTGGAAGCCATGCAATGCCTGGATTTTGGATTAATACAGAAAGGCAGACAAGCCTGAAAGGTCTGTTCGCAGCAGGAGATGCATCAGGAGGAGTTCCTTTGAGCCATGTAGGGGGAGCCCTAGCTGAAGGTCTTATCTCTGCAAGATCCATTAGAGATTATGTGATTAAAAATGATAGAGCAAATATATCAGATGATGTAATTGAAAAGGCCATGGATGATGTTATGCAACCTTTAGATATTGAGGGAGTCTCTCCCTTCTTGGTGGAATCAAGGCTCCAGAGGGTTATGGACGAATATGCTGGTGGTCTGAGCAGGTTTTATCAGTATAACGAAAAGAGTCTTTTAACTGCCTTGAAGGAAATTCAACGCATGAAAGAGTTCACGATGGCAGCTCAGGATCTGTTTGAACTTCAGGTGCTTTATGAAGTCAGAGATAAACTCGATGTAGCAGAGCTGACTGTACATCATATGATGTTCAGAAAGGAAACCAGATGGCCCGGTTTTCAGAGCAGGACGGATTTCCCGGATAGAAAGGAAGGGTGGGAGGTATTTGTCAACTCAAGAAAGAGAGAGAGTATTAAAATCTTTACTCGCCCTTATGTCAGGATGGTGGAGTAAATGCCTGTGATTCTGGATGAAGAGAAATGTACCTCATGCAAAAAATGCCAGAAAATATGCCCTTCAAATACTTTGTGGTTGACTGATGGACGTCCAGTTGTAGTAGATCCTGATCGATGCTGGCACTGTATGGCATGTGTGAAGATATGTCCTTTCAATGCTCTCTCTTTGACTCTTCCTTCTAATATTTCTCTCAGAAAAGTGGAAATGCTCTCATGGCATGATGGTAAAGATGTGGTATTTGTAATCCGGGAGAATGGGAAAGAAATTGAAAAGTACAGATTTCAGGTAATCTGTGAATGACTGGATTGAAGGTGGTATAATGATAAAACCGCATGGAGGAAAGCTTGTATCCAGAATAGGGAGTATAAAAGACAGAGAAGATGCAGGTGAACTTCCCACTATTGAAGCTTCACGAGAGGTGGCTGTGGACATCGAAAATATCGCTCACGGTCTTTACAGCCCTCTTCAAGGCTTTATGATGGAAGAAGAGCTGACATCAGTTATAGAGAGGGGAAGATTGCCCAATGATCTCCCGTGGACCATTCCTATTGTACTCGATACCACCAAGGAACAGCTTGTAAATGAGGAAATTACTGAAGGTGACAGTGTTGCTATCTTACATCATGGGGTTATTGCAGGAGTAATCGAAATCGAAGATATTTACTCCTATGGTAAAAAAGAGTACTGTAAGAGTGTATTTGGAACAGATGATATGGCACATCCTGGAGTAGCCAGTGTATTTAAGAGAGGAGATATTTTCATCGGAGGAAAAATTAAGTTTCTCAGAAGTGTTGACGAAAGATTCAGTCGGTATGATTACAAACCTACTCAAACCCGTGAGTATTTTAGGAAGAATGGATGGAAATATGTGGTTGGCTTTCAGACAAGAAATGCTCCTCATGTTGGTCACGAGTGTGTTCAAAAAACAGCATTGGAGAGTCTGAAAATCCAGACCAATGAGAGGACAGGCCTGTTTATCAACCCTGTGATAGGGAAAAAGAAAAAAGGTGATTTCCGAGATGATGTGATAATCCAAGCATATGAAGTGCTGATAAGAGAATATTTCCCCCCGAATCTCGTTTTACTGGGTATCTGGAAGACAGAAATGCGATATGCCGGGCCGAAAGAGGCCATTTTCCATGCCATAGTTAGAAAGAATTTTGGATGTACTCATTTTATCGTAGGTCGGGATCATGCGGGAGTTGGAGATTACTATAGTCCTTATGCGGCTCATGAGATATTCAGAGAATACCCTGATCTGGAAATCCAGCCCGTGTTTGTCAGAAGTTTCAATTACTGTAAAAAATGTTTTGGGGTTGTAAGTGAGTTGGTATGTCCTCATAGTCAGAATTTTAAATTCAGCGGAACCCTGATCAGAGAAATGATTATGAGCAAAAAGAAACCCCCTGGAGAGATAATGAGGCCTGAAGTGGCAGAGAGTATTCTTCAATTCGACAATCCCTTTGTGGAGGGATGAAATGAGAAAACTGGCTATTATACTGCATAGTGGAGACTGGTGGAAGGTTTATCATGCCTTATCTATTGCGTCTTCTGCTGCAGTGATGGGAGAAGAAGTGATCATCTTCCTGACTTACGGGGCCTTGCAGAAATTTACCAGAGATGCGATTGAGAATGATATAAGTAATGACACGGAAGATAGGTTCATTCATTCAGCTATGGAACGGGGTCTCGTAAGGCCAATTGGAGAAATGGCAAATCTCTCAAAACAGGTGGGTGTGAAAATTTTTGCATGTTCTGGTTCAATGAGTTTGTTTAACTTGGAGTTAGACGATCTTGTTGATGAAGTAGAGGGAGTTATGGGAATGGCTGAGTTTTTGGATAAAGCTGAAAATGCTTCTATTCTGTTTATTTAGAACAGACTGATGACTAGTATCACAATATTTCATGAGTGCACACATCTTCTTAAAAACTTTAGAAATCAAAGTATTTGAAAAATTGTCGAGGATATCTTGACAAATTATCAACTCACGTTGATAAAACTGGAATTTTAGTCCTTTGTAAATTTCTGAAATGTGTACCTATAGGCGACTATTAATCACAGAATCCTGATTCCGTCTTCATCTATTTCTAAACCAAATCTACCGGTCAGATGGGCTGTTCGGGTAGTTTTTGCAACATGAAGATATCTACTCTCTTCATCTATTTCCAAAATGAGAACGTTCCCCAGAGCCTGCTGTATGGCAATCTCAAAACTGGTAGAGTGCATACCTTTCACAGCATTTATTACACCAACACTTTTATCGTCCCATATCCATCCATGAATTTTCTGCACGAGGTCATAGGCCTCTCTCTCACCGTGTAGAAATGCTATCGAGGAGATAGAATCAACCACAAATCGATCACTATCTTTAACAAATTTTCTTAAAATAGATATTAGCTCTCCTAAATTATGTGGGTCTCCCTGGTACTCCTTCTTTGACTCTTTTTCTCTTCCAACAAATAAATCCACAAATTTAATCAAGCCACTGTTTTCGAATTCAACAGGATCCCATCCAAGACTTCTCATGTTATCTTTCACGTCTTCAGGAGAATGATCAATACAGAAATAAGCACACGGAATCCCCATTTTTGCCTGTTTGTATATGAACTGCTGACAGATAACACTCTTCCCGGTTCCAACCTCTCCCAGAATTAGAAGTGCAGAAGGAACAGGAATTCCACCCTTCAGGATTTCATCCAGCTTGTCAATACCGGTTAAAGCTCGTTCCACCCCATCACCTCATATCAAATACCTTTTGGTATGGGTAGGACACGGATATTATACTCTCTGACATATTAAAAATTTTCACCTCCTGGTATTCCACTGGAAACAGGAATTACAATTTTTATAATCAGTGTATGTGATGGATGTTCACGGTAACTTATATTGGTGGCCAAGAGGACATACAATAATCTTTCTCTTAAAATACAACTTCTGAAAGTGTTGTATGAAGAGAAAATTGTATATATCTCTGAAAACCACTCCACCCTTATGAAAGTTGGTTTTTATGGGGCTGCTCGAACTGTCACTGGTTCGTGTTTTATGATTGAAGATAACATAAAAATAGCGGTTGATGTAGGGATGTTTCAGGGTTCCATGGAAAAAAACAATCATGGTAATTTCCCATTCGATCCAGCCTCTCTAGATGCTGTGATACTCACTCATGCCCACCTTGACCATGCTGGCTTGCTTCCAAAACTGGTGAAAAAGGGATTTGAAGGAGTTGTTTATGCAACTTCTCCTACCCGAGAGCTGGTGAAATACATGCTATATGATTCTGCCAAAATACAGGAAGAAGAAGCAAAAACCCAGACCAGGAGGAATCTTAGGAAAGGGTTAAAACCTGTCTATCCAGTTTATACCCATGAGGACGTTAAAGATTGCCTAAATCTCGAGTGGAAAAAGGTAGAGTATGGTAAACACATGAATCTTGGTGATATCACAATAACTCTGTATAATTCAGGACATGTTCTCGGGTCAGCTTTCGTTAATATCCAGTCGGATCTCTCTCTTACTGTTTCAGGAGATCTGGGAGAGCCAGGGAGTCTAGCCATTATGGATCCAGAATTGCCCGGGAAAACCGACTATTTGATAATTGAATCTACATATGGGGATAGAAACCACAAGAGCATGAAAGAGTCCATTGATGAACTTAACACGGCAATCCACGAAACCTTTAAAAAAGGGGGAAATGTTCTTATTCCTTCGTTTGCTCTTGAAAGGACACAGGAACTCCTTTATGCTCTTCGTTTACTGCAGGAGCGAGGAGATCTTCCTGATTGTCAGATTTTTCTGGACAGCCCGCTGGCTATAGATATCACCAGCGTATATTCTGCTCATCCAGAACTGTACAGTAAGGAAGCTCTCATGTTCAGTGATCCTTTCAGAGTTCGGGGGTTAACATATACAAGAGATGTAGAAGAATCGAAAGAGATTAATGAAATTGATGGAGGGGCCATAATCATTGCTGGAAGTGGTATGTGCACGGGAGGAAGGATTAAACACCATCTGAAGCATAACCTGTGGAGGGAAGAATGTGGGGTGATTTTTGTAGGATTTCAGGCTAAAGGAACTCTCGGTAGGAGGATAGTGGATGGAGCGGAGAAAGTGAGAATCTATGGAGAAGAGGTGGCGGTTCGTGCCAAAATATATACCATCAATGGTTTTTCTTCCCATGCAGGAAAAGATTTTCTCCTTGAGTGGAGTCGGGCATGTGATCCTCGGAGAGCCTTTGTTGTTCATGGGGAGATGGATATAAGCAGAAATCTCGCTCTAAGTCTCGAAAAACAGGGTATTACAGCAGTAGTGCCTGAGATGAGGCAGGTGGCAGAGTTAGTGTGATAGTCTCTTACTTTTGTCAATGTATGTTGACAATTTGTAAAGCTTAGCTTTATAATTTTAATAGGTCGGATATCTATGCCTGTTAATGTCTGAAAATTCTGGGAATTCACCATTGAAATATTCGGAATATCTATACAGTGATTATTTAAAATCAGGCAATTATGGTTGGAGATTATATAGGAAGAAAGAAAGCAGATAAAAGCACAGCAAATATACCGGTAAGAAATATCCCATCAAATGTACCGGCACCTCCAATACTGACAACTGCTGGTCCTATTCGAGTCACATCTTTCAGGTGGAGGATATCAGCCCCTATAAGAACTCCGAGGACTCCAGCAGAAAATGCTAACCGCGGGAGAAAGAACATAGAAAGGCTCAGAGCCTGAATAATGAGATAAGAAACAAAAACTGATACTGCTGGAGGTAGAAGCATTGGTATTGCTATACCCACATGCTTTACAGGTTTAGCATTGAAGTACGTTATCAGTGATATCAGTGATATGGAAGGTAGCCACATCTGGAGGGGCATGCTTGACAAGAAATATATAGACAATACTGATGGAATTACGCACCCACCCAAATTGACTGCAATAACAGTTTTTCTCACTCTTGGAACTCTGTATAACCATCCAAATATGGAAAACGGATGATAGTCCGTCTCTCTGGTTTTGACCTCTACCACGGGAATATTGACGAAACTACCAATAGCTATGAGTAAGAAAATGAGGATGGTGTTTTCAGGAGAGATACCCAGTAGGTTTCCTACAGTAAATCCAGTAAATACTATGAAAAACAGTATCAGAAATGGAAGGATAACCAGTATTAAAAACAGAGGAAGAAACAGGGGTAAAAATAGAAGCCTATTCTTCAGCACTACTTCTTACCGCCTCTTTTCGATCTATCACGATATAATCTCTCACAGATCGGACTGCTGAAAATGGTATCAGGATGAATCCGTCCTCTGTATTGTATTCTGATGGGTCGATTCCCATATCTGGCCTGACAACAAGATCCATGAGTTCCCCGGTCCTTAGATCTGAAATTATATTGTGGAGGATACCGATGAGAGTACCGTCAGAAGTCATCACCTTTTTTTTTGCCAACTGTCTTGAAAACACACCTTCCATATAATCCCCTCTAACACGAAAAATATAACGGGATATATTTAACTTTGTCGGAAAAAAGAAGTTAAAATCTGTTATACATGAGGAAATTGTAGAGCTTAGCTCTACAAATTGTCAACAGGAGTTGACAAGAATCTTTCTAGATAAACAACATAATAGGGAAATAGGAAAAGTCGTTCAATAAAGATTGTAAAATCCGAGAAAGATGGTGATAAAGGAAAATAGAAAGGGATGGTGTCTATTCAGCTAATGAACTGGCATTTTTCTAAAGAGAACTCGTTTTTGTGATGTAAACACATGGTTGTACTGGTATAGTGCTCAAACTTAAATAATTTTCAGAAAAAAGTAAGGAGAAGAAGGTTTAGCAAAACCTATATTGAGAGAGTGGATGACAACAACTCGTCAGAAGTAATTTCTTAAAAATACTGTCATGACCGATACACTTAGAATATTCAGAGGCTGAGATATGCTAGATGTATCCTCTACCAAAAAAGTCCTGCTTACGTTCATTTTAATGCTGGGTATTGTAAGCCTATTTGCAGATATGACATACGAAGGGGCGCGAAGCATCACTGGCCCTTATCTATCTCTTCTTGGTGCAAACGCCACCATTGTTGGATTTGTGGCAGGTTTTGGAGAATTTGTTGGTTATGCCCTGAGATTATTTTCTGGGTATATTGCTGACACCACAAAGCGTTATTGGACGCTAACTTTGATTGGATATGGCATTAATCTCTTCTCTATCCCCTTGCTTGCCTTTTCTGGATTCTGGGAGATAGCTGCCATGTTGATCATTATGGAAAGGTTTGGAAAAGCCATCAGAACCCCTTCAAGAGACGTCCTCTTATCTTATGCAACGAAACAGGTTGGCAGGGGATGGGGATTTGGTATCCATGAGGCTCTGGATCAGATTGGAGCGGTGACAGGTCCATTGTTAATATCCACCATCCTGTATATTAGAGAAAGTTATAGTGAAGCGTTCATAGTTCTGATAATTCCAGCCCTGATGGCCATGACAACCCTCGGAATGGCAAGAATCAGATTTCCCACTCCAGAAACTTTTGAAGAAGAAAAGACCAGGATTACAGACAGAAGTAAAAGCAAGTTTCCCATGGTATTCTGGATATACTGCCTGTTCATTGTAACGAGCGTTGCAGGATTTGCGAATTTCCAGCTCATATCATACCATTTTAAGATCAATTCTATCGTTCCCGATATCCAGATTCCTGTACTCTACGCCATGGCAATGGGCGTTGATGCAGTTATTGCCCTGATAATTGGCAGATTATATGACAGGGTGGGTATAGTTGCTCTGGTAACAATTCCTCTTCTCACAATTCCTATTCCGCTGTTATCTTTTTCGTACAAGTATTTCAATGTTGTAAGTGGGTTAATACTGTTTGGTGCAGTTATTGGAATACAGGAGACACTGATGCGTGCTACAATTCCAGATATGACTCCGATGAGTCGAAGAGGAACAGCTTATGGAATATTCAACACTGCTTATGGTCTCGCCTGGTTTTTCGGAAGTATTACTATGGGAGTGCTTTATGAGATATCGATTAGCTATCTGGTTGTATTCGTGGTGGTAGTGGAAATGATGGCTTTTGGATTTCTGGCAATTCTGTACAATACAAAAGATTGAAAGAATTGGGAGATTCAGTGAAATATATCATCCACATATTCTTCTTCCTGGGACATCCAGGATGTAGCTGGTCACCCTGATAATCGATAAATTATCTCTCATCTGAAGAACTTGGTATGCTAGAAATGTCTGTTTCATCTCGTGCCATCCCTACAACAACTCGCCTTTTAATGGAGTAAGCCTCCAGCAAAATTGCATTCGAAATAATAAGTGAAAGCAATACAAATAATGTGTATGATATACTACTCCAGTAATCTCCGGAAGTTATCAAAAGACCAAATTCGTCAATGGTAAGTCCAAGACCAGCTCCATACAGCATACCTCCAATCATTTTCCATCGATCTCTTGAAAGCAACCCGATTCCTCCAGAGGCCATGAGCAGTAAGACCCCGATCACAAAATGATGGATTCTGAACCCACGGATCCACAGACCATACACAGGGTCTATATCTGGCCTAAAGAGAACGACATAGAAGCGTGCAATAAAGAATGTAAGAAGAAATATAAAGAGAATGATCATCCTCAGTCTCAGATTGTCCATTTCCTGAGTGACCCTTCCATACGACTGGATATCAGTATAAACTGCATAAGTCTCCAACGCCAGACCGATTATCAGTAACACCATCCCTGCAAATACAAGCTCTGCTCGGCGTCCCATTTCAAGGGGAAATGAGCCAGTTAATTGAGTAATGGGTGAGAGAAACGCATCAAAATTTTTTTCAAAAGCATCTAGCATGGTTTTCGGTAGAAACATTGAAATTATAGAAAATATCAGACCTCCAACAACAAGACATCTGCCTGTATTGAACTTTCCACTTCGTTCCACCCATGCAGACCATGCCATGGAGTGAACTTCAATAGGCTCTAACTTAAACCTTTTCTTTGAAAGTTGATCATTCTGTAAAAATCTCTCTTATAAATAAGAGTTTTTGGATTAGGAAAATTAATGAAGTCTAGTTTTTAATAGGCATCAGGAACTACAAATGATTTAGTATTTAAAGAAAAATATAAAATGATATCTATTATCTTATCAACGTTTTCTGTTAAAAATACCTCTCAGCGGGTTTAGTCATCAGAGGTGGGGAAAAAGAGAATTGTTATTTTTTGTAAATGCTCTCTCATGTATATCCAACTAAATTCTTAGTGCCTCTCACAGCCTGTTCTCTGAATCTTTCGGTGATACGGTCATAGAAGTCCAAAAGGTTCTCGGTGATACTTGGTTTAACTTTCTTGATAGCCTCCCTGAAATGGCGCATTTCCACAAGTTCAGCATTTATATCTTCTCTTAAAGCGAGCATAGCTGCTTCCCTGCATATAGCTTCGATATCTGCCCCTACATAGCCCTCTGTTAGTTCAGCGAGTTCATGTATATCTACATCATCTGACAAGGGGGTATCTTTAAGGTGAATTCTAAAGATATCTACTCGTGTTTGTTTGTCTGGAGGTCTGACATAAACCATTCTGTCAAACCGACCTGGTCGTAATAGGGCTGGATCCAAGATATCCGGCCTGTTGGTCGCTCCAACCACTACCACTCCTTCCAGCTCTTCCAGCCCATCCATTTCCGTGAGAAGCTGGTTAACCACTCGCTCCATCACTCTTGTACCTTCATCCATTCCCCTCATGGGAGCAATCGCATCGATTTCATCGAAGAAAATTATACACGGAGCAACTTGTTTCGCTTTGCGGAATGTCTCTCTAATTCCTTTTTCTGTTTCTCCTACCCACTTGGAAACAAGTTGGGGACCTCTAATACTAATAAAGTTGGCATCACTCTCATTTGCAACAGCTTTGGCTATTAGAGTTTTCCCTGTCCCTGGAGGTCCATACAGCAGTATGCCCTTTGGTGGCTTTATTCCCATTCTTTTAAACTTATCTGGATGTTTAATGGGCCATTCAACTGCCTCGGTTATCTCTCTTTTAACATCCTCCATTCCACCTACATTATCCCACGTAACATTGGGAATTTCAACAAACACTTCTCTGAGGGCTGATGGGTCTATCTCTTTCAATGCTTCTCTAAAGTCGTCCATCACAACAACCATTTCATCCAGCATTTCCTGAGGGATCTCCTTGTTCAGATCGATTCTAGGGAGATACCTCCTCAACGCCTTCATGGCTGCTTCCTTGCACAGGGCAGCTATGTCGGCTCCAACAAATCCATGAGTATGGTCAGCTAGGTAATCCAGATCCACTTCTTCAAGAGGCATATTACGAGTGTGAATCTGAAGTACCTCTTTTCTATCGTTTCTATCAGGTACGCCAATCTCTATTTCTCTATCAAACCGACCTGGTCTTCTCAAGGCTGGGTCTATCGCGTCTATCCGGTTGGTGGCTCCTATAACAATGACCTGCCCCCTCTCTTCCAGTCCATCCATAAGGGATAGTAATTGGGCAACAACTCTCCGTTCCACCTCTCCTGTTACATCCTGCCTTTTTGGAGCAATAGAATCGAGTTCATCAATGAATATAATAGAAGGAGCATTTTCTTTGGCGTTCTCAAACACTTCTCGCAACCTCTGCTCACTCTCTCCATAATATTTACTCATAATCTCTGGCCCAGCAATGGAATAAAAAGAAGCTCCTGCTTCATTTGCAACAGCTTTGGCTATTAGAGTTTTCCCTGTCCCTGGAGGTCCATACAGCAGAACACCTTTGGGAGGATCGATACCCAATTTCTGAAATACTTCAGGGTGTTTGATGGGTAACTCGATCATTTCCCTAACTTTCTGCAATTCTTCTTTTAAGCCACCAATATCTTCGTAGGTTATACCTGTCCTGCCTAGGGTCTCAAAACCTCTAACAGGTCTTTCTCTGAACACAACATTGGTGGACTCATCAACGATAACAACACCTGAAGGTTCGGTTTTAACTGCGACAAGGGGTAAGGCCTGAGCCGTTGCAAAACGACCAATGAAAGGATTTGGGCCCCCCATTATAGGAACAACATCACCCTGGACTATGGGCCTTTTAAGGATCTGTCTCTTTAAATACTCACCTACATTCATACCAAAGATCTGAAAATTCATGTCCTGAAGGGGAGCGAGAATGATGGTTTTTGCGGGTTCATAATCAGCTCTTCTCACCTTTACTACATCACCAATACCAACTCCTGCGTTTTGGCGAGTAAACCCATCAATACGAATTAGATCCAGCCCCCAATCTCTTTTATCGGCTCTCCATACTTTAGCCACAGTCACTCGCTTACCCTCAATTTCGATAATATCTCCGGGAGAAAGCTGGAGTTTTCGAATTGTATCAGGATCAAGTCTGGCGATACCTCTGCCAGAATCATTCGGATATGCTTGAGCTACTTTCAGGTTTATTTCCATAAACGTCACCTCAAGAGTTTATATATAACAGTTTTACAGATGTTTCAATAAAAACATTGTGGTGAGTCCATGAGGATAGTCATAATCGACCCCTTTTGCGGAGCCTCTGGAGATATGGTCCTTGGTGCCCTACACGGTATTGCCCTGAGATCTGAAGACTTGAGTGAAATTATAGATGAACTGAAACTTAATGTTAAAATAAATGTTAAAGAGGTAGTAAAACAGGGAATTGCCGCAACTAGAGTAGATGTTAAGGAGTTAGAACGGACTGAAAGAAGTTTATCGGATGTCATCTCTCTGCTTGAGTCTTCTACTTTTGATGAAAAAATAAAAAAAGATGCTATAAACATCTTCCAGATACTGGGGGAAGCAGAATCTAGAGTTCATGGAGGAAGTCTGAAGAATATGCATTTCCATGAAATCGGGAGTGATGATGCGATTCTGGATATAGTGGGTTCCTGTGTTGGTTTTAACAGGCTTTTTAAAAAAGGATATAAAATGGTTTTTTCAACACCTCTTGTAACTGGACATGGATATGCAACATCAGCTCATGGTAACTTTCCAGTTCCAGCACCAGCGGTAATTGAAATACTCAAAACATCTGACTTGCAAATAAAAAAGGGGGATTTTGATGTTGAATTACTTACTCCAACTGGAGCAGCAATACTTACGTATTTCTCAAAAAACATGCATCCAGAGGTTAATTTCAGGGTACATGAGGTTTCATATGGGGCTGGATCCTATGAATTGCCCATTCCTAATGTTCTCAGAATAATGCTGGGAGAAGTGGAAGATTTGTTGCATGATGATGTCAGGGTCATTGAGACTAATGTGGATGATGTAGATGGAGAGATTCTCGGTCATTTGATCTCCAAATTAACTGAACAATCCCTGGATGTTTCCGTCATCCCTCTAGTCACCAAAAAGAACCGTCCAGGTCATTTGATCAGAGTGGTGGCAACCATAGACCAGCAGCATGATATTATTGAGACAGTTTTTAAAGAAACTGGTTCCCTTGGTGTACGGATTCTTCCAGTTCACCATAGATTTAAGGTGCCAAGGGATGTGAAAACGATAAAGCTGAGTATTGGAAGCAAAGAATATAAGGCCCGGATTAAAATCTGGGATTATCAGGGAAGAAAGTATGTTTCTGGAGAATATGAAGATGCAGCTCGTATTTCAAGGGATACGGGATTACCTCTTAAGGAAATTATGTTCCTGCTAGAATTAGAAGCAAGGAGGAGTTTGAATGAGTAACCCTCAGTCGGAAAAAAAGACAATATCAGGTGAAGAAGATACGATGATATTCCATTCGGGTAAAGAGTTTGAGTTTTTTATCAAAGAAAGGAAATGTTACCTCAAGATTTTTATTCCTGACCTAAAAAATATATACGGAGATTTTAAAAAATATATCAAAAAAATTCCTGGAAAATATGTTGAGAATGCTGATTATTACATTCTTCAGTCCGGAAACAAATCTCTGGTTCTGGAGAGGGAAGTTGTACTGGATATACTTCCACCCTATCCGGTAAATGACGAACATATGGTTAACAAAATCAGGGGAAAGATCCCTTCTCATTCCATGGTTGAAGAAGTGATAATGAAAAATTCCTTTGTTATTTTTAGAATACCAAAAAAATCTGTCTCTGAAATGGATACAGAGGATGAACAGGCTTTTTTCAAAGCTTTAAAATCGTTTAACCCTCAGAATTACATGGCGGTATATGTTGTTGCCGATTCTGATTACGTGAGGATAAACCCCTACAGAGTATTTATGGAAATCACACAAAGATCTGAAAAAATCTCCCTCAAACCAGATAAAATCGTCAGAACTTACAGAAAACAAAAAAATATATGTTACGAAAATTATTATTATCTCGACCTTACAGGGAGTGTTATCAAATTCGACCTAATATGTCCAGAGGATATGGAACTAGTCATTTACTTGGAGAAACCCAGTTCACAGCTAATAGAGGGACTTGGAAAAATTGCTGAAGGTCTAGGATATTCCCTGACAGTTATAACGCCAGACTCTATCTCCTCTGAATTGGCTAATGTGATACATCCTGAAACTCTGGAAGGTGAGGATGATTAAGTTTCCAACAGGTGTAGGGTGTATTGATAAACTGTTGGGTGGTGGTATTGAACGAGGTACTATCACACAGCTTTATGGAGGGCCATCTACAGGGAAAACGAATATATGTATTCAGACGGCCATTCGGGCAGCGGAGAGTAATCATAAGGTAGTGTATGTGGACACTGAAGGATTATCTCCTGAAAGAGTGAAGCAGATTGGTGGAAGGAATGTTGAAAACATACTCGGCAGAATTATTCTTTATGAACCGTATGATTTCAAACAGCAAATGACTGCCATTAAAAATCTGAAGAAGATTTCTCAGGCTATAGATCTTGTAATTATTGACTCGTTTACCGGACTGTATAGATCTGAACTGGAAGACTCTGAAAAAAATATAAAGCTCAGAAGAGAACTCACGTCTCAGCTTACTTTCCTTTTGGGGTTGGCAAGGAAGAATAATCTTGGAGTTCTGATTACAAATCAGGTATTCACAGACATCGATAAAGATGAAGAAAGGCCATTAGGAGGAGTAGGTATTGAACATCTTTCAAAAGTTGTCATAAAACTGGTTAGAAAGAACTCTCATAGAGAAGCTGTACTTATTAAACACCGTCATAAAAAAGAGGGTGAGAGATGTCAGTTCACCATCGATGAGTCAGGGGTTTTTTGAAGAGTTATCAACATGAGTTGACAAATTGCAAATCTTTGATTTGCAAATTCAATAGGAATAATGTTTCTAATCTATGTTCCTACCTACACTGTAATTTTTAGAGAAAAGCTAATATTGTATTGAAACATAAACACGAGTAAAATGACCCCTCTTCACGGTAGAGCAGGTTTATCCCATACTTACGGGGCAATCATAGCACTTATTTTGATCGTCCTCACTTACTTGGTTATTTCCATATCCGCTGTGGGTCTTGGAGAGATCCTCAACGGGGAAGAAAGACCTGAATTTGCCCTCGAATGGGTAAATAACACGGCAGTAAAAATAACTCTGATTTCCAAAGGAGATATGGAGCAAATTAACAACATCACTTTCTTTTTTCCCCGCAAAGTCAAACCATCAATCTGGTATGAGGAAGATGGTTCTATAGATGTGGGAGATTCAATGATATTCTCTAATATAAACTGGCCCCTCATTGTGGTAACAGGGATTGTAGATGGAAATACAAGAGCAGTTCTTATCAATATTTCAATGGAGAAACTCAAAGAGTTCTTGCCTTATGTTAAAGACTAAGTTTAATGTTCATTATGGGTAGTTACAAGAAATATTAAAGGAGATGATTCATCAAGTACTCTGCCAGTTCTCTTTTGAGATTCATGTAATCCTTCAGGGTAAATCCAGCAGATTTTAATGTCGAATCCCGGATATAACACGGTCTGGTAGCTTTACAGCAATACACCAGACTACCAAAGCAGGTATGCTTTCCCAGCTCCAGTACTGTTCCTCTGGCAAACTCCTCTTTCAATCTCATGAATTCGAAGGGAGAGATGTCATACTCCTTCAAAACCTTCTGAATTGCACAGGGTTTAAGAGGTTTGCAGCAAAAAGTGAGGCCTCGTACATCTCCCCCTCTGCAAATGTGTTTTGGAGCATTATACCATCCGAACTCAGCGGTATAGTGTATGATCTTTTCCAGTATTTCTTTAAAGACGTTTGGATTATCAACAACACCACGAGCAATGGAGATCATATCAGCTCCAGCAGTGAACATGTTTTTTGCATCATCAAAACTGCGTATAGAATTATTTCCGATTATGAACATACTGGAGTTATTTCTTATGGATTTTATCACTCTGAGATCGTACTTTTCACTGCCCATGGCATCCACATGAAGGATATCCAATCCAGCACTCTGAAGAACTCTTGCCAGAGATGCCTCTTCCACTACACCACTCCTGATTTTAACTGAAGTGATAACCCCTTCTGCCTTAACCCGTTCAACAATTTCACATAATTTCTCTGGATGAGCGAGTAAATACTCTCCAGCTCCGACGTTTACAATCTCTTTTTGCCGACAGTGAGCATTGATTTCAACTATAGAATTACGTTTTTTTGCTATTGCAGCAACTTCTTCGTATACAGAGGGTTCAGAAGCTCTTACATTAATGGCAACCCGTGTCTTAAGCTTCCCTGCCCTTTTCAGTTCTCTGTCTATCCCTTTTAGAGGATCATCTACAATAAATTCCCTCCTTCCTCGATCCACCATCCTTCTGCTGGCTTCCATAGTAGTTGTATCAGCACTGAATCCTCCAAGAATCACAAGACCAGCATATCTATCGAATTTTTTAGCGAATTTAGAGTCAACTATCCCTGCCATTGGAGCCAGAGCTATAGGGGTTTTAAACCCAAATCTTATGTTAAACTCTGTATCGTCCTCTCGCCTCAATGTCCTCCAGCCTCTCCATCACTTCATTAAATCTGGACATAATCCTGTAACCTTCTATAAAAGCCTCTCTCAATTCAACGTAGTTGTCAAAGTCTGCTTTTATGGCCTCGAAATATACATGGATATCCATTCCCATGGGTTCCACTCTTTCATCAAAAAAGGCAAGGCCAAAATCTATGAAATACAGTCTATCATTCTTTACAATAACGTTCCTGGGAGTTAGATCTCCATGGATTATACTATTGTTATGTAAAATGGCTGTACATTTGCCCATTATTTGCGAATATTTAGGAGACATAATATCTCTCAGGAGTCTGCCTTTAATACGCTCCATGATAATGGTATCCTCTGTTACATCATAGATTATAGGGGTTGGAACTCCAAATCGTCTTGCCATAGATATTATTCGAGCTTCCGTTTTGGTCCTTTTTTTTCTGATATCATGGTCAATTTCAGGTATGCGATAATTTTTAGGCAATCTTTTTTTTATTACCAGATTATTTTGGATTTTTACCAGCGCTTCAGCTCCTCGAATCACATCCATGGAAGTTCAACCTCATCTACTCTATAATTGGGTTTAACAGTGGAATCCTCTATTCGGGTTTTCTCCCCGGTTTTGAGCATCTTTAGGCCGGTATAACCGATCATAGCACCGTTATCCCCCATCAATTCTCTTGGCGGGCAAAAGAATCTTCCACCTCTATCCTGGCACATAATATGCAACATTTCCTGTAGTCTGGCATTGACTCCTACTCCTCCAACCAGCAGTACCTCATCTCGCTCCAGATATGCCATAGCCCTCTCTGTTACCTCTACAAGCATGGCAAAAGCAGTCTCCTGAAAGCTATAGCACACATCCTCAACTGAAATTCCACGATTAAGAAGGTTTTGGGCTGCAGTAACCATACCGGAGAAAGAAAAGTCCATCCCTTTGATGACATATGGGAGTGAATGGTAGTGGGAGCCATGAAAAGCCAGTTTCTCTATTTTGGGCCCACCGGGATGGGGCAAACCAGCATATCTTGCAAGCTTGTCGAGAGCGTTTCCGATACCAATATCCAAAGTCTCTCCAAAAACACGGTAAAATCTCCCTCGTCGAGAAATCACTTGGGAATTCCCACCACTCACATAAAGTACCACTGGATTTTTCGCATCAGTTTTCCACAACCCTACTTCGATATGGGCCACACAGTGATTTACTCCGATTAATGGGATATCCAGTGCCAGAGATAGGGTTCTTGCTGCAGTAGCAACGGTTCTGAGACATGGGCCCATACCTGGACCAATAGAAAAGGCTACTCCATCAAGAGTGGAAGGATCGATTTGGGAAAAAATATTTCTCAGGGCTTTAGCAATATGCCCAGAATGATGTTGGGCAGCCTCTCGCGGATGAATTCCCCCTTTATGAGGTATATAGGGGTACCGTACCTCTTTAATCACAGAATTTTCATTGACGACGGCTATGCTAAGATTCCATGCAGTCCCCTCTATCCCAAGAACCAACATGAGTCATACTACTTTTTTTTCTTAAACTGAGTGTATCCACATTTCCCGCATGAAAGTCGGTCGGAATGATCTGCTAGAAAGACACCCTCTCCACATCTGGGACAGAACATACGTTTCCTCTTAATTTTATCGCCCTTAATTTCATAAAACTTATGCATTCTCTTTCCCCTCGTCCTTTTTTCCAAAATTTCTCTCCAGTATGTGTTTCCTCTCCACCTTCCTCATAAGGTCTTCATCGGAGTAAATCTTGGCATAACCCTTCGCTTGAGCTTTTCCATACTCTACTTTGAGATAGTCCACAACAGTTAGTTCTGGTTTTGCATTGAGGAGAGCAATAAGTTTCTCTCTAACATCATCCCTTTTTACCATTCCACCATCAAAAGTAACAGTAAATCTGACCTCCCTTCTGCCAAGTAAAGGATTCTCTTTGTCTTCAACTATTTCAATGTCCATTTGCATTACCTCCACACAATTTATCCAATATCCATTTCCTGTCTTTTCCTTCCATTTTTCTTAGTATTTCGCACACCTCAGTTTTTTTAGATTGATCGACGGTGATAACAACTATCCCCTCGGAAGGTTGTCCATATAAAACTATCGACCCTTCAGGTAAAAGCATTATAAGAGGTAAAACACTCAAATCCTCTTCACCATTTACAAATACCATGGATCTCCTGTTGTTCACAGCCTCTTCAAGGGCAAGAACTAGATCCTTTGTTATTGATCCGGGAGGATTTGAAGCTTTAATTTTTCGGTAATCCATACTCTGTATAATATCCGTTATCTGCACATCCACTTGCCGCCTCATGGTTTTACCGTCTACTACCATTATCTCAGGAGAATGGCCTGAAAGACACAGGTAATAGCATACTATATCCCCTACACTTGCCATAAAATTATTGCTTTTAAGCTCTTCAATAGATTTTATGAGTTCCGTTCCTGATCCCCGATACAGTTTTCCGAGAGGGTCTTTAAGCCTTTTTCTCAGTTGTTCTGTTAGCAGCATATCGGAAACCCTATCGCACTTTTATCGCATACCATCCTGGCATGGAAACTCCCATTTTTTTAGCAATCTTCGAATTTTTCGGATCGATTATGAGTATGAATCCAGCCCAGTCAGTGCTCAATTCCTTACCTCCACAAACACTGCATGAACTATCTCTGGTTATATATCCACAATTCTTACAAGCAGACTCTTTCATTTCTCTCCCTTCTTATTTTCTCTTTCAGCCTCGAGCCACAATAGATTTCCAAGCCCGGGTTGTCTCATCGTAAGACCAATTTTACTGTTTCTGGGCTCTCTTTCGTTCAGGCTAATCGCTACAATTCTGGCCCTTACTTTATCTCCCTCAGTAATACTCAACCCCTTTTCTTTTCCGATCAGTCTTCTGTTCTTGTCATCATACACTAGGTAATCGTCTGTAACTTGGCTCATATGGAGAAGAGCGTCCAAAGGACCGATGGAGACAAAAGCTCCAAATTCTACAACTTCCACCACTTTTCCTTCTACAATTTCCTGAAGAACTGGTTTAAAAGCGAGAGCAGTAAACACAACGTCAAAATATACAGCACCATCTCCTTCAAGGATCCTTCCATCTCCAATATCGTCAATTGAAATTATAGCGATAATTACCCCATACTCTTTATCCACAATACCTTCGAATTTCTCCCAGAGTAAATCCCTCACTACTTCTTCTAGATTTTCTTCGAATCTCCTGGGAGGAACGCGAACTGAATCCCTTATCTTGAGCTTTATATACATTTTTATCCCTCTAACGGATTAAGCACCATCACCAATTGAACATCTAATATTTAAATTTTGGTAATCTAACCCTTAATTCCAAGATGACTGTTCTTGCGTACAAATACCACTTGCAGTCCCTTTTTTACAGCTTCATTTCTCAGTTTCCTGTCATTGGTAAAAACCGCACCATTTTTTTCAAGAGCTAATTGAAGGACGCTAGTGTCGGCACTCTTTTCCTTAAAATCGACAACTTCGCATTTCTCTGCTAGTTTTAACCCAACTCTTGCTGCGATTCCAGTTTTACCTTTGTGTTTTGAGAGAGTGGCCAGTTCATCTATGACCATCATGGGTGTGATAAATCGATTAAAGCCAAGGTTCCTTAACTCTTCAAATACGTCTATCTTGAACTCTTCAGCTGCGAGAAAGCCATTGGTGTCTATGATTACTGGTCTACTATCATTCCGGACCCTATCAGCCTCCATCGTGCTCCAATCCTTCTGCTTATCGCAACTCTCGATCCTGGTTCTGCACATACTGGCCTTTTTAAGCTTACTTCAGCAATATCATTTCTTGCACTAATCACCACACCCAATGTCGTGGCAGTTCCAATGGTGAGCATCAGAGGCTCATTAGTCTTAATCCTTTCAACATCAATCTCTTCCCTTGCACCCACTACCCTTTCCAGTAACTGAACTTCCATAAGGAATCTGTGTAGTATATCTGGGAGTTTTCCTGGCTTTCCAACCATATTCCCCACGAGAGAATCGCTTTTTGTTAGATAGGGGTCCAGTTTAGTTCCCAGACCGATCAAGCCTCCAGGTGTAGCCTCCTCCACCATTTTCCCACTAGCCATGATGCCAGTTATCTCAGTGATGAGGGGTTTCCAGAATGTCTTTCCTTCTGAATCTACTTTCAGTCCAGGTCGAATCTCTATCTCATCCCCCAGTTTCAGTTTCCCCTGACTCAGACTTCCCCCAAGTACACCTCCTTTCAGATCTTTGGGGGCTGTTCCTGGTTTATTAACATCAAAAGACCTGGCCACAAGCATAATTGGATCTCTGGAAGGGTCCCTTTCTGGAGTTGGGATGTATTCTTCAACTGCCTGAATCAGGGCATCTATGTTTACTTTCTGCTGGGCTGATATGGGGATTATTGGGGCATCTTCAGCAGTTGTACCCTGAACAAAATCTACGATCTCTTGATAGTGTTCAATAACTCTCTCTTTGGGAACTATATCAATTTTATTCTGGGCTATAACCACATTATCAATTCCCACTATATTGAGAGCCATTAAATGCTCCTTGGTTTGTGGTTGTGGACATGGTTCATTGGCAGCGATAACCAGTACGGCTCCATCCATTAGGGCGGCGCCTGAAAGCATTGTTGCCATCAAAGTCTCATGACCTGGTGAATCCACAAAAGAAACGGTTCGAAGTATCTCTGTTTCTACATCATGAACAGAACATCGCTCCTTTACAGTATATGCTCTGATACCTTCACACATGGGGCACTTTCTGAAAGTAGCATCGGCATACCCGAGCCTGATACTGATTCCTCTTTTCATCTCTTCACTGTGTCTATCAGTCCATACCCCAGATAGAGCACTGACAAGGGTGGTTTTTCCGTGATCTACATGACCTACCATTCCAATGTTTACTTCAGGTAGTGGTATATCTTTTCCCATGAGAACCTCATAACTGGCTGTTATATAACCTATTTAAACCTTTTTAACTACCAATATTGTCAACGATAGTTGACAAAGTGTAAATCTAATATTTTGCAATAACAGAAATGGATTGGTGAGAGAAAACAACCTCTGGGATTAATCTACTCTATATCCGGTAGCTGAAAAAGGTTTTTGAAATTGTCAAGTATAGCTACAAATTGTCGGTGTAAGTTGTCAAAAATTTCACTTATCTGTGGAAATAGCCCTGCGTATTGCGTTTATATCTGGTTCGACAATATGTGGTTTGCCACAGATATCAATCACCTCTTCTGGGTCTTTTAACAGATGTCCGGTCACAATACACACAATCACTTCGTCCTTCTCTATTATCCCATCCTCGGCAAGTTTTTTGAGGCCTGCTATTGAAGCGGCACTGGCAGGTTCCACTCCTATCCCTTCCAGTCTGGCCAGATCCAATTGAGCTTTAACGATATCCTGGTCAGATACACTGATAGCCGTCCCATCTGATTCTCTTATGGCTCTTAAGGCTTTAACTGCATTGACAGGATCTCCAATTCGTATGGCAGTAGCTATGGTTTCAGGATTTTTTTCCGGGATTATCTCCATATCACCCCTCTTAACTGCATTTGCAATTGGAGAAGCCTTCTCAGCCTGAACTCCGATCATATGGGGTACGTTACTGATTATCCCAAGTTCTTCAAATTCCCGGAAACCTTTGTAAATTGCCGATATATTGCCTGCATTCCCTACAGGAAGTATCACACGGGATGGAACTGATTGAAGAACATCATAAATTTCATAGGCGATGGTTTTTTGACCCTCTAATCTGAATGGGTTAACGGAATTCAAGAGGTAGAAACCGAGTTTATCACTCACCTCTCTGACAAGCATTAGGGCTTTATCAAAATTATCCTTGATACCCAGTACTTTGGCGCCATGAACCATAGCTTGGGCAACCTTCCCCAAAGCAACCTTGCCATAAGGGAGCAGCACAACTGCCATAAGTCCAGCTTTTGCTGCATACATGGCCATGGAAGCTGATGTATTTCCTGTGGAAGCACACGCTACGGTGGTTCTATTCAGTTCTATGGCTTTGGTAACTCCCACTGTCATTCCTCTGTCTTTAAAAGAACCCGATGGGTTCATCCCCTCGTGCTTCACAAATAAGTTTTTAATGCCCATCATTCGACCTAATTTTTTACAATGATATAGAGGTGTCCCGCCCTCACCTATTGTAACAGGATCTATCGCTATGGGTAGAAGATCCTTGTATTTCCATACACTCAGATTGGATCCATCCAATGGTATAGAAAACTCAAGCTGATCAAGATTGAATCGGACTTCCAGTAGTCCTCCACATTCACAGAGGTAAATTACTTCTTCAGGATTATATTCCCGACCGCACTCTATGCATTTGAGAGCATACATCACACTCACTGACCTCTGACTCTATCAACCCTTTAATTGTTTCTATATTTATGTTTTACAACACAAGGATTTAAACTGGTCTTTAAAATTCCTTACTGTTTTATTCAGGAGAAACCTTTATAACATTCCTATCACAATCTCCATGGATTGTCTCATGATTCGGAGAGTAACCGGAAAACCAGCCGTAATAGTGAAAAGAAGGCATTTCACTCTGGTAGTTGGCGATCTACATATAGGTCTTGGCCGATTACCAGTGGAATTCCTAGTAGATGAGCTGATGGAAATTATATTCAGAGTCAGCCCTCAAAAAATGATCATTCTTGGCGATCTCAAACACGGAATAGGAATGCGAAAGAGGGAACTTAATACAATTGCCAATGTTCTGAGAGAGGCGAGGGAATTTGTGGACGAGATATTTATTGTTAAGGGAAATCATGATGGAAAAATAGAAGAAAGATTTGATAACGTCATTGATGCCAGAGGTTTCATTTTTGATGGAGTGGGTTATTTTCATGGTCATGCTTGGCCCAGAGAAGAAATTCTGAATATGGAAACGATAATCTCTGCTCATACACATCCTACTATCCACCTAAGGGATGAAGTTGGGGTTAAAAGGGACAGGGTATGGATTGAATGGAATATAGATAATAAAAGGTGCCTTATACTTCCGGCGTTCAATCCCCTGTGCAGGGGGTCAGTACTGAACGGAACTACCATGCTCAGTCCAGGAGTAATAATAAAAGAAGAGTATTTCCCCCTTGGGAATGCCGATATATACCTTCTTGATGGAACATATCTGGGCCCTCTGGAGTTGCTGACACATGTTGAACCCTAAGATTTTAGAAGCATTGCAACAAAAAGAGTTTCAAGATCTTACATTAATTCAAAAAGAAGCCATACCCCGGATTTTAAAGGGAGAGAATTTGCTCATCATTGCTCCTACTGGTTCTGGAAAAACAGAAAGCGCGGTTTTACCAATTTTTCAGAAAATAATTGAAGAAAAGGATAGGAAAGGAATAAAACTCTTATATATCACACCTCTTAGAGCTTTAAACCGAGATATGATCTCCAGGTTTGAATGGTGGGCCGAAAGGCTTGGTTTTACTCTAGCGGTCAGACATGGAGATACTACTACAACCGAGCGCAAAAAACAATCTCGCAATCCCCCAGAAGTTCTGGTAACAACACCTGAGACCCTGCAAATCCTTTTCTTAGGGAAAAAACTTCGAAAATCACTTGAGAATGTTAAATGGGTGGTTATAGATGAGGTCCACGAACTTATGGACAGTGAGAGGGGGGCTCAGCTGTCTGTCGCCCTTGAACGATTGAAAGAGATTACGGATTTTCAAGTTATCGGTCTGTCAGCAACAATTGGAAATGAGAGAGAGGCTGCTGAATTCTTGGGATATGATGTATCTATTGTAAGAGTAGAAATGCCAAGATCCATAGAGGTTAAGGTAATTTGGCCAGACAAAAATGGAGATGAGGAACTTGCAAGGATATTGTTTGTAGATGAGGAAGTTGCATCTAAGCTACAGTACATTAACGAACTGGTTAATAAAAGCACGTCAACTCTTATTTTCGTAAATACTAGACAGACTGCTGAAGCTTTAGGATTAAAATTGAAGCGTATTAATCCACTGATAGATGTTCACCATGGTTCCCTCTCCAGAGAAGCGAGGATAGAGGCTGAAATAAAATTTACAAAAGGAGATTTAAAAGCTCTGATATGTACCTCATCTATGGAGCTGGGAATGGATATCGGTGATGTCGATTTGGTCATCCAGTTTAATTCACCTCGTGAAGTAGAACGATTGGTTCAGAGAGTGGGCAGGAGTGGTCACAGTCTCGGGAAAGTAGCAAGAGGAGTGATTATAACTGGGAATTTTGATGAAACTCTTGAATCTTGGGCAATAGTGCGGTTGATGGAAACAGGAATGATAGAGGTCAAGAAACCCCATAATCTTAGTTTGGACACTCTTGCAAATCAGATATGTGCAATAGCTTTGGAGTATGGTCGGATCAAGCCAGAAAAGATATTTAAAATAGTCAGGAGATCGTATCCTTTCAGATCTTTAACCTGGGAGGCTTTTATGGATGTTCTGGAGTTTCTAACGGGAATTTATGTTATAAGACTGGATGGAGATGTGATCGCAACTCGAAGAACTAGGGAATACTTTTACGGCAACATATCTATGATACCCGATGAGAACAGAAAGGAAGTTTTCGATATAGTCTCCAAAAGATACATTGGAAGCTTGGATGAATCATTCCTTATGGAATTCTCAGATGAGGTATTTGTAACGAGAGGGGAGTTGTGGAGGATAGTTGAGATTGATGATGTGGTAAAGGTTGAGCCAGTAACTCAGGATGGTGTTATCCCATCTTGGATTGGAGAGGAAATCCCAGTTCCCTTTGATGTGGCACAGGAAGTGGGACGTATCCGAAGGCGAATAGCTTCTACTATTCTTCAAGAAGGACGTGAAGTGGCTGTAAAAGGTCTTATGAAAGAATTCTGCACCAATATCAGAGCATGTGAAGAAGTTACTAGGATTATAGAAAAGCAGATATCAGAAGGGTTTCTCGTTCCAGACGATCGCCTGATAACAGTGGAAGGGGGGAATAAGGTTATTGTGGTGAATGTGTGTTTCGGACATAAAGTAAATGAAGCTCTGGGAAGGATATTATCCATGCTTTTATCGGCACGTTATGGCTCGACTATCAGCATGGAGATCGATCCATACCGTATACGGCTTTTTGTTCCTAGAAAAATCACTCCTGATACAGTTGTTGAACTCATGAAATCTCTTAGACCAGAATATCTCCAGACTCTGCTGGAAAAAGCCCTTAAAGGCAGCAAGTTGCTGGCCTGGAAAATACTCCACTCTGGAAGGAAATTTGGATTTTTCAAGAAGGAAATGGAACTCATAAATATGGAATATTTAATGGAGCGTATTGCAGACACGCCTCTATACAGAGAAGCTGTGAGAGAGATTCTTCATGACAAGATGGATCTTGATCATCTGGAATGGATAGTTGAGTCTCTAGGGAAAGAAATTTCAATTCACTCCAGTTCTCGATTAAGTCCTATTGCTACTCAGGGAACTTCAGGTATAATGGAGCTTATAATACCTGAAAAACCTTCTTCAGCCATCCTTAATACTCTCAAGCGCAGGTTGATGGAAGAAGAAATATTGCTCAAATGCCTTCACTGTAATTTTAGTTCAAAAAAGAAGGTAAAGTTTATCGAAGAACCAATTCACTGTCCTATGTGCAACTCCAGGCTTATAGCAGCAGTAAATCCAAGAGACAGAGAGGTATTACAGAATAAAGCCCTTCTGTTCCGTTTGGCCAATCTAGTCCTCGCATATGGGAAAAGAGCTGTAATTACTCTCTGTGGTTACGGTGTAGGTGCTGAAACCGCCTCACGGATATTATCGAAACCAATACATGATGAAATAGACCTGTATAGAGAAATCCTTAAGGCTGAAAGACATTACGTAAAAACAAGAAAATTCTGGGATTGAATAATGTATTACTTTTGATGGTAATCAGGACTTGTCATACAGCTCCTTTCTCCTGGCTTCCAGGAAATCTGGCTTTTTTCCAGCAAGTTCAGCAGCCGTTAAAACTCTCACTCCCTGCTCTTCTCCTGCTGTTCTAATGGGGAATATGTGTTTTTCGAATCCCAAATCTCTCACCAGATGGTGGTCTAGTACCATAACACTTGGTGCAGTAGTGTTTATTATTTCAATTAGATTTTGTACTGATGCCTCAAGGCTTGTTGAAGAATATCGATATCCAAGCATATATGTCATTGGACCATCTACAATCAAATAGTCAGGCTTTTCTTGCAGGATGAAATTCACTTGTGGCTTTAGAGAGGGGCCTTCCACGTCTGACGTAAATACTAAAGTCTCTCCTTGGGAGGTTATGGATATTTCAATTACATAACCCAGTTTTGGATTTGTTCCATGATAGACTGGATCAGAAAAACGAATTGTCGTCTTTCCACATCTTATTTCTTCACCATCTGCGTATTTCACATGATCTGCCAAATTCTTAAGTCTCTCAAGAAAAAATGCAGCTCTCACTCTCTGGCTTTTATTAATTTTTTCAGCAGGATGTTTTATCAACACATCTCTGTCTTTAAAGATATCCACCATTTCCGGTATGTGATGGTCGTAGTGGTAGTGGGTTATAATGAACACGTCTGACTCTATGGCAAATTTTCTTATCTCCTGTATATGCTCTTCGAGACGTTCTAGCTCACTTTTGTGAGGAGGAAGGCCATATCGTCTGGGACCAAGGGCAACTCCTGGATCTATCAAAATGGACATATCTTCTGTCTCGACCCATGTGCACATACTCCTTGTGCCAAGACTATCGAAAGCCACAGGATAGATTTCCATCGGAAAATCTTTTATATCATTCACCTATATCATTGTATCCATGAAAGAGGGACTTCTTACTGCTGTGGGCGTACTGGTAGGTTTGATCTTTGGAGTGAGTGCCATATCTTTCCTATTCAATATATTGTCCCAAACAGCCACTGAGATCTCCAAATTCAGTTCCACAGCATCTCTTATCGTCCTTCTGATAATTGCGGCCATAATAATTATCAAAATCCGAATTGTGGTGGCTCTGATAATCGGGGCGATAATTGGTGCTATTTTTAATATAATACTTCAGATGAACAACATAGACATCGTTTCATATGTAATGAATCTTTTTTAGCAGTTCAATGGTTTTTTAAATTATTAATCAATAAAATTAAATGAATCATGCACATATTCCCATTATACCTTATAGCCTGTATATTAGTCCGAAATTTGGATTTTGTCTAACTTTTTACAATACTTTTAGATACGCACACAAATTAATCATAAATTATATATACAGAAAGTTTACCTTTTAATATTAAAATTCATGGAGGAATAGCGATATGGAAGTGAGAGAAGTAGACGGGTATTTTGAGCTGACTGAAGAGCCAACTGACCCAAAACTTTCCAACCGAGATCTTGCTCCCACACCGGTTAAACTCAGAAACTGGGGATACTATGAATACATTGCAATCTGGGTTGGAATGAGTATATGTGTCCCAACCTGGTTGCTGGGTAGCAGTTTTATCGCCGCTGGTTTCTCATGGAGAGTCGCCATAGGAACCATTGCCTTAGGTAATATCATTGTTTTGATACCGATGGTCCTGAATTCGTTTCCGGGAGCCAGATATGGAATTCCATTCCCGGTTATTCTGCGTTCCAGTTTTGGAGTTTATGGTGCAAATATACCGGCGATTATGAGGGCAGTGGTAGCTTGTGGATGGTTCGGTATTCAGACTTGGATAGGTGGATCAGCAATTGACGGAATTCTGGGAGTTCTTTCAGAAGGATGGAAAGTTGTTCCAGGCCACATATGGATATCTTTCGTCATATTCTGGATTATTAACATATGGGTTTCTTGGGCTGCACCACCATGGAAAGGATCCAGAGCTATCAAAATAATGAACGATACTGCTTCGCCAGTTCTGATTTTGATTGGTGTCGGTCTACTCGCATGGGCTGTAGGTGAAGCTGGAGGATGGGGACCAATTCTTGCTCAGGAGACTACTGTGGCTGACTTCTGGGGATTGTGGCCCGCTTTCTTGGTTGGAATGGTTGCATATTGGTCCACTCTAGCCCTTAACATGCCGGATCTAACAAGGTTCGCCAAGAATCAGAGAGTTCAGGTAGTGGGACAATCTATTGGATTACCGGTAACCATGACCGCTTTTGCTTTCCTAGGTGTTGCTACAACATCGGCTTCTGTGCTGATCTATGGAGAGGCAGTATGGGATCCCATTGATTTGATTCTCAGAACGGGCAATGTTCTAGCAGAGATTGTGGCGTTAATCTTCATAGTTCTTGCTACCACAACAACAAACGTTACTGCAAACGTAGTTGCACCTGCAAACGACTTTGCTAATGTTGCGCCCAAGTATATCGACTTCCAGAGGGGAGCTTTGCTGACGGGTATTATAGGAATCGCTATCCAGCCTTGGAGACTTCTGGAGACATATGGTGCCTACATTTTCACTTGGCTGGGAACCTATTCTGCATTCCTCGGCCCAATTGCAGGAGTTATGATTGCAGACTACTGGATATGCAGAAGACAGTTCTTCAGACTTGACGACCTTTACAAGTCAGATGGAATTTACAGATTCTATGGCGGAGTGAATCCAGCAGGGATAGTGGCTTTGATAATAGGAATTGCAGTGGCTCTACTTCCGCAGATGGTCAACTGGAGATGGTTCATCGGAATAATTGTGGCCTTGGTTGTGTACACCATTCTATTCAAGGTCTGGCTAGAACCCAGATCTGGATATGTGGTAACACAGGCCCAGTACGACGAGGCCAACCAATAAAAAATTTTTTATCCTTTATTTTTTAAGTAACTTCGATGGCACTGGATCATTATGTTGTGTTAGCTGTAATTTTTGAAGTATTCAGCTTTTTCCATCTTTACACTTTCCTGAAACCCGTTTCCAGAGATAACTTTAAAAATTTGATAATTAGATCAACAGTTTCTGGAATCTTGTTAATCTTCCTGTTTATGTATCTATTTAAAACTGCTGATGAGACTCTCCTTCTCTTTCCTCAGATGAAAAGCTCTTTGATATCCATACCAGCTTTAATCGGGCTTTATATATCCAATAGGGCCATTCTGGATGTGATGAAGAAGGGAATACTTCGAGAGTTTTATGGGCTCGGATCTAAAAAAGTATTGATGGTTTCAGGAATATATGCAAGAACAAGACATCCCATGTATTTTGGATGGCTTTTAGCCAGTTATTCCCTGATTCTAGCCCTTCCACGTGGACTCGTACTAGAATTTATTGTTCTTGTCCATATATATGTGATCATACTCTCTAAGGCAGAAGAAAAAATTATGGAACATTTGTTTGGGGAACATTATCTGGAATATAAAAAGAAAACTCCTTTCATGGTACCGAGGATGCGAATGTAACAAAAACTTTATGTAAGTATGTACGCGAAACGAATCATAATACTGTATTTGGGATGTAGCGTAAAAATAAAAGTATAATTTGGACGGTGGTATTATGTTTATAGAAAAAGACCTGAAAGAGATAGAGAGCAGAAAAAAAGAGTGGGAGAGTAAAGTCACCTCTCTTATTGAGAAATATCCGGAAAGAAAGGACAGGTTTGAGACCACTTCCGGCATAGAGATTAAGAGAATCTATACACCCATCGATATCCAAAACATGAGTTATCTTCAGGATTTAGGATTTCCTGGAGAGTTTCCCTTCACCAGAGGTGTTCAGCCAACTATGTATCGGGGAAGATTATGGACTATGAGGCAGTATTCAGGATTTGGGACGGCTGAGGAAACCAACAAAAGATACAGGTACCTGTTGGAACAAGGTCAAACAGGCTTGAGTATTGCCTTTGATCTTCCCACGCAGATGGGATATGACTCTGATCATTCAATGTCCCTTGGGGAAGTTGGAAGAGTGGGAGTGGCAATAGATTCTCTAAGAGATATGGAAATATTGTTTGACCAGATACCTTTGGATAAAGTCTCAACTTCCATGACCATCAATGCGACTGCTTCTATCCTGCTATCCATGTATATTGTACTTGGGGAGAAACAAGGGGTAAAGAAAGAACAGCTGTCAGGAACCATCCAGAATGATATATTAAAAGAGTATGTCGCTCGAGGAACCTACATATTCCCTCTTAAGCCATCTATGAGACTGGTGGTTGATGCGATAGAATATTGCTCTCACCACCTTCCTAGATGGAATTCCATCAGTATCAGCGGATATCATATGAGAGAAGCAGGCTGTAACGCTATTCAGGAAGTTGCCTTTACACTGGCTAATGGCATTGCATATGTAGAAGCCTGTCTGGAACGAGGGATGGATGTAGATGCCTTTGCAAGGCGTTTATCCTTTTTCTTTGCCTGTCATAATGATTTCTTTGAAGAAATAGCAAAATTCAGAGCTGCCAGAAGGTTATGGGCAAGAATAATGAAAGAAAGATTCGATGCTAAAAGACCTGAGTCCATGAGGTTGAGGTTTCATACTCAGACTGCCGGATCAACTCTTACTGCTCAACAACCTGAAAATAATATAGTGAGAGTTACCCTGCAAGCTCTTGCAGCGGTGCTTGGGGGAACCCAGTCTCTCCATACCAACTCAATGGATGAAGCTCTTGCATTGCCCAGTGAAAAAGCAGTGAGAGTAGCATTAAGAACTCAGCAAATTCTGGCCTATGAAAGCAATGTTGGTGAAACCATCGATCCTCTTGCAGGTTCTTATTATGTGGAAAATCTCACTAGCAAAATTGAAGAAGAGGCCCTTAAATACATAGAAAAGATTGATAAGATGGGAGGCATGATGAAGGCTATTGAAAAAGGGTATGTACAGCAGGAGATTGCTGATGCCGCTTACAGATATCAAATGGAGATTGAAGAACAAAAACGTATCATAGTGGGTGTAAATCGATTTAAAGTGGAAGAACCAGTGGAAGTAGAGATTCTGAAAGTGGATCCGGAAATAGAGAAAAAACAGATTGAAAGGCTGAATGAAATAAGATCCAGAAGAGATGCAGGGAAAGTAAAAGATGCTTTGGAGAGATTAAAAGATGCAGCGGGAAGTGAAGAGAACCTGATTCCATATTTAATTGAAGCAGTCAGAGAGTATGCCACCATAGGTGAGATCTGTGATGTGTTGAGGGATGTATTTGGGGAATACAGAGAACTTACGGTGGTGTAAGTTATGAAGAAAGGTAAGAACATACGTGTGTTGATTGCGAAGCCAGGCCTGGATGGGCATGACAGAGGAGCAAAAGTCCTCGCAAGAGCGTGCAGGGATGCGGGTATGGAAGTAATTTATACAGGAATACGACAAAGCCCTGAACAAATAGTTGAAACAGCTCTCCAGGAAGATGTTGATGTTATCGGGTTGAGCATATTGTCTGGAGCCCATATGAGTATCATACCACGAATTCTTGAGTTACTCAATGAATCTGGGATTGGTGATATACCTGTGATCGTAGGAGGAATCATACCTCCAGATGATGTAGAAGAGCTGAAAAGAAGGGGAGTAAAAGCAATATTCGGTCCTGGAAGTTCTGTGAATGAGATAGTTGAATTCATAAAGTCAATTACGTGATTTAAATGGATCTGGTGGAAAGAATCAGGAGTGGAAATAAACGAACACTTTCAAAGCTGATAACAGAGGTTGAGTATGATACTGAGACAGGAAGAGAAGCACTAAGGGAATTATACAAGTATACGGGAAATGCTCATGTGGTAGGGATTACAGGGTCTCCGGGGGTTGGAAAGAGTACATTGGTAGCGAGAATAGTAAAAGAACTGCGAAAAAGGGAGATATCTGTAGGAGTTGTGGCAGTAGATCCATCCAGCCCTTTCACCGGAGGAGCTATTCTGGGGGATAGAATACGCATGCAGGAACTGGCATGTGATCCTGAGGTCTTTATTAGAAGCGTTTCATCATCTGCTGGAACAGTAGGAAGAACTACCAAGAACATCATAAGAGTGCTGGATGCTGCAGGTAAAGATGTTATTGTGATAGAAACTATTGGGGCTGGACAGGTGGATCTGGATGTGTTGAATGTAGCAGATACAAAGGTAATTGTTCTTATGCCCGAGTCAGGTGATGAAATTCAGATGATAAAGGCGGGATTGCTGGAAATTGGGGATGTATATGTGATAAATAAAGCTGATCTGGAAAATGCAGCAAGAACAAAAAGTCAGCTCTCTCTGGCTATAAAAGAAAGGGATGGTTGGATTCCTGAAATAGTTATGACAATTGCTACATCAGGGGAAGGTGTAGAAAAACTGGTTGACGCTATTTTTGCTCACAAGAAGCATTTAGAGGATAGCAGTAATTTAAGGAAAGGAAGACTTGAAGCAGTTAAAAGTGAAGTTGTGGAAATTCTGGTTGAGAAATTGAAAATGCGATTTTATGAGAAATTCAGCAACGCCAGATATAGCGATATTTTCGAACAGGTTCTAGATAAAGAGCTTGACCCTTTCACAGCCGCAGAATTGATTGAAAAGGAGGAGGGTCTATGAGGAATGTGGCCATTGCTGGATGTGGAATGACCCGTTTTGGAAAAAGGGAAGAAGGGATTTATGAATTGGCTACAGAAGCTGCTCTAAATGCAATGGATGATGCTGAAATGGATAGAGTTGATGCCATAGTGGTTGGAAATTTTGCTTCTGGAGAGTTTACCGGCATTTCAGGAATAGCCAATGGACTTGCTGCTGACCTAAATCTCATTCCCTGTCATGCAGAAAAAGTAGAAAATACATCAGCCAGTGGTGCATCAGCTGTAAAGGTTGGTCTGGCGGGTATTCTATCTGGATTGTATAAATCAGTCTTGGTTGTAGGAGTCGAAAAAATGACAGGAATTCCTGGATCAAAGGCCACCAGCATAATAGCCTCCCTAACACATCCTGAAGCTGAATATCCTTACGGAGTTACGTTGACAACTTTTGCCGGATTTGGAGCTAGACTGTACATGCATAAATACGGAGCTCCCTATGAGTGTTTTGCCATGATTGGTGTGAAAAATCATAAAAATGGAGCTAACAATCCATATGCTCACTTTCAGAAAGTCATAAGTCTTGAAAAAGCTTTACAATCCCCTATTATTGCAGATCCACTGCGGTTGTATGATATATGTCCGATAAGTGATGGGGCCGCTGGACTTGTACTTGTCGGAAAAGATCTAATAAAAAAAGTTGAAGACCCCGTCTATATTTCAGGGTTTGGTCAGGCCACTGATACCCATGCAATCCATGAGAGGCCTGATCCGACCACTGTTGAGGGTCTCAAAATTGCAGCTGAGCAGGCTTTTAAGATGGCCAGAAAAGATAGAGGAGATATAGACGTGGCTGAACTACATGATGCTTTTACAGTTCTTGAGATAATTCAAAGTGAAGATATTGGATTTTTCAAAAAAGGAGAGGGATGGAGAGCAGTCCAAGAAGGTGTTACAGAAATCGATGGCGATCTACCCATAAGCCCTTCGGGAGGCTTAAAGGCCAGAGGTCATCCTGTATCTGCAACTGGAGTTGCTCAACTCGTTGAGCTGACTTGGCAGTTAAGAGGAGAAGCCGGAAAAAGGCAGGTTGATGGGGCAGAAGTGGGTTTAAGCTGTAATTTTGCTGGATTTGGAAACAACAGTATAGTGTTTATTGTGGAGAGGTAGATCTATCATGATCAGAGCATTTAAGTGTGAAAGCTGTGGTATTTTGATGTATCCAAAACATTCAGTTTGCCCATCATGCAATGATAGAAATATAAAGAGAGTTGAGATATCAGATGAGGGCACTCTTCTTACATACACCCTTCTATATGCATTACCAGAGGGTTTCGAAGAGAAACCACTACCAATAGGAATAGCAGAATTTGATGGAGTGAGAGTAACAGGTCAGATAACAAGAAGTGATAACCTCAATATAGGCATGAGAGTAAAGGCTGTATATTCAAAAATTAGAGAAGTGAATGGAAAAGAGCTATTTGGCTACAAATTCAAACCATTATAGCATTTACCTTCATTTTCATTTGTTGGATTGAACTATTGTTGGCTTATTTTCTCAAAGCATCCTTTAATCGCTCGTACTCTTCAATGGTAATCTCTCCTGATGCAAGTCTCTCATCCAGAATCCGGATGGCATCACTGGAAGTCTGTCTAGTATAACCTCCTGTTGCTGTTGTGCCGGACTCTTTTTCGAACATCTTCCATATGAGGAGGATGACTACCACTAAAACTATGAGCCAGAATATCATCCATAGACCTCCAAACATTCCGTATCCTATTCCATATCCCATCATACTATCACTCACCTCCTGGGGTTCTGTATAAGGTCATCCTCATTCAGCTTTTTTTCTGAATTCAAATTTCATCTCCTTCACAAGGATGGTATTTGGAGTTAATGTCCTAAATATATGCTCCTCTAAACAAACTATCAACGAAGAGATTTTAGGGACTATAATGGTATTAAATGTTATTTAACCATTTATTTTGCCTTTTTATCGATTTTTAGAGCTGATTTTCCATTATCCTCTTTTGGTAAACTTTTTTGTTTATTGTCAAGGGGGATATACGTATACGGATGGTATCATCTGGAGATTACTGATTAGGGCTGAAGGTTGAAGTAATCTAAATTTGAGTAAGTGACTACTAACAATTGAATTAGTCTCATCTTAAATAAAATAATATATAACCCTGAGAAAGGCTAGGAATTTCTCATGATATATCCTAAAATCAACACTCAAAGAGGATCAGAACAAAAGATACAAATTCTATTGATTAGTATATGGAAGTTTGAAAAATGTATTAATGCTGATGAAGGTTTAAATGGAATATCCTTTTTTGTTAAAAAATCCCAAATACCCCCCTCTTAAAGGTCTTTTTCGGCTATTCTATTCGATATTTCAAGTTTGTAAAAGAAATTAATTGGATATATGTTTAGACAAGAATAATAAACGATATATGGAGATATATGATAAATAATTCAAAGAAAGGCATGTTTTCTGTAAATCACATATGAATGAGCTATTGGATAAATTATTGAGCACCATTTTTAGTGAAAAATATTAAGTATAGATAGCCCAAATTACATTACGTGAGATCTAAAAGCAAGAGGTTAACTGTATCTTTAGATCTTAATACCTATAAAACTCTTGAAACTCTTTCCAAAGAACTAGGAATTCAGAGTATGGGAGAAGTTGTAAGAAGAGCAATTAATTTTTACAACCAGTATTACAAAGTGGAACCAGAGAAACTAAGGATATATATCGATCTTCTTACACCAGGAGACCACTTGATTATAGATGAAGAATATATGCAAATTCTTTGGAGAGAGATTAATACATTTTCCGATGAATACTATGGTGAACTAAAAAGAATAAGCAAAGAGCATGGAAAATATTTTTATTCCAGATATAAAAAGGATCTCCATGGACTGTTAAAATTTTTTGAGTCATTGAATTGGTTGAAAGTTGTGCCTATTGAGAAAGGGTACGTTCTCATTTTGAACATCCCACGGATGAGAGAGACAATCAAAATTATATTAGAGATTGTCATGAGCGAACTGGAGCTAAAAGATTACATAATAAGAGAATCTGGAAATAAACTGTTTATAGAGATGAAAAGTTTTTAAGTATAATAACATCTAGTCAAAGATTTTTTATTGGACCCATTTTTGATACATGAACAGATCTCTTATTCATTTGTATGAACTTTTCATATATTGTAACCACCTGCATTGATTTATAACAATTTTTCGTAACAAACTTTAAGTAAGCTCCTGAAATCAAATGATTATTATCTAACAAAACAGGGGGTTTGTATGTATACTGTCGATGTAGATACAGGTGGAACATTTACAGATGGATTATTCTCTGGTGAAAAGAGCATTGTGAGGGTAAAGGTAGATACCACACCG
>MTND01000009.1 GCA_002010305.1 Archaeoglobi archaeon JdFR-42 | reverse complement strand
GAAGGCTTTGAGTACATATCAGAGCTCCCAGAAACAGCCACAGGAAAAATCCAACGATATAAGTTGAGATTAAAGGAAAGAGAGAAGACTTTCGGGAAATAATTACATTAATTTATTTTTTCCAACTTTTGTTCATCGTAAAAAGTATGGGTCTGGTGATGCAGGAATCTCTAGTAGCCTTCAATCCTTTTCGTGATTTAGGATTCTTATCAGCTTTGAGAAAGATGTTTAAGAGTTAGTTGCATTTACGTAACAACATTTTTAGGCTTTCCCTCTAGGAAAGATTGTATATTATCAATTGTAACATCCAGTCTTCGTTCAAGGGCCTCTTCTGTATAATATCCAACATGGGGAGAAAGTAGTGAGTTTTTAGTGCAGATTATAGCATAATCATCTGGCAGTGGCGGTTCCATATCAAAGACATCCAAGCATGCATAAATTCTCTCCTTTTCCAGTTCACGTACAAGAGCTTCAGTATCGATAACTTTACCTCTTGCAGCATTAACCAGCACTGCTCCATCTTTCAACATACTCAGTTCTTTTTCTCCAATCAGTTTCTCAGTCTCTTTTGTCAGTGGAACATGTATACTGACCACATCACTTTTTCTCAGTAGCTCCTCTAAAGTTACATATTTCACTCCTTTTTTTACCATTTCCTCTTTCTCACTTCTTGAGTAGGCTAGGACTTTCATTCCAAAAGCAAGAGCAATTTCGCAGACCCTCTGACCAATCTTACCCGTTCCAATTACCCCTATAGTCTTACCGAACAACTCTCGCCCCATTAAACCTTGGCTAGTCCCTCCACTCCTGACTGCTTTGTCACATTCTACCAGTTTTCTCATTTCACTTATTGTAAGACCGAACACTAATTCAGCGACAGAATGAGTTGAATATTCGGGAACATTAGATACCACTATACCGAGATCCCGGCATTTGGCAATATCCACATGATCATAACCGGTAAAGGATACCGCTATCATTTTGAGAGTCTCAATCTGTTCGATGACTGAAGTAGGCATTGGGCTGTTTACCAGAACAACGATATCTGCCCCTTTGCACCTCATCACCGTCTCCTCATCTGTAGCTGGTTTGGTATCATATGCAGTAATCTCACAATCTTTCAATGTTTTGAATTTATCCATCACCATTTTTTCTGGAAGCTGAAGGGGCTCAATTATGGATATTTTCATATTAATTATTGTAGAATAATGCTAAATTTATGTTTTTCTAATAACATATTTACAGTACAGGTTGAATAGTACTCAAAGTAAACTTAGATATAGAAAAAAACCGATAAGTTATTTATTTTTTGTGATAAATTTCAGACCATGATAAAAGTCGTTATAGCTTTTCCTCTGGATGAAGTTTACATGGACCGAATTAGGGAGGTAAGTGGTATTAGATGTGTAAAAGCGCCAGACTATCATTCTCTTCTCAAAGAAGCAGAAGATGCAGAGGTTCTTTTTACATATAGACTTTCATCAGAAGTCGTGAAAAAAGCAAAGAAACTCAAGTGGATTCAATCTCCCTTTGTTGGAGTAGATCCTATACTAATAGATGAAGTAAAGAAGAGGGATATTATTGTGACATGTGCACGAGGGATTCATTATTCTCAGGCTTCCGATCATGTGTTTGCATTGATTCTGGCGTTTGCTCGAAAGTTACCAGAACTCATAGAGGATCAGAAAAACAAGGTATGGAAAGTGAGACATCCAATACCCTTTCATCCTTTAGATGAACTAAAAGGAAAAACCCTTGGTGTTATTGGTGTTGGATCCACAGGACAGGAAGTCGCAAGAAAAGGAAAGTGCTTTGGGATGAGAGTCATAGGTATAAAAAGAACTCCAGACAGAATGAAGTATGTGGATGAGGTATATGGTGTCGATAAGCTGGATTATGTATTAAAGGAGTCAGATTACGTTGTGTTGTGTGTTCCTTTCACTCCAGAAACGGAAAATCTCATAGGAGAGTCAGAGCTAAAAAAGATGAAAAAGACAGCATACCTCATAAACATAGCAAGAGGGGAAGTTGTAGATGAGGTTGCTTTGGTAAAGGCTATTAAATACGGCTGGATTGCCGGTGCTGCATTGGATGTGGTTAGGACTGAACCTTTACTGGAAAACTCTGAACTATGGGATTTGGATAATGTGATAATAACTCCTCACGTTGCTGGCTCCACTCCTTATTACTGGGATAGGGCTATTGATGTCTTCGTAGAGAACCTGACGAGATTTTTGAAGGGGAAAAGGCTGATAAATATAGTGGATAAGGAAAAAGGTTACTGACAGGCTTTAGCAACTGGAGCAAATTTTCTCGTAACTGCATGTTCGTTTTGCGCATATCATCTCTGAAAGTATGCAGATAATAAAGTAGAAGTCAAAGATATTACAGAGTTGCTCGCTCAATACTGTAAATCGTAGATTTACAGTTTGTAAACATTTGTTTACGTTATTGTAAACCGTAGATTTACGAATCGTCAATTTACATTGAGAATACTCATGACTTAGGTATAAAATGAAAAAGTTAAGATCGACATCCAACAATCATCGTTTCACTCTTTCTTCTTTGGAGGATATGGATGGATCTTTATCTTGAAATCCACCAGCTTCTGAATCACTGTCTGCTTGACCTCTCCCAACTCTGCGTAGTCATTTTTCCGTATGAAATCCATAATATCCTTTGCAACATCCGTCCGAACGATTACTGAAGAAAATCCATCGGGACTTCCAACACTACCCACGCTGACATCGCTCTCCACTCCAGAGAAATCCTGACATACCTTGCATCCTGAAGGAACTATAGGTTCGAATTCTTTTACTGGTATGCTGATGGTATCTCCGCTCTCCATGGTGGCTATGAACTTCCCCTTCGTTATGTCCGTTTTGGCAATTTTTTTGACATCCACTCCCTTTTCTTCAAGAAAACTGTATAGTTGATGGTGATAGAAATTTTCTGTACAGAATAATCCGATTACAACTTTCACCCTGTCATGGTAACGTCTTACAGTTTTCTGGAGTTTTCTCACTCCTGAGACCATACATGGAGTTCCAATTACTCCAACTCCCTTTTCAGTATGAAAAACAGCATCTCTCAGCTCGACAATAACATCTGCAAAACTGTATTTCGTACCCCTTACTCTTTCCACTTCGAGTTGCTCGATATTTTTCACATGGACTATCGTGGGTTTCCACTCGTCATCTCTTCCTACAAATATGGCTCTATCTATTACACCCATTTCCAGAGCTGATGCGATTATTTCTGTGACCATACCCCCATCTTGGCCGGTAAATCTTCTTGACTTCGCAGCAACCATTTCTTTAAATTCTCCCATTCCATTGAGAGGTACATAATTCCATCTTGGACAGACACGGATACATGCACCGCAATCTACACACAGCTCTTCCCAGTTCGGAAAGTCAATGGGCTTGTCACCTGCTGTTATACCTCTCACCGGACATATATTGGCACATGTGGTACAGTGGCTGCAGATTCCACTATCAATAACAAACTCTTTAAGGTTTCCAAAGTATTTTACCCCTTTTATAGGTCTTTCAGGGAGTTCAACATCCCATTTGAGATAGCACGCCTCAGACACTTTTTCACCTCTCTATAAGGGCAAGTGCACAGGTCGGACACTCTTTTACACACAGCCCACATCCAGTGCATAACTTGGGGTCTATAATTAGGACTCTTCTACCATTTTCAACTTTAGTAGAAATGGCGTTGCTGGGGCAGGTCATGACACATAAAGTGCATGCGATACAGTTTTCTGGATGGGCACATGCACTCACTTTGGCTGGCCTGATCTCAAATTTTGGTCTTTCGGCGAGTTCAACAACAGTCTCCTCTTTCACTAGCACGATGTCTCCATCTTTTATTTCGTATTTTACTAGGTATTTATCTTCTCGGATCATCTCGGGAGGCTTAAGTAGCTCCTCTGTTGTAGCAAGCATCTCATCCATATCGCTAAAGGCAACATCATGAATTTTTGTCCGGTGAAGAGCCCCTCTTGGACATGTATCTGCACAGAAATGGCAAAATATGCACTTGGTATAGTCTATGCATGGATAGTATCTTCCATTGGGGGCCCCCCTCATATTGATGGCGTTGGCCGGACATACAAAAGCACATTGAAAACAGCTTATACATGCATCCACATCGAATAGCAAAAACCCTCTGAAGTTGTCCGGTAGTTCTCTCCTCTCTCTTGGGTATTCTATCGTGATTCTACCGGGTTTTATGGCCTCTTTAAGACCAGCATTCAAAGCCTCAACATGACCTTTAATCTTATCAATTAACCTTTGTTTTGGATAAAGAACCTTTATTCTACCAAATTTCGTTTCCATTATACCCCTCCCATGAATCTCACAATAACGGCCACTACAAGGGATAGCAGGGACAGGGATATCAGAGAGTTCCAGCCAATTCTCAGGGCCTGGTCAAGTCTATACCGCGGATAAATGGATCGTAAAAATGCCATTACCATCATTACTGCAAGAGCTTTAATGAACAGCCAGATTGCAGGAGAGAGATCCCCTAGCAGAGGTATGGCAGGACCACCTCCACCCCCTAAGAAGAGAACTGATACAATCAATCCCATGATATACATTTTCTCATAAGCGAGAGTCATAACAAGACCAAAAAGAATTCCACTGTATTCTACAAAAGGTCCAAAAGCTATTTCCTGATCTGCTTCAGCGATTTCAAAGGGAAGTCTGGAAGTTGCCATTGCTGTAGTAATCAGAATGCCTAGGAATGCAAAAGGATTAAGGAACGCACCCCAGATACCCTGTTTTTCTACAATGGTTGCCATATCGGCAGTGCCATAGATGATAATCATGCCCAATACCATAATCATGAAAGGTATTTCATAAGCGAAATACATGAAAGCTTCTCTAACAGAACCTATATAGGCAAATTTGCTGTTAGAAGCCCATCCAATAGCTATTATGGTCACTGGAATCAGGGCCAGAAGGGCTACTGTGATTATAAGTGAATACGGGCTATTAATCCCGTAAATAGATCCAGCCGGGATGAATACTATGGGCAAGAGAATGGGGATGAAGGCAAGAATTGGAAGCTGAACGAAATATGGCTTATGGGCTCCTCTATGGACAATGACCTCCTGAAATAGATACCTCATTCCATCAGCCATGGGCTGCATTAAACCTGCAATAGGCCTTGAGACTTCCAAAGGCCCCATTCTCCACTGAATCCTTGCTGTCAGTTTTCTCTCAAACCATATGATAAATAGCAGAGATATCATTAAACCACCGAGACCTGGAAGTATCAGAACCGCAAATACAGGCTTCCACAGTATCAGGGCAACTACATACTGGATTATCGGGATTTTAAGTAGAAAATCTATCAATGGCTGGATAAGAGGTATACTGACCCCCTCTTTTACCATAATATTCATAATTTCGCTTATTGTTAAACCGAATATTGTAACCATATTTTCACCTCGTCATACCTCTATCGGTCAGCCTCCGGTGGGAAGTATCCAAAGCTACCATATATGGCCTGTAAATCAGACACTCTGCTCCCTTTAAGCGATTCCATAAATCCTCTCAGATACGCCCATCCTGGGGTGATTATTCTCACCCTGTAGGGTACGTTAGACTCCCCATCACTCACGATGGAATACAGAAGTGTCCCTCTGGCCGCCTCTGTAAGGACAGTATATTCACCCGAGGGGAGTTTCAACTTGGAAAATATCCTGTAGAAATAACCACGAATGTCCCGGGAAACCTTATCTTTTTCTTTTATCCTGCCGATGAGATCTTCACTCATCACAGGTCCACCTGGCATGTCTGAGATGGCTTGTCGTATTATACTGATACTTTGATATATCTCTTCAACCCTGACGAGAAATCGTGAATAAGCATCTCCATCCTCTGCAATCGGAACATCCCAGTCAAGTTCTGGATATGCTTCATAAGGCTCAACCCTTCTTACATCGTATTCCACTCCAGATGCTCTGAGAAAAGGGCCAACAACACCATACTCAATGGCTTCTCGTCTGTTCAGAATACCAACATCTCTCAATCTGGAAATGACGGCAGGATTTTTAATGAATATTCTCTCAAACCCTTTAAGCCTCTTTTCCAGAGTATAGGTAGATTTGTTTATGAAATCGAGGACTTTTTCATCTAGATCCCATCTGATCCCACCGGGCACAATAAATGAAGAAGTGATTCTAGTGCCTGTGGCTCTCAAAAAAGACTCACATATGAGCTCTCTCAGACCAAAAGGCCACATAAAACCTGTGGTGTGACCAAGAAATACTGCTAAGATGCCAGCATCGTAAAGATGGGTACCAATTCTTCCTAGTTCTGCCAGAATAGTTCTGATATACCGTGCTCTTTCCGGAACTTCGATATCCATAGCTTTTTCAATAACTCTTACATAACCCAGATTATAGTTCCCCGGATCCATAATAGAGGGTCTTTCTAGCAAAGGAATGTTTTGAATATATAGTCTATTTTCTGCCAGCTTTTCCATGGATCTATGGACATAACCAGGGTCTGGAATAGCGTCCATAATAATGTCTCCTTTTAGCCGAAGTATGATCCTCATGTGTCCACTGCCTGGATGTTGCGGGCCTACTAGAACGAGGTATTCATCCTTATTGTACGCATCTTCTACGTATTCAGGGGGGATCGGAATAAACAAGGATTTCAGTTCAGCGGGAGGTTCAACGGGAATGTCAATGGCCATATCTTTCATCTTGAATCACCTCTCAGGACATAAGTCTCTCTTGGAAGTTTGAAGTCTTTTCTCAATGGATATTCAGGAGTATCGGGGGACAAGAGGAAATTTCGCCCCATCCAGGGGTTATCTTCAAACCAGACTCCGAAAAACTCGTGCATCTCTCTCTCCATATAATCCGCCGAGGGCCAATGCTTAGCAAGACTTGGATGTCTGGGATTATCTCTTGGAATTTCAGTTATTATGGATAGAAGTACAGGCATGAGGTCTTTCACACCATAGCTCGAAACCACATATTCGATTATAAATTTATTCTCATTGGGAACATCCACAACATTGACGGATTTAACATGGTCAAAGGTAAATTTGAGCCTCTCTGCTATCTCTGGAGTTTTTTCTGGAGTTGTCTTCAAACATATTCTGTTGAGATCGGTCATTTCAATAGAAATATAAAGGCCTTCAAGGTCTTTTTTCAATGTCTGGATAAGGTTTGCACCCTCATCCCACTCAATCTCTCTCTGCCCGTCAATCTGGATAACCGGTGCCTTGGCAATTGAGTGTGGAGGGGTGGGCACTCTTTTCTGTTTTATCTCTTCTGGTATCTCGATAATACTGCTCAAATCTGCTTTAGAGAATTTTGCTGTAGAATTCGTCTCTCCAGTCATTATTTTATCCTGAAGAGCTCTTATCCCCCTCAACAAAGCTTCTGGAGTAGGAGGACAGCCGGGGATAAAGTAATCAACGGGAACCACATCAGAGGGTTTTACCATATGATATCCATTCCAGAAAAGGCCACCGTTAAGTCCACAAGCGCCCATAACAATTACAAACTTGGGGTCTGGCATCTGCTCCCAGGTTATTCTGAGAACTTTGGCCATTTTTCTGGTTATAGCCCCTTCCACGATAATAAGGTTTGTTTGACGGCAGATTCCGTAGTTGAGAGAGCCAAGCCTCTCACCGTCATATCCACACGCATAGGCATGGGCAAGTTCTACTCCACAACAGGCTGTAACGAGGTGGACCGGCCATAGGCTCCATTTAGCACCCCATCGTTTTACGAGTGAAAGAGGCCCGGATTTTAAAAATTCTATATGCTCATCCATGGTTACCACCTATCAATGCAATTTTTTCAGCCATTCGGTATGATACATATACTGCGGGAAGAAGCAGGATTAGAATCAATGCCAGTAAAATTGTTCCATCAAAAGTAGGAGATGCTGAGATCAATAGAAGTATCACCAAGGCAGGCTCTGCTGCCATGAACATGAACATAAAGCCCATATACTGCATCGGGAGGGTGTATTTAGGAACACCTATCGGGGGATTCCCAGCCTCAAACCTCTGTAATTTAACAGGAGTAGGGTTTGCCCTTGGCAGAATTTTGGTAAGGGTCAAGATGGCCCCATCTATCAGGAGGCTCACGGCTATTACAGCCACTATAACAATTATGTTTTTCAGCATTTACATCCCTCCAAGATTAAAGGTCATAAATTCCATCATTTTTTCGACTCCACTAACGAACCAAGAAGGTGGTAATAGAGTTACCAGCATTATAAGAGCCGCGACAACACCAATTATCGTTCCAAGGCTGAGAACCCAGTTTCCACTGAGATCTCTGGCCACTCTCAGATAATATGGGACCGATATAGTGGAATTTAGTACCAGCAACAGTGCAAGCCAAGTGTATCCTACGTTAATGAGTGATACCGCAATAAATAACTTGCTCCAGAATCCCATAAGGGGCGGAAGGCCTATAAAGGAAAGGGCTAAAAGATACATCAGATGAGTTGCCCCTCCCCCCTCCTTAATGGCTGAGAACATACCTATCTTTCCAGCAGCGTTTACTATGAGTTGCAATAGTATGCCTGCAACAGCGAGGGGGAGAAACGCAGGGTTGATCAAAACTACAAAAGCACTAATGATATATCCCATATTGGCTGTACTTGAATAAGCTAGAACTCTCCCCAGCTCTCTGGATGTTAAAGCTCCGATATTTCCTGTGAACATAGATATAAGCCCTATTCCTACTGCGATCATGGATGCTGATGCCGTTAGCGGGCTGGTGGTTGCAATGAGTATTTTCAAAGCCACCACTACGGGAACTATCTTGGCTATAGAAGCGATAATTGAAACAGGAATTGGATCAGCATTGGAAAACACATCTGGGGCCCATATGTGGAGAGGAGCAGCTCCTACTTCTAGAGCCAGGCCCACTATCAGAAGGGTATATCCAAGAATGTATACGGTTCCGTTAAAATTGTTGTGGTTATAGGACAGAATAAGGGCCCCTATGACGAAGAGAATAGTGGCAAGAACCATGAAAGTAACATATTTGATTCCAATTTTCACATTAGGTATATCATCATTTACAAAAACTAACATGTATGTGGGAACTGAAACCACCACAAAGGTTGTGAGAATCATGGCCAGGTCTTTCGTAAATACTATGTAGATAGTAGCTGAGCCTATGAGGGCCACGAGGCCGAAATCGACACCTTTTATCTGGCTTTTTTTCATAATTCCCAGAGACAGTAAATTCAGGATTGCGATAACCACCACAAACCCGGTATACTCAAGAAATTTCCCACCAGAGATCTGACTCACCATTATTAGAGCTATCACGGAAATAGGCAATGTAATCCACCGCACTCTAAATGATAGTGCAGATCCAAGGGTTATCAACAGAAGAGCAATTATGACCATCAGTTCCATGTTATCTCCACCCCATTAGTGCTCCAATGATAAGTATGGCGATAATAATTCCGCTTACTATCTGGATATATATAGGTAAACTTCCTGTCTGAAGCTTACGTATATCTCGTGAAATCCTCTCGAAAAATTCAGGAACCCATCTATGGAACAGAGAATCTATGCCTCTGTTTGCATGATCGACTATGCTGGCGATAACCCATCCGATTCCCGGGATAATATAATCGTTGAGAAATGGTAGGTACAGTCTGTCGCTCAGTACAAATCCCACATTGGCGAGAGCTCTAATCCTTGGCATTATAAGTCCTCCTGAATATGTTATGAGGACTGCGATTCCAACTAGGAATGAGGTTTTTTCCAATCCAGCCTCGAAGAAAGTGGATGTGGACGGGTCTATTTCTCTTATTATTACATACAACAGAACAAACATCAAAGAAACCATGATTGCATAAGCAGAGCTCATCAACTGGCCTCCGTGAAGGTCTATATGATGAGGTCTTGTACCTTTAATAAAGTTCAAACTGAGGAATTTGGCTAGGAAAGCAGCATAAACAACAGAAACAGCAATCAGGAGGATAAGCGGTAAAGCCCCTACATCGTGAATCAACTCAACCATCAGTTCATCCATTCCAGACTTAACCCAGTATGCAGTTAATGGAGGTATTCCGGCTAGGAAAGTTGTTGCTATAATGGTGGCTCCAAATCCAATTTTCATTTTCTTGCCCAATTCTAGATCTCCTTCGCAAAATCTGGAGTGAGTGACATGAATTAAATGACCTGCCACTAGGAATAGAGTGGCCTTGGCAAAAGCATGTACCATAAGGTACCAGAAGGCAACTAACAAGCCTATTTTCCCCAGCCAGAAAGAAGTTGAAGCTGCAGCAAACATCAAGCCTAGGCTGGACATAGTGGAAGCTGCGAGAAGAACTTTACGTTCTAGCAATCCAGTCGCTACCAGAGCTCCATACAGGGCTGAAATAAGCCCAAGGAACAGCACAAGGAGATATATTATTTCGAGGCCAGGAACACCCTCAAGCTCCCAGGGTTTGATATACCAGGTAATTTTCATAAATAGGTAGGTTCCGGCAGCAACCATGGTAGCGCTGTGCAGCAAGGCACTTACGGTTGTGGGGCCAGTCATAGCAGTCATCAGCCATTCACTGAAGGGTAGTTGCGCAGATTTTGTGAAAGGCCCTAAGAGAAATGCAAATAGTAAAATTACAGTTCCTGCAATTCCTATCTTCTGAAACATGTCACCCCACGGTATCTGAGAGATGTCCAGAGTACCTGTAAGTGCGTAAATGGCAGCTATGGCAAAAAACATAGGCATGTCCCCGAACCTTATAGTTGAGATAGCCCTCCAGCCCCCTGTGGTCGGAGACCAGAACAGTCTGAGGGGTCCGATCCTCCTCTTTGAGTCACCCACATAAGACAGATCATCATCGTCTCTGAACCAGTGACCAATTAATCCCCATGAAGCAAGTCCCAGTCCTTCCCATCCTATGAGGAGCATAAGAAGGTTATCGCTGTATACAACTAGAAGCATTGAGGCTGTGAAGGTATTAAAGAAAAACCAGTACCATCCCAGCCGGTAATCGTCTTTCATGTACTCAAGACCATAGACACCAATGAGAAATGCAATAAAGGCTGTTAAAGCTCCCATATATTTGCTCAAATAATCGAAAGTAAATACGAAATTGATGTCAAATCCTGGCAACCACTGTATGGTAACAGACTCTGAAGGTACCCGGAAGAGTATGTAGAGGCTTATTATGAGGGATATAAATAGGCCGAGAACTGAAAGGATTGGAAGCTTTCTTGCCCAGGCTGCCCCAGGCCGGTATACCCATGCCAGTGCGATTGGAAGGCTGAGGAATATGGGAGCTAGAAAAAGGACAGGGATGTAAGCCGGAAACGTCATGGAACAACACCTCCCAGGACTATTTTAATCCCCTGCAGCAGTATTGTTGCGAGGGGTGGGAATATAAATGCTATTGATATGATTCCGATAGCATACAGTGGAGTATCGAGCAATCTGTTAATTTTCGGCCTTTCCATTCCTTTTGGTGTTCCATAGAAAATATTTTTGAGGGTGTAGAAGCTGTACCATCCGGAGAGTATGAATACAAAGACAACAGCAAAAATCATCCACAAATTAAAGCCAAACACATCCACAATCCCCTTTAAAATAAAGAACTCGCCGAACATACCCACAGTTAAAATACCTCCAAGATTCATGAAGCCCACGAGGGCAGCGTTAGAAATGGTGGGTATATATTCGTGCAACCCTCCCATTTTCTGGAGATCCCTGAGTCCGTGGTATGATGCTATGATCCCTCCAGCCGTCATAAAGAGGATGGATTTGCCAAAGGCATGAGAAATATACTGGATTACCAATCCCATGAGACCGAAGGTTCCGACAGTTAACCCGATAAGCATGTAGCCCATTTGAGATACAGTGGAATAAGCCAGTAATCGTTTATAATCAGTTTGTCTGAAGACGGAAAATCCTGCATAAACACTTGTTAAAATAGCATAGGCAAATATAGGTATTCTGTAGGCTTCTATGAACCAGGAATCAATAAGGTAGATTCTCAACAGCACATATCCGGCTAGACCAACAGTTAGAGGACTTAGCAAAGCGCTTACGGGAGTTGGAGCCTCTGCATGTGCCCATGGTAACCAGATATGAGGTCCCAGGCCCGGAAGTTTCACGATCATCCCGATAAATATCAGGAGCCAAGCAATATATCCTACAGAGGCGATATCTTTTATAGCAAGGGTAGAATTTTCAAAGCCAATTACAAGGAATCCCACAAATGTCAAGGCTCCCGCCACGTGGGTCCAGATGAAGTACAGCATGGCCACCCATCTACGGTTGCCATAACCATACATGAATATTAACAGGAAAGATGAAACCAGAGATATCTCCAGGAAAATGAAAAGAAGGATAAGGTTTCCACTGTATACCAGCCAGAGCATGGAAGCTGCATAAAACTGATACAGGAAGACGTATTTTCTGAACTCCTTCTTTACATTGAGATTCATCTCTTCAAATCGATGTTTCATGTAGGGATATGAATATAGAGCCACCATGGCTGAAATTAATGCCACTACCATACCGAAAGCACTGGAAATGGAATCGCTGAAAATGTAAAAATCACCTAGAGGTTCAGGAAGGCGGGCGAATCGAAGCCCGAAAAATGACTGGCCTATGAGGGCATACACGATGGTTACAAAAGGGATTATGAAAGAGATAAAAGATAACACGGTTGCCCTTTTGGGATTAAGCAAGGGTCCAATGAAACCGGCAATGAATGGTATCAGCAGAATACCGAAAAACAGAAATGGATTCATACCTTGTCACCTCCTGTAGAAATAATTTCAGTGGAAATACTCCTAGATTGTTTATCAACCAGAACGATTGTCGCGATAAGGACAAGGAGTTCAGCGCTGCTAGTGAACACAATTAATACAGCGATACCAAAAGCTTCTCCAGTCATTTCAGGGATAGAAAACAGAGGTATTAGAGCTATGAAAACCGAGGCAAACATCAGCTCCAGTGATATAAGCAGTCGGACTAGGTCCCTGCTGGAAATGGCAGTAAGATAACCTATAAACAAAATAGTTACAGACAATCCAAGTAAGAAAGCAACCTGTATCATGTACCACTCCTCCTGTACACGCTGATAGCTGAAAGCATGAGAAGAGTCATGAGGGATACGAGGAACACCACAAGAAGTGAGTAGTCAGAGGGGAACGTAACCAGAGTCTCTCCAAAATCAAAAGATTTTAGTGAACCTGAGGAGAATGTGAACACTGTATAGCCTATTATACCTATGACAAAAATAACAGGGATGACCCATGCTTTATTCAGTGATATCCTCTTTTCACTTACTCTGTATGTGGAAGCAATAGCCACCGTTACCATGCCAATGGCCCCAACAAAAATGAAAGTTATGAGGATGAAGACAGGTTGAAGGTTAAGAGCAGCATACATAGTGGCTATGAGGATCATGGTCACAGCCATGTATAGAGATGCATACAGATTATCCCGAGACAGGAGGACTCCGATGGAGGACAGTATGGCAACTACCCCAAGGACTAACAGGATTGAGCCAGATAGATCCATGGTATCGAATGAAAGCCACTGAATTAAAAATTTTACTATTTTGTTCTAAACTATTAAAGGAGAAATTTATGATTATGTTCCGGTAGAGGTTTTGAGACGGTAGATAATTGAGTTTCAAGATCACAACTCATTCCTAGATATTGAATAACGGTGTATCTAAATATTAAATGATTAAATTAAAAAATAAGACGTCACAGGGTAGTATACCCTCCGCTTATACTTATGGTCTGACCTGTGATATAACCGGACTCTTCCAAGGCGAAGAATATAACCCCATTGGCTATGTCTTCAGGTTTACCGAGACGCCTCATAGGATATGCTTTGACCAGCCTCTCCTCTCCGACCATTTTCAGAAAATTCTCCACTCCTGGAGTCTTTGTAACTCCAGCAGCAATGTTATTGACGGTTATGTTATATCGTGCCAATTCTTTGGCTAGGGCCTTTGCAAAGCCAATGACTGCAGCTTTGGCACCGGAATAAACAGACAAATAGGGCTCTCCAATCCGTCCAGCATCTGACACTATATTGATAATGCGACCACTCTTTTTCTCCATCATGTCCTCTATAACAGCCTTACAGCAATTTAAAGTGCCTATGAAGCATATTCCTATGTCTTTTTCCCAATCAGAGGGTGTTGTATCTTTAAATAGCTTTATGGTCCAGTATCCTGCGTTATTTACTAGAATATCAATCGGTCCAAATTCCTGTTTACTCTTCTCTATCATCTCTTGGACTTCTTCCAGATTTGTGATATCAGCCTTAATTCCTTTGGATGTTCCTCCGGAGGCCTGTATTTCTTTTGCAGCCTCTTTTGCTGAAGTCTCGTCTATATCGTTGATAATGACTATAGCACCCTCTCTTGCCAATGCCATGGCAATCTCTTTACCAATACCTCTTCCAGCTCCGGTAACGAGAGCAACTTTATTTTTCAATCTCATCATACATTCCTCCAATGCCCGCACGATGTTATCCTTCTTAAATCTTTGAGTTTGTTATTTTTATTTAAAGATGTGTATAATCAGAACAGTCCTGAATTATGGAATTTTCAATGTTGGCATGTAAAAATGGATTTCCGAAGGTTTATTATATCCTTACAATAGACTAAAACTGGTATGATTGAAGGAATCCTCCGACTCAAAGTGGAAAACTGGATTGACAGGATCCATGAGAAATTTCCCGTAAAGATCAAGATACTGGATATATATTCATCGGAAAATAGAGTGGGCAATCTAGTGGAGATTGCAGGGGAGGATGAAATACTTGAGAAGGTGATTGAGGAGTTAAAGAGTATTAAGAATGTGGTGGATGTAGATCTCCAAAAAATACGGAAGGGACTGCTGATGGGCTCGGTTACAGTGTTACACTGCGGGGCTTGCAGTGCTCTCTCAAAAGGTGAAGTGTTCCCTATAGGAGCTGAAACTAGGGATGATGGAAGCATCATATGGAAGGTTATAAGCAGAGATAAAGAAAAGTTCTCCAAAGTAGTGAATGAATTGGAAAAAAGCTTTGATGTAGAGCTGCTCAGCATCTCTCACCTCACCAATAATGAGATTCTAACCACAAGGCAGGAAGAAATTCTCAGAATAGCTTTTGAAAAAGGATTTTTTGATCATCCTCGAAAAGTAACCCTCAAGGAACTTGCCAGAATGCTGGGCATTTCCCCTTCAACTCTTTCGGAAATCATCAAGCGCGGTGAGAGGAAAATTTTAGAACGTTATTTTGGTGGAGTTTAACTATATCTCAAACACATTTATAGTAGCTTCGGGAATACCAACAGACACAGCGGATTCTTTACACCCGAATACTTGAGGGAACAACTTTAAATGCATATCTTCTATTACAGGTAGTGGAGATGTAAGTTATGGAATATGGAAAGTGTTATTTATGTGGAAATTCCAGTGAGGAAGTAGCCCTGCTGGTCTGTGAGGTTAAGGGCGAAGAAAAAAAAGTTTGTGTTAGATGTCTCCCAATGTTGATCCACGGGTGATAGAATGGCAAGAGCAACAGTAGATGAGGATCTGTGCACAGGATGTGGGATATGCGAGTCCATATGTCCAGAAGTCTTCGAAGTGGGTGATGATGGCAAGAGTCATGTGATTGGTGACTGCAACAATGTAGAGTGCTGTGAAGAAGCGGTCGATAGCTGTCCAGAGGGTGCAATCACTCTGGGTTAACTTTATTATTTTATTTTTTGTTTAGAAGATCTCCTTCAATTGTTTTGACAAGTTTCTGAATACCAGTTACGACTTCTTGGAAAGATGTACCCCATTTAAACAAGTACCCCCCGTTTTGCATACCTGTGAGATGGTACTGGCAGCACTTCGAAATCCATGGAACTTTGCTAACCTCCAGGCGAGGGCAGATGATTTCAACCTCTTGGATAGGTTGACCGGAGAGTACTTTCAAGGTTGTCTCACAACCAACTACACCTATTCTTCCCTTTAGAGAATCCCCGACAAATCTGACCGGTATGCCCTTATATTCTTCAGGCATGTCCCTAATCCGACATGGAAACACAAGAGTATCTATATTTCCTCTTTCGATAATTCGATCAGCTCGCTCAAACAAATTGATTCCTCTTATTTCGATATTGATAGGCTTATCTGTGGTAACCAGGTCATATTTCAGAGCATCTTCCACCATACGTTTCAGTTTACTCTCTGGAGGGTATATGTCTACAAGCTGAACAGTAATTTCTTCTACATCTCCAATAGCAAAATTAATGTGCTCGAACATACCTTTAACAATAATACCTTTTTTACCGGATTCTATGGCTTTCTTGAGACATACTGCCATCTGGTGTAGGCTATTTGGATTGATAGTTTCATCCTCTCTTACGAGAAGTTCTTCAGGATATGCAAGTATCCTAAAGTCCTTTATCTCTTTAAGGAGGCTTTTAGTGGGGTCGCCCTCAATAGCTTCAATTTCTAAAATATGGTTATCCTTTGAGATAGCATATTCTGTAGTGTAGTATGTTTTCTTCCCGATGATATTCTCAATGGGATACGGGCTTACAGCCACATTACGGCAATGGGCAGGCATCAGCATATCAGTTAATTTGATCTGGTAGTCTATAAATGTTACGGTATTATTACAATACTACATTACAATAGAAAAATTTATCTATTTAGATTTTCAAATATCCTCTTTGTGATATAATGGAGGATAGATTTATACCCAGAGATGTACGGTTGCAGATTACTAACCGTTGTAATCTGAAATGCAATCACTGTTTTACAAACGGAGGTGTATCCTTTTCGAACGAATTAAGCACCACTGAAGTAATCTCGTTGCTGTATGAGCTGAAAAATGCCGGGACAGAAATGGTAACCATTACTGGAGGAGAACCTCTTGTTGTGAGGGATAAGGCATTGGCTGCTATCAGGGAAGGAGTTAGACTTGATTTTAAAATGAATCTGAATACTAATGCAACTCTGATAGATGAGGCAACTGGAAAAGCCTTTGGAGATGCAGGAGTACACACCATAATGGTGGGAATGGACGGAAGGCCAGAAAGACATGAAGCTCTCAGAGGTGCCAAGGGATGTTTTGAAAAAACCATAAGAGGGATAAAAAATGCTCAGGCAGAGTGTATTGCTATTAGATTTACTATGACAAAGGACAACATTGGGGATCTACTTTTCATGATCAAATTGAGTGAGGAATTGGGTGTAGATAAGTTCGTGATTAAACCATTCATACCCTCAGGTAGGGGCGAGGAACATGTTGAATTGATGCCCTCTTCAGAAGAGCAGAGAAACGCCATGAAAATGCTACTCGAACTTGAGAAAGATTTGAGTTTAAAAATCGAATATCTCATGCCGTGTTTTGAATTCTTGCTGGTCGATAAGAAGCCTGAGCCCTGCAACTGTGGGAGCGAACTCATGTTTATTTCTGCTGATGGCTCCATAAAGCCATGTGGATATTTCAATGCAGTTCTTGGAAACGTGAGAACAGATAATATAAAGAGTCTATGGCAAAATCACCCCTTGCTGAGAGAGATAAGGACTGTCGAACCAGAAGGATGCCAAGGATGTATCCATGTCCATTCCTGTAGAGGGGGATGTATCGCCCATACTTACAACAGGTTTGGAAACGTGGGCAGGAAGGATGTTTACTGTTTCAGGTGATCCTATGGATGTGGCAGTGTGGAGTCATTATTTTCAGAGCATAGATGTCCAGAGATTTTCTGATTATGTGGGAGGTACATCGGGTCTGTGCAGATCAGCTTTTTCCCTGAAAAAGAAGAAAAATATAATGGTCAATTCCGTCATGTACATGGCAGAAGATGTTCTTGTACTGGCTCCAGAAGGTACTAGGGTTTTTTTACCGGTTGCTCTCTTCAACAGGAATGATGTGAAAAGGATATACCGACCACGATGCCCCATGATCGTAAGTCAAAACGGAAGTGTGACGGTGGAAATGGATGTAATCAAAAAAGCAGTTGCAAAATACCCTGTTCCATCGGGAGTGTACATCAACACTCCTATAACCATAAAAGCCATGGAAGAGATATCTTTTGCCTATAACGCCTCTAAGGGTATCGATATAGTGAAAGATTTCAAGAAAGAATATGACATTATCAACCTTTTTGGAGATGAAAATGTGAACTCTTATATTGCTTGGCAGACAGGTATGAAGGTGAACTCTTTTCCCCATGGATGTGTTTGTCCCACTCACGTTGCCATACCCCCTGAGGATGTAATTTTCCTGTATGAAGAGCTCATTGAACAGCACGGTGAGAGTAAAGTTGGAGTGATACTTCATACCGAAGTAAGCCCGGCTTTACGGGATTGGGGAATGGAAATAGGGGCAGTTATCGGCGACTCCAGCTATATGTATGAGTGTATACAGGATGGAAAGGAGAGTGTATGGATCGTTGCCACTGAAAGAGGGCTTTATGAGAAAATCGCTGCTGATTTTACTGACAAGGTGTTTCATTATGCCGGAAAAGCGTGTCCTAACATGAAATTCATCACCGTGAGAAAGATAAAAGAAGCTCTTCATCATCTGAAACAGGATAGGATTGCAGGAACATGCTATATCAGTTCTGATGGATATGAGGTTGAACTGAATGGCGTGGATCTGGTAAAGAAAACAGGAGATATGGAGACGGTATCCCCTCTTGAGATCGTTATAGACGAAGATGTAAGAGAAAGAGCCCGGAATACTCTCAAGTATCTGGTGGAGTGAAAAATGTATAAAGAATCATGTTCAGCCGATACTGGCTGGACATTTTGTACCAGAAAAGTGAGAAACTCATTATGACCTTGAGAAGTAGAGTATATAAACTACTCCCGGGAAAGAACTGTGGAATATGTGGTGCCGGATCGTGCTCTTCTTTTGCAAACCAGCTCATAATGGATAAAAAAACTACATCCGAGTGCATCTTTTTCATATTTCCTGATTACTCAAAAAACCTAAAACAACTTGAAAGGTATATCGAGAAACTCTCATCCAGACCCCATCCCAGTGTGTATGCCAGAACGACAAGACCATGCACAGAAAATCCAGAAGAGATTATGCTGGAAGGATCTCTGGCCAAATCTTGCCATTCGTTTATTGATCTACATCTAGTTCACAGGATGATGGAATATTATCCGTGGAAATGCAGGACTTCGATACATATGGGGTTGGTTGAAATCTTAAGTAGTGATGGACTCATACCATCTCGTAAGGAACCCATGAAATTGCTTTTATTTGAGAATGGCCGGTTTATCATCCGAAGAGCAAAAGACGCAAAATTTGCCAATTATTTCCTGAAAGAAAATCTGATATATCTATATCCAGCTCTGGTATGCCAAAACTGTGGAAATACAGTAGTAGAGCATTTTTCAGGAGTGGTAAACTGCAATCTCCTTTTTCCAGGCACAAAAATAGATATTCCAGAAGGAACTGAGAAAATCAGGTTAAAGGATGGCATATACAGTTCTCTGAAGGAACTGTATCTTCGATATATAGATAATCCAGCTATTTCATGGATAAAGCTTATGGGTGTGAAAATTTCGATGGAGGTAATAGAAAACCTTCTTTCAAAAAAGCCTGAGAAACTTAAGTTCATCAGGAAAGCTATATTCTCCGAAGTTTGGGACCTTCCTACAACAGGAGAATTTACCTTGATGAAAGGGTTTTCAGTTGAAGAAATGGTTATGTTGGCCAGTTTTTATCGGGCTCAAAGGATATATGAATTGGTTAAAAACTGTGAAAACTGGATTTGAAAAGGGTGGAACAGTAAAAAGAGCCCCCCTCACACTAATTTGATTTGACAATATTTTTCAATTCTTTTACTAGGTTTAGATACTTCGAAGAGCCATCCCCGGATAATTCTACTTCTTCAAACCATCTGACAAGATCCTTTTGCTCTTTTTCAGTAAATACTCTGTCCATTTCGGGAAATAAACCCTCATCCTCCTTGATTATATGCTCTCTGAGCAGTGAAATGTATCCTTTTGAATTGTGAATGAGTTCAGAGACTACGTTCTCACCAGATCTGTATCGGACTCCAAATTCTTGGATTTTACTCACATAATCTCTCCCTATTACATGGTCTTTTTTTAGAGCTTCGATTATATCCAAGAGGTGCTGTGCTCCTTTTTTCATGAGTACATCAAAGAGAACATCCTCCTCTTTGCTATGGTGGTATTTATCTGCGTAATTCCTGAAAAAGTCAGCAGCCTTCAAAAAGAAATCTCCCTTCAGTTCTTCACTTTTGAGGATTTCACATCCTTTTTCTAGAATATCCAGAACTTCTTTGATAATATTATGTTCTTCAACCAGTATGTGAGTGGCAGGAAATCTCTTTTTATCTTTAGTGGCCTCATAGGTATTTTGAGCCTCTCTCTCCACCGTTTCTGCAGCAGAAATTAATTCTTCAATATCTTCGAATTCTTCTTCCATATTATCCCGCCTGAAAAGTGTTAAACACTCCCTATTACATTTATCCCTGATATGTCAGGTATCAGGGAATGGAAAGAATCCTTTTACAAGATTTTAGAGTCATCCTCAAGAATTCGGGATATAACAATTACACCCAGATACTCTCCTTCAGGAGACTCTACCTTTGAATAGATCTTTTCAATGGTTTTATCATTATTTTTGACGTATCTCCGGTACTCATCTCTCATCCCTTTCTTCATTTCATGAATTAACTGCTGAACGAATTTACGCGTAAGAGGTGGGTGAAGAGAGAAGACATCTTTACCAAGAAGTCTTTCTCGTTCTATGGTTTTCCCATCTGTATGAAGAAAAATAACTCTATCTTTTGAGTCTACAAAGGCCACAGAATCACCTGTGCCATGAATGTACTCTTTTTCTACCTCTTTTCTCAAATAATTAAGATCATTCTCTCCTACCAGATGTATGTACTCTTCTACAAGACGTTTCGCCAGATCCTCTTTCAGGTTACCTACAAAATACAGATGTTTCTTTCCATAACGGCCTCTGGATTTTACCTCTTCCCTCTCCACAAGTCTCATCTCATACAATCTCTCGAGAATGGAAGCTACTGTAGAGTGAGGCATGTTGGTACCGTCTCTGTTCAGATGGATCTTTATACTATTCACATCTGCCTTACCCAGCCTATCTAAAAGCTGGAGTATCTTTATTTCATTTTCATCTAAGGAAACTACCATCTCACGTGGATGGAATGGATTAATTTATAAAATTTTCGTTAATTTGAGAGATATTTCTGGTATTTTTTACGAAGAATTATGTTAAATATATATGATATTGACAAAAAATTTCGTTAAATTTATATGGTGTGGAATTCGAACAGCATTTGGGTGAAATATTGAATGAAGTCGAGATACATTGTGGTGGTAGCGTTAGTGAGCATAATTTATGCATCCATGTCGGTGGTTGCAGGGGATGAACCGGGAAAAACATGCATTTCCTGCCATGAGATGATAACTCCGGGTATAGTTGAACAATGGAAGGACAGCAAGCACAGCAAAGTAGGAGTTAAGTGTATAGTCTGCCATGGAGTGCTGGCCGATGAACCTGGAGCAATAGGTCATAACCAATATACAATCTCTCCAGTAGTCTCTCCTAAAGTTTGTGGAAAGTGTCATCCAGGTGAGACGGAAGAGTTTATGCGAAGTCTCCATCCTCTAGCTGGCAAGTATTATGAGTTGCTGTATGACAAAGAAAAGTTACCTTATTTAGAAAGTGAGTGGCCATTTGATTATCAGGGTTTGACAGAACATGACGCCACTCTACGGGGTTGTCAGTCTTGTCATGGCACCAATATGAGTGCTGCAGGCCCGGATTATTACAGTGCAGAAGTGTGGCCCAATGAAGGTATGGGCAGGATAAATCCTGATGGAACTCTCGGGACGTGTGCAGCATGCCATACTGCTCACGAGTTTTCTGTTGAAGAGGCGAGAAAACCTGAGGCATGTGGCCAGTGTCATCTAGGACCAGATCATCCACAGATTGAGATATACTATGAATCCAAACATGGAGCTATTTATCTCACACAGGGCGGTTCCTGGAACTGGACCAAGGATATATGGATTGCTGGAATAGATTACAGAGCCCCTACATGCGCATCCTGTCATATGTCAGGAGTTTATGATTTGGATGGTAATGAGAAGTTGCCCCCAACTCATGATGTTAGTTCAAGACTCTCTTGGGAACTGGAACCAGCTATATCGAAGCGAACAGACAATACTGCGAATATATTTGGAACTGAGATCAGTGATGGCAGCAGTTGGGAAGAGAAACGAGAAAGGATGCAGATGGTATGTGGCCAGTGTCATTCCCCTACATGGGTGAACAATTACTATCAGCAGGCAGATGCTGCTGTGGAGTTGTACAATGCCCAGTACACTGAAGTCAAAAAGATCGAAGATGAGCTACGAGAGAAAGGCTATTTAACGCCTGAATCCTTTGACGAGCCATTTGAATTCAAGATTTACGAGTTCTGGCATCATGAAGGAAGAAGAGCGAGAATGGGTGCCTTTATGATGGGCCCGGATTACGTTCAATGGCATGGTTTCTATGAACTGCTTAGAGATAAGGCTGAACTTAAAGCTATGGCAGATGAGTTGATGAAAGGTGATGAAAAACCAGCTACCAACACACCAGAGCAAACTCCTGGCTTTACAGCGCTTGCAGCGTTCTTGGGTGTTTTGTTAACTATATTCATCCTGAGAAGGAGGGGGAGGTAATGGAAGTAAAGAGACGAGAGTTCATCAAGATGATGGCTGCAGCTGCCTCTCTTTCGGCAGCTGGAGTTCCAACAAGAGTCAGTGGTGAGAACATATTTGATCCGACTATTAAATGGACTAAAGGGGTATGCAGGTTCTGTGGTACCGGTTGCGGGGTGATGGTAGGTACGATAGCAGGCAAAGTGGTTGCGGTAGAAGGAGACAGAAAAAATCCGGTCAATTATGGAAGGTTGTGTATTAAGGGATTTAATCTTCCATATATAATGTATGGAGACGATAAGGTAAAGAGGCTAACTAGACCCCTGATACGTTTTGATACCTCAAAGAAAGGGACCATGGATGGTTTCAGAGAAGCAACGTGGGATGAAGCCCTAAATCTTATTGCATCAAAATTCAAAGAATTTATCGAGACCCATGGGAAGGATTCAGTGGCCTGGTATGGTTCTGGACAGAATTATACAGAAGAGTCATATGCAGCCAACAAGCTGTTCAAGGGGTTTATTGGGACGGCCAATGTAGAGGCAAATGCACGATTATGCATGGCCTCTGCGGTGGGAGGCTTTTTGAAGACTTTTGGTCTGGATGAGCCTGTGGGAGGATACATTGACATAGATTATGCAGATACTTTTTTCCTGATAGGAGCAAACATGGCCGAATGCCACCCCATGCTCTTTAGGAGGGTTGTGGACAGGAAATATTCTGACCCTGATCGGGTAAAAGTCATTGTTGCCGATCCACGGAGAACACCCACCGCAGAGTTTGCAGATTTGCATCTGCAATTTAAGCCAGGTACTGATGTTGCCATGGTCAATGCTATGGCTTACGTAATAATCGAGGAAGGCCTCTATGACAACGATAGTCTTCAATATGTCAAATTTTCCAGTGGATTTGGCGGAGAAGAGATGACCTTTGGAGAGTTCAGGGAATTTCTCACAGATTTCACCCCAGAAAAAGTGGAAGAGCTTACTGGAGTCAGGGCTGAAGATATAAGACTAGCAGCAAGATGGTTTGGCCGAAAAGGACACAACACTACATCCATGTGGACCATGGGACTGAATCAGAGGAGAGCTGGAGTTGAAATCAATACCCAGATACATAATCTCCATCTCTTGACCGGAAAGATAGGTAAGCTGGGTTGTGACTCTCTCTCGTTGACAGGACAGCCAAACGCATGTGGAGGAATAAGAGAGCAGGGAGGTTTAACACATATTCTTCCAGCTCATAGAAAAGTAGCTAATCCAAAACATAGAGAAGAGATCGCCAGGATATGGAGGGTTCCAGTAGAGAACATCCCAGATAAGCCAACATATCACACAGTAGCCATGTTTGAAGCTGTGAACAAGGGAAAAATCAAGGGCATATGGATTAATACCACCAACCCGGCCCAAACGTTGCCCAATGCCAGTAAATACTGGGAGGGGTTAAAAAAGGCCTTTGTTGTAGTATCTGATGTATACCCCACTGTTACGGTGAGATATGCGGATGTAGTTCTCCCATCAGCCTTGTGGGTGGAAAAAGAAGGAGTGTTTGGATGTACTGAAAGAAGATCTCAGCTTGTCGAGAAATGTGCCGATGCACCGGGAGAAGCGAAACCAGATTTCTGGCAGATTGTTGAAGTAGCGAAAAGAATGGGCTATGATCTAGGTTTTGAAACCGAAGAAGAGGCATGGGAGGAATACCGTCTTGCCACAAAAGGTACAGACATGACCCTCTGGGGAGCTACGAGAGGAAAATTGAAGAAAATAAGTGGAGGAGTGCAATGGCCCTGTCCATCCACTGACTGGAATAACATGGGTTCGGCCAAAAGATTTGTTACAAAAGAATTTGCCAGAATGATGAACAATGGAAAAACCATAGTTAGATATGCGGACGGCTATGCTACGCTGTACGATCAATTTCTGGAGGAGGAAGGATCAACATCTCCGGTTAATTATTATGGGAAAGGTGGAAGGGCTATTATATACGCCCACGAGTATCTGCCTCCAGCAGAAGAACCAGATGAAGAATATCCTTTCGTACTGAATACAGGAAGGGTTCTTGAGCACTGGCATACGGGAACCATGACAATGAGAGCCAAAATGCTCAGACAGTTACAGCCTGAAGCTTATGTAGAAATACATCCAGATGATGCTAGAAGGATCGGTATTGTTAACGGTCAGCAGGTTAAGCTAGTATCTAGAAGAGGAGAGTTGGTTGTAAAATCTTGGGTAACACCAAGACCCCGGAGAGGTGTTGTATTCGTGCCATTCTTCGACGAAAACAAGTTAATTAACATGCTGACCATTGATACTCCAGAAAGTCTCTCTAAAGCGAAAGAGCCTGAATACAAGATATGTGCTGTGAGGGTTGAACCCCTCTAATCTCTTTTTTTATATTGGTGATGGAAATGCCGGTCTCAGGTATTGTAGTGGTTCCGTTTAAAGGAAAAGAAAAAGCTCTAGTAACCAGGCTGAATGAGATGGGTGTAGATGCTCTTGGGATAGGTAAAAAAGGCATCGCGTGTGTTGTGGAAGCATCATCATCTAAAGATATTGAAAGGAAAGTGAAACTCATTGAAAGCTGGGATGATGTGGTGAATGTAAGCCTCATCTATCATAATTTCGAGGATGAGACTAGAGAGTTATCCAGGGATTATCAGTGACATCGACTCTTCAAAAGATTATTAGATGAAAAATAGCCCTTACAACTTACTCATCTTATATACATTAACTTATATTTATAATAAAGTAATCATAAATGAGGTTTATTTTTGTCTCATAAGGTTACAGAGCGTTTAAACTAATTCAAGATGACTTCTCGTATTCTTAAATGAATTCTATATTCCAGATTATATCAGAAAATTCTGCCAGAAGTGGTCAATTTTCGATTGAGAAACACAGGTAAAATTCGGCACAATATTTATCTTTTCTCGAAATTAATGCTAAAAATATGAAAATTCCCAGACAGGTATATCGACAGAGAATCAGGAAATCACAGGAGCTCATGGATGACCAGGGAATTGATGCTCTCATCGTTCTCTCTCTTGAAAATTATCGATACTTCACGGGAGATTTGAGAAAACAGCCTAGAATGCTAATTCCTAGAGAAGGTGATCCTCTGGTACTGGTGTTCGAAGGGGAAAAAGAAGAGGCAGAAGAAAAAACAGGTATGGAGATAAAAACTTACAGGGCAATGCATGAAATGATGGGCATAATAATAAAATTTTTCAATTCCCTTGGAGTCGAAACCCCGAAAGTTGGCATCGAAATGGAATTTTCCACACCTGCTTTTTTAATTGATAGATTCAGAATTGCAAATCCCCATGTTGAAGTAGTGGATGCAAAGCCTGTTATCTCTCCCTTAAGAAAGATCAAGGATCAGTATGAACTCCACTTGATGAAAAAGGCAGCAAAGCTAGCAGATACAGCCATGGAAAAAGCCGTAGATATGCTCAAACCAGGAATAACAGAAAGAGAAGTTGCCATTGAGGTTGAATATGTCATTCGAAAGAAAGGAGCAGAAAGACTGGCATTTCCCATGTTTGTCAATTCTGGAGGGAGAAGTCAGTGGTTACACGGCATGGCTACAGAAAAGAGGATAGAGGAAGGGGATCTGGTACTTATCGATATTGGGCCTGTTTATGAAGGCTACTGTGCTGACATTGCCAGGACTGTAGTGATAGGAAAGGCAACAGAAGAACAGAAAAAAATCCATGGATTATATCTTGAGATGCAAGAAAAGATTATTGAGATGATAGAACCTGGTATTACGATTCTGGATATCGACCGTCATAATGAAAAATTTATGAAAAAGCATGGGATGAAAGAATTGTATGTGAAAGGTTTCCTTCATGGGATAGGATTGAATTTCGAAGAGACCCCCTTTCCAACTATTTTTCCAGAAGATCAGATGGAAGAAGTCGAGAAGGGTATGGTTCTCGCTGCAGGACATTCAGTACTGGCCGTGAAGGGAACTGGAGGAGTAAGAGTGGAAGATACTCTTTTTGTGGGAGATGAAGTAGAACAATTTACTTCGTTTCCAAAAGAATTGATGGAGGTAGGATAATATGGCAAAAGCTGAAACTGAAATTGTTGTTTCAGAAAATACAGATAAGATTAGAGAGATTATAATGGATTTGAAGGAACTGGGAACCTGCTTTAAGTTTGTAGAAAGAGTATCAGAAGATGGAAAGATATGGTTTGTTAAAGCACCAATGTCTGCCATAACCAGAACCAAAGAGTTAAGTGTCACTCTGATGAAAAAAGAGCCTGTAGAATGGGAAGCGAGAGGAGAACATTTACTCTGGAGAGGTGGCTTTGAACTGGGAGAAATAGACGAAAGGACAAGAATAAGAGTGTGGTTGTCAGTTGAAGGACTGGGCAATATGGCTACCATTATAAATCCCATGGCTGGAATGCAGATCGGGGGTCAGCTGAAATATTTCATCAAAGAATTAAGGAAAAAACTTGAAAGCCATTAATCGATTTGAATTGGGTTAAATTTGTCCACCCTTGATTTCTGCTGATGTAAGTAAGACCATCATTTTTTCCGATTCTGATGTGCAGATACAGATGAGAAATACATCTTCTAACCCGGAACATACCTTTACCTGTTGAAAGCATCTTGCTGTTGGTGTTTCCCCCGTCCACCAGTCAATATCAGAGATATTTTTGTTGAGGCAAATTTGTGAAAATAGATTGATCAGTTTGTAACAACCCATACATGTCAGGGATAAAACATAAGGGAGTTCCGAAATAGGTGAATGCAATGAAAGTAATAGATGTAAATGAAAAAATCGAGTACAGGAAACATCCTGATGTAAAAGAGCTTCATGACTCTTCCAAGAGTAAAGTAGTTCTGTTCTCTCTGTCAGAAGGACAGGAGATACCACCACATGTAAGTTCTTCTGAAGTTATCATGCTAGTACTGGATGGAGAGGGTAGTTTTCATTCAAAAAATGGTGAGACGGAAGTTAAAGCTGGCTCGATTGCCTTTTGTGAACCTGATGAGCCTCATGGCATGAAAGCGAAGGAAAAAATGGTTGTACTGGCCTTTATAATACCGAACCCATCCATTAATCTATGAACAGGCTAAAACCTCTCTTTCCTCGGATGCACGGTTCGTGGAGCATATGGCTTGCCTCGACCTTGTTAGGATTCGGTCTTGCTGATTTTAAAATATCATTCTCTCTCGTGGTAGCTTTTATAGCATCCCTGTTTATTCTTCTGTCAATACAACCAGCTCATATTATTCTTACCAGTGATAGAAGAGACACAGTATTATATATACCCTTGATAGGGGTTGGGATATTGTTAGTGGTACTTGTTCTTATAGCCCCTCTGACGTATTTAGCCATAATACCCTATGTTTCTATTTCTGCCTTTCTGGTTATACTGAGACACAGAATCAGGGCTTATATCGCTGTTGGCTCTATAATCCTTACCATGCCAACTCCTCTTTTTCATCTTGCATATTATCAATCAGTAAAAGGAATTTTAGTTCCTTGGGTGCTGTTAATCCTTATTTCTATGTGGGGTGTTGCACTGGCTGAAGACCTGCTGTTTTTGAAAAAAATCCGTTATTCTCCCCCCTCATTTAGTGTTCTGGTCTTAGTGGCTTTTATCTATTCATCTCTATGGTACGCCATCGCCATCATCATTCCCGTAGCTATTCTTACACTCACAACTGCCATCATAAAAGTAAAAACAAAATATCTGGGACTCTCGCTACTTGGAATAGAACTGTATTTTGCTATAGCAACTATTGTGGCATATTCAGGGAGTTGAGGATGAATGTTATGTTATAAGAGCCACCAGGTTAATCCATAGCCATGAGCTTGTCAACCATCTCTATATGTTTTTCCTCCCATTTTACTAGGTTCTTGAATATAGAAATCAATTTTTCTGCCGTCTCCTTACCACAGGCCTTTTCCAAACTATTCTTATCCAGATCATCAAGGACGTCTCTGTAGAAATCTCTGGCCATGGTCTCGATTTTTTTAAGGGTCAGGAGTCTTTGATCGATGAACATCTCTTCAAAGTTATAATCCTTAATTTCAGTTATAGGAGGAATCTCAGCGTTTAAACATTCAAGCCCCTCTTTGAGCATGAGCTTATGATATTCCGAGTCTCTGAGAATTTCATAGTAAATTTTTCGCCTTTCAGAACTCTCTTCTGCCAGATATAGTCTCATCAGGATATGGGAGTCGTTCTCTTCTATTTCCAGAGCCCTCTTTATCAGGGCAGGGATTATTCTCTCTTTCATTGGAGGCATGATTTTACCGGCCTCATGAGGACTATTCATATATTATCCTTGATTGTTTCTTACATTTATACCTTTTCATAGTTTGATGACCATTATTTGTAAGAATTTCAAGAAATTATCATGTTTATTGTAAACTCACCAGATTCATCATACGATATGAGATTTGGATGGTAAAACTCGATTAATAGTTCGAGAACTGGCTAAATTAGATTGATATTCAAAATTTAAAATCACTCCCGAGTTACATAAACCCACTTAGCACATATGCTCCTCCTTTTCCAGTATTTTCCTAACTCGCTTTAGATTTAGTGAGGGAAGTCAATACTGCAAGGAGATCTATAAAAAACGTATATAGGGGGTCAGGTTGTGCAGTATTGATGAGCGGAGAGTATCAAACTTTGTATGAATAGTAAAGCAACTATAAATTATGCTATCCATCTTAGATAGGAGCTCAATAATATAGCAAGAATTCCAAGAATTAGGTTCATTATAGCCATTAATCTGAAGATGGTAAGTGCCTGTCCGGCCTTTTTCGCTTCTTCATATGCATGTCCTGTATATCCAACCAGTCTGAATTTTTCTAGTACGTTTGGGCCATGAGGTGCCCGTTTTATATCTTTTGAGAGGTCTCTCCACGCCTCATGCCTGGCTGCATGAATTCCATTTTTCCAGAGTTTACTCTCGGTGACATCGTACACCAGACCTCCAACTACGACAAGAACTTTATCTCCCTTCTGTGACTCTACTTCTTTCAGGGAAAACTCTTTTAGCTCTTCAAGATCCACATTTCTTGGAATTAAAGGTATTTTTTTTAATTGCCTGTTAAGGTAAAAAGTGAGAATTAGAGCTGTTGAGGCCATCACCGCGAAAATTCCCACTTTAAACAATACTACTTTGCCCGCTGGAGAACTCAAAAGGTTTTCAATCCCACCAAATCTGTGAAAGGTAAGATAAATGCCACTCAGTAATACTCCAAACATCCCAGTCCATCCTAGGACAAGTTCTTTCCTTGGGGCTCCACCTGCGGCGACCATATGAGGTGTGTGAATAAGATGAACAAATATAATGGCCCCAATCCAGGTTACAGCAGACAATATATGGATGAATCCAAAGAAGAAAGTCAGATATGGATTAGTGGGTCTCAAAGAAGGTGGCCACGTATGACTCTCCCTAAATGCCTTTCCAATCTCATTTAATTCACCCGTCTGGGAGTTTATATGACAGGTGTCACAGGATTGGCCTGTTTCCTGGGCATACTGCAATCTGGCTGTAACGGGAAGCAGGATAGAAAATAGAATTACTGTTATTGTGAGATATTTAACAATCTTTTGTATTTTCATGATTTAAACCTTAAGCTCATGAAATATTTTTCTTCTGGTGTGGATGTATGTGCCCCCTCTTAACATGATATTTGACAAACAGTGATTTAGTTATGAAATTGGTGTATATGCTCTGCATATACCCATCCATCAAAATAATCCATAAAAATTACTGAAAATCAAGAGGAATTAACTCTCCAAAATTCATTTTAAAGCCTCTATCAGCAATATTTAGCAATTCTATATCATGTGTGGCAATCACTATCGTTCTTTTACCCCGTTCTTTCCTCAGCATTTCCATAACAATCTCTTTATTCTCTTTATCTATGTTAGAAGTGGGCTCATCTGCCAGGAGGACATCTGGCTCATACAATAAAGCGCGTATTATGGTAGCCCTCCTTAATTCTCCACCACTCAACTGGAAAGGAAGGTGATCTGCACGATGAGAGAGGTCCATGAAATCCAGCAAGGTCTCAGCTTTAGTCACAATCTGCTCTCTTTCTTCAGAGTTTAGTTGTAATATTGATGCAGGAACAAGCAGGTTTTCTATAAGGTTCAGAGTCGAGATAAAAAAATCATACTGGAATATATATCCAATACTTTTTCTAAACTCATTCAGCTGAGAACTGGAAAAATCAGCTAGATTCTCCCCTCGTATGATAACTTTGCCAGAAGTGGGTCTGTCAAGCCCTCCCGTAATATTAAGCAGGGTTGTTTTTCCCCCACCAGATGGTCCGGTAATGCAGATAATCTCTCCCGGGTTGATTGTAAGACTGATACCCTTAAGAGCTTCCACCCTGATGTCTCCATCTATATATGTTTTTTTGATATTGACAAGTTCAATCATGCTCCCTCCTATTTCAGATGGCATTGTCCTCACTCCATCTGTCCATAGTTATTCCCTCACAATACGGGTTATCATCTCCTTCTTAGAAACGAAATATGAATATAATGCCGGCATCATTCCAAGGACTAAAGCAATAGCCAGACCAGTTCCACTCACTTCAAGAAACTCTCTCAATTCTATTTCAGTGGTTATCTGAATCCCGGGAGAAGAAGATAGGAACATGTACATCAGATATCCTACTCCTAGCCCGATTATCCAGCCTGTAATGACATTCAGGAAGCCCTCTACTAAGAAAATCTGGAGTATGTAGCTGTCATATGCACCAATAGCTTTAAGGAGACCTATCTCTCTTTTTCTCTCACCCATTCCTGCCAGCATCACTCCTCCCATGGACAGAGCTGAAAAGGCGATTACCACAGGGATGGCAATTTTGAAAACACTCACTGTGCTCTGAAGGGCTCTTAAAGCTGAAGCGACCAGTGTATCCTGAGTGATGACTTCCACATCCTCAGCATGAGTGATCTTCGCCCTCAGTAAGTCTATATAGATGGGATCATCCACTTTGATCAGCACTGCTGATATAAGAGTGGAATAGTCTATCTTTACATCAGGATTACTTTTTAACACATCTCTCATGTCATCCAATCTGATAACTATGAAGTAATCCAGTGGTGTGCCCGTATAAGGCAGATTATAAGCTATGGTAAAGGATTTTCCAAATAAAGGAATGGTCTGACCAGGATTTCCAGGAACAGTGAATGGGAGAATACATTCACCTGTTTTTAAAACAAACTCATCCGGAAGGAAATTTTTGAAAACAAAATCTGTTTCTGGATCTATTCCTACAACCTCAGTATTAGATAGGCCACAGCATCCAAAAGACTCTGAAAGAGTAATCATATACAGATGGGGTGTTGCCTGTTTCACATGATCCATATTCTGGATTTCACTCAGTATTGAATCTTCCATAAAAAATGTGGAAGGCTCCCCAACAAGCATAAGCCCTTCATAAGCGTGTTTGCTACCCTTGGGAATCACCACAAGATCTGCCCCGGCCAGATTACCAAGTTTGTTTACTTCTGTTATAGAGTGAGAGATGAGAAGTGAACTGGAAATCACAATTCCCACTGAGAGAGCAATTACAAATATTGCTACAAATGTTCTAACTCTTTTTCGATAGAAATATCTGAATCCAATTTTTTTTGGTGATGGTACCTCCATATGCTCCTATCCCTTTACTTATTAGATTGAAAAATAAAAAGGTTTATTTAACATTATTGATGTGTGATAAATGGTTATCCTTTATCGGGTGATGTTATGAGTTGGGATAAAAAGAGGGTTTACAGAAGGCTAGTTGACATTCTGGGGGATGAGTGGGTATCCGACGACGAGTTCGTCAGATACACGTATTCATATGATATGTCATTTGTGGATCCAAAAATGCCAGACATCATTGCCCTACCGGAAACTGTTGAAGAGATTCAGGCTATTATGAAAATGGCTAACGAAGAGAAAGTCCCGGTGATCCCATTTACAGGGGGGACCAATATAGGGGGACTGTGCATTCCAGAAAAAGGGGGTATAATTTTAGATTTAAAAAGAATGAATAAAATTGTGGAGATCAATGAAGAAATGAGGTATGCGGTGATTGAGCCAGGAGTCAGCCATGCACAGCTGGCCGACGCTCTATATGAAAAGGGCTTAAGGTTTGGATGGCCTGTGGGTCCACCATCGGCATCTGTACTGGCTTGTGCCATAAATCATGGAATTGGACATCTTACCGGTAGATATGGCCTTAACAGTCAGATGATAACCAGTATGGAGGTTATTCTTCCCACAGGAGAATTGGTAAGACTTGGTAGTGCAGGGATAACAGGTTCATGGCATTCGTTATATCCAGTTCCTAGACTGGATGGCTTGTTTATAGGAACCCTCGGTACCACAGGGATCGTAACAAAGCTGGGTATTGTTGTATCAGGAATCCCAGACTACAGTGATGTGTTAACAGTCTCGGCTGAGAACGTTGAAGATATGACAAATTACATGATCCGATGGGGTAGATATGAAGCAGCGGATGATTTGACCGCAGTGAGCTGGTGGCTAGCTCAGATCCCTATTCCGTACCCTTATAAACCTAAACCGGATGATGAGCCTGAATGGTACAGTTACAGTGTAATAACCGGGTTTACAGAAAAAGAGCTAGAAGCTAAACGAGAAATGTGGGAGATGTCCCTTAAAAAAGAACAGGAAAGTGGAAGCAGTGTGAAGGAGTATGAGTATCCTGAAGAGGCAAAAAAGGCAAGGACTCAGCTTCCAAGTCAGATTGTTGGCTCTACCAAAAATTATGCCAAATCGGCAGGGGGTGGAATTTCATGGCCAGGGACCTTCACTCCAGCTCCTAAATGGCCTGAAGCCTACAATAGATGGAAGGAAATATATATTCGGAGAAATCTTTCCCCTTCTGTCAGAATTACCCTTTATAGGGGGACCCATTACGGGATGCTCAGAGCAATGACACCTTTTGATAAAAGAGACCCAGAGAAGATCAAGAATGCGAGAGATGCTATCGTAGAAGCGTTAAGAGTGGCGCTGGATGTGGGGGGAATACCCTATAAACCACCGCTGGAATTCCAGGAAGAGATATACAAGCGAGCTGATACAGGATATGTGGAGTTGCTGAAGAAGGTTAAGGATATGCTCGATCCAAACAATATCATGAATCCTGGTAAGCTGCTCGTGAGGTGAGATGATGGGGTTTAAAACACTTGAGGAATTAAAGGATGCGGTGTACATGTGCACCTACTGTGGAACATGTAAAGTTGCTTACAGCTATGGTCCTCCTCCACTTTTTGCTCCCATCTGTCCTCAAGGAAATACTTTCAAATTTGACGCTTTTCTGGGAAGTAGATCCAAGTCAGCAATGGCTAAAGCCATCCTAAATAAAGAAGTGGATTGGAGTGACACCATGATTAAAGCCCTATTTACATGCAATGTGTGTGGTGGGTGTGAATATCAATGTCAGACTGATTTCAAGCCTGAAATTCTGAATACCATTGAGGCTCTCAGATATGAAGCTGTTAAAAATGGAAAATCTCTGAAGGAGCATGAAAGGATATCCCAGAATGTTCTCCAGTTTAAAAATCCATATGGAGAGAGTCCAGAGAAAAAAGAAGAGTGGATGGTTAAAAAGGCAGATGGAAGAGAGGTGCTGTATTTTGTAGGATGCACAGCTGCTTTAAGAGAACCCCACATACCGAAAGCGACCGCAGACGTCTTTGACAAGCTGGGTATTGAATTCACAGTTTTAGGGAAAGATGAGGTTTGTTGTGGATCTCCATTAATCAGAATTGGGCAGTGGGATGTTGCAGAGCAAGTAATGGGTGAAAATATTGATAAGATCAAAGAGACGGGTATTAAGGATGTAGTCGCTACATGTGCTGGGTGTTACAAAACCCTCAGCAAAGATTATGCCAGTTTTGAGTTTCCTGGGTATGACAAACTGAATTTCTATCACATAACCCAGTTCCTGAAAGACCGACTGGGACCCTCAGCATCTCTTGGTATGAAAGTTACTTACCATGATCCATGTCATTTGGGAAGACATGCTGAGATATACGAAGAACCCAGAGAAATACTGAACAAGCTTGGGATTGAGTTGATTGAAATGCCGAGAAACAGAGGCAACTCTTTCTGCTGTGGGGCTGGTGGAGGAGTTAAAGGAGCTTTCCCAGATCTTGCTATTCAGACTTCTAAGGATAGGGTAAAAGAAGCAGAATCTTTAGGGGTAGAGGCAATTGTTACATCATGTCCTTTCTGTGTGAGAAACCTTCAGGATGCTCAGCCCTCGATACCGGTATATGATATAATGGAGCTTGTCCAGCGCTCCCTTTAAATTTTTTAATACATGAGAATGGTGAAATGGAAGGGATAAACATGAATTATCTGGAATTAACCAAGGATATTCTGAAAAAAAGAGGAAGAGAATGTGAAACACTGGCCTCGAGCCCCTTAACCACTCCAACTTTCGATCAAATGAAAGCTGTTAATGCCTTCTGGCCAGAAGCTCACTCTGATGTGGAATTGATGGTGAAGTTAGCCTCTGCAGCTTTTGAAGTGGTGGGTTTGAAAGGTATTAAAGTTCCATTCGAACTAACAGTGGAAGCAGAAGCTTTTGGTAGCACGTTAAATATGGGAAAAATGGGCAGAAATCCATATGTGATCAAACCAGCTTTCGAGGATGTCTCTCAATTGACCTTCACCGATGACGTCTTTGAGAAAGGAAGGTTTGACCTGGTTTTCAAGAGTCTTGAAATATTAAATGAGAAATATGGAGATTTCCTCCCAATATACCCTCAAATTGTCGGTCCTTTCACGCTTTTAGGTCATCTGATTGGTACAGAAAAAATGCTGAGGATGACATTGAAGGAAAAAGAAGCAGTAAAAGAGGGTTTGAATGAAGTAACAAAATTCAATATAGAGTATGGTAACAGAGTGATGGAAAGTGGCGGAAACATTTTATGCATAGCAGACCCGACTGCTAGTGGTGATTTAATCAGTCCTAGGAGTTTCAAAGAATTATTAATTCCTATTTACAGAGAAATAGCCAGGAGTGTAAAGGGTGAAATAATATTGCATATTTGTGGTAATACCAGCTATTTCTTGGATTTCATTCCAGATTCTGGATTTGAAGCATATTCATTTGATTCTATGGTGGATGTTAAAACAGCAAAAGAGAAGCTTGGTGGAAAACTGGCTCTGTTCGGCAACGTCCCAACGGTAGAGGGATTGCTCAATGGAACTCCTGAGGTGGTGAAAGAGCTCTCCCTCCAGGCTTTGAAAGATGGGATTGATGTGCTATGTGGTGCGTGTGCCATACCTCCTCAGGCACCTCTGGATAATCTTAAAGCCATGGTAAAGGCTGCTGATGAGTTCAATGAGGGATTTTGCCGGTGAATGTTGGTTCCTCAGCTGTTCTCTTGATCCAGATGAAAGGGAACCAAGAATAGAAAGTAAAAGGAGGGCGGTTTTAAACCCATCTAGTCTCTCTTGGATAGATCCATCCACTGAACTAGAGAAACGAGTTGGTGTCTCTTTTTTTAAAATTGAAGTGGAAAGTTGGTTGCGACCTGTTCCTGATATATATGATTTACCCATGCTCACTGTGGATAACTTTGTGGCTTTTATAGACTCGAATGGATGTTATGAGTATGCAGAGGAAGTATTCAAGGCATGTGTTAATCATGCGGAAGGAATTCCTGTGATGGTGGGAGTTGATCACAGTCTTTCGGGAGGACTGGCAGAGTATCTTTCGAATATCTATGAAAATCTTGTATATGTGGTACTGGATGCTCATTTTGATGCTATAATACCGGAAATCAGATGCAATTTGATCCAGTATGATGCTGAGACAAATCCTGAATCCAGATATTCTCTATACAACCCGTATATCTATGGAAGGCCCAATTCTTACAATGCTGATTCATATCTGTATCATCTATGGGAAAATAACATTGTGAACCCTGAAAATACTGTTGTAGCTGGAGTGGCAGACTATCCCCCTGAACATGCATGGGAAATCGATGATGAAAGAGTAAAGAAATATCTGGATTTCTACACTGGATTTGAAAAACAGGGTGTGAAAATCATACAGAGAGATAGACTCAGGAGCAATCCTGCAGGATTTTTTAAAAAAGTGATGAAAGGTTTCGAAAGGCAACCAGTCTTGCTGTCCATCGATTTGGATGTGGCATCAGGCACATGCATCTCTGGAGTTAGATTTAATGACTATAACGGAATTGGGTGTAAACCATTTATCGACTCTGTTATTTGGATCATCAAAAATTGCAATGTGGTGGGCCTTGATATATGTGAATTCGATCCACTATCTGCTAAAAAGTCCAGTAGCTCCATTGAACTCACAATAGAAGTTTTAGAGGTATTTAATTCAATAAATTCGAAATAATTAAATATCGTAAGATGATAAGCAATTGGCGACGTGGTATTATGGAGTTCATCCTGTTATCCGACCCGGATAAATGCACCGGTTGCAGGATATGTGAGTCTGGTTGTTCTTTGATAAAAGAAAAAATAGCGAATCCATCATTTTCCAGAGTGAAGGTAGTTAAATTCGAAGAAAAAGGAATAGATTTTCCTGTGCTATGTTTTCACTGTGAGGACCCTCCTTGTATGAATGTGTGTCCAGTTGGGGCAGTAGTACGGGAGGGAAAAGCCGTTATAATAAATGATGAGAGATGCATTGGTTGCAAGTTATGTGTTATCGCCTGTCCCTTTGGATCAATATCTGTCAGGGGGAATAGACCTATTAAGTGCGATCTATGTGGTGGAGACCCTTTTTGCGCGACAATATGTCCCACCCATGCTATATTCTTCGGTGAAGAATTTAAATCCGGGAGTGAAAAAAGGATTGAGCTCGTAAAAAGATTTCTTTCTGGAGAAAGGGTGGTCTGATGAATATTTATGGGTGGAGTGGAAGAATTGTCAAAGTGGACCTTTCATCAGGTAATGTCAAGGTATATCCAACGCCCGAAGACATCAGGCTGAATTTTCTAGGTGGACGAGGTGGAAACTCGAAGTTACTTTATGACCTTACAGATGAGAATACACATCCATTCAGTGAAGAAAATCCCTTTATTGTAGGAACAGGTCCCCTTGGAGGAACATTCGCTCCTTCTTCAGGCAGATGGACAGTCACCTCAAAGTCTCCGATAAATGGAATGCTCTGTGATGGAAATAGTGGAGGGCACTTTGGACCAGAGCTCAGATTTGCTGGCTATGACCATCTTATTGTGACAGGTAAGGCAAAAACGCCCTGTTACATCTCAATCAGGGATGATGATATTGAGATAAGAAATGCCAATCACATATGGGGCCAGAATGTCTGGGAAACCGATAGAATTCTCAGGGAAGAGACCGATATAGAAGCCCAAACACTTGTGATAGGACCTGCTGGAGAAAATCTTGTTAAAACTGCATGTGTTCTGAGTAACCTGTCTAGAGCAGCAGGAAAATGTGGCATGGGTGCTGTGATGGGCTCAAAGAATCTCAAGGGTGTTGTGGTTAGAGGGACGAAAGGTGTGAGTCTGTATGATCCTGATAAATTCCTTGAAGAAGCTCTTGCAACCAGAGATGATATACTGACTGATCCTATGGCTCGAAGCCTTTCGACATACGGAACTCCAGCCCTATTAATGATAGCCAATGAACAGGGGTGGCTGAATACCTATAACAGTCAAAGAGGGGATTTTGAATTTGCTGAAAATTTAAGCGCTGAAACATTGCTGGATAAATATATAACCAAGAGTAAAGGTTGCTATATGTGTTACATCCATTGCAGTCATTTTTATGTGGTGAAAGATGGTAAGTATAAAACATATGGTGAGGGGCCTGAATATGAGCAAACTGGAGGTTTTGGATCAGGATGTGGGATATCAGATCCTGAGGCAGTGCTATATCTCAATACTATGCTGAACAAGCTTGGACTGGATGTTATAACCACCTCTAGAACGGTGAGCTGGGCTCTGGAGGCTTACGAAAAAGGCATTATAGATAAAAAAACAGTGGGTTTTGAGCTTAAATGGGGAGATAGTGACTCCATCATTCGCCTTGTAGATATGATTGCTCATCGGGAAGGGTTCGGTGACATCCTAGCTGAGGGAGCTTATGAAGCCGCAAAAAAGCTGGGTGGGGAAGAATTTGTAATCCATACAAAGGGGCTGTTACATTGTGCTTCGGATCCAAGAGGAAAAAAAGCTTATGGTCTTGGATATGCTGTTGCAAGTCGAGGTGGCGATCATTTGAGGGCTCTTCCAACAGCAGAGTATGCCTTTCCACCAGAAAGAGCAAAAGAGATGTTTGGAACAGAAAAAGCCTCTGACAGATTTGCCGTGGAAGGAAAGGCCAAGTTAGTAATATGGAGTGAGCATGTGGCAGCTCTGGCAGATTCTCTTGGAATTTGTGAATTCATGACCAACCTTATTTATGGGTTTTCAGTAGAGCATATGGCGAGATTGTTAACCTTTGCTACGGGAGTGAGATTTACTGAGAAGGATCTGATGGTCATAGGGGAAAGAATAATCAATCTTGAAAGAATGTATCTTGTTAAGCATGGTGTAACAAGAAAAGATGATACCCTTCCTAAAAGGTTTACCCATGAGCCCAATCCCAGCAAAGGAGCCTTAAATCAGGTGGTAGAACTGGAAGTCATGCTAGATGAATATTACCGTTTAAGAGGATGGAGTGAAAATGGCATACCACATAAAGAAAAACTTAAAGAACTGGGTTTAGTCTCATGAAAGAGATCAGGGTAACATATCTGGCGAATATCAGGGATGTAACTGGAAAAGATAAAGAAATAATAAGCTTATACACAGGTACCGTTCAGGAACTCATTGATACGCTGAACGAAAAATATTCTCTTTTCGAACGGGGGTTGCATGCGAGGGTTATGATCAATGGTAAAGTAATCTGGAAAGATTTTGAATCAGAGGAGATACAGGAAGGGGATTCTGTTGTTATTGTTCCACCCATTGGAGGCGGAGATGCTGTAGTTTCAGATGTCTGCAATAAATGTGGAGTCTGTGTACAGGAGTGTCCGAAAAAAGCGATTTCCCTTGGAGAAGATAGGGCATATGTAAATCCATCCATCTGCGTCGACTGTAATACATGTGTTAAGGTTTGTCCCAAAAATGCTATCTCAATTCATCCCTCTGAGGGTGTGATATGTTCTTACTGTCCTGTTAACTGTCAGATTAAAGAAGGAGATCTGGGAGCTTGTCTGAGATATAAAAATTTGAATGGTTCATTAGTCCTTGCCAGGAAAATCGCGGTTCCCTCAGAGAAAACTCCAGATTTACCGCTGGTTACTGGGGTTGGTGCTGGCAATACTCAGCCATGTTTTGTTCCTGCTCCTGTGATAGTTGAGGACACTGTAGAAGATGTGGATGTGGTTACCGTTGTTTCTGCTACACCTCTCAGTTTTAGTTTATTAAAGTTGAAGATTGACACGGATGAGTTCATCGGTGAAGAAGGTGAGGCTGTTTACAGAAATGGGAAAAAGGTAGGTATGATCGTTACAGAGGAATATGGTTCTAAAATGATAGATATCGGTGGGGTAAATGTATTCCAGGGTAAAAATGGAATTACTGCTGCTAGGACTGTTGTTGAAATAGCCAACGGAGAAGAAGTGGAACTCAGAGTCGGGAGAAAGAGAGTGAAAGTGAGTGTGAAGATTGGTAAACCTCCGGTCATCAATGGAGAAGTTATTAAAAGAATGCGTCTTGGATGTGGAAGTGCCGTAATAGCCATGTTTGCACCCCTGTTGAAAGAAGTGGCTGATGAGGTAATAGTGCTGGATTCTCATATAACTGGTCTACTTTCAGAACATTCAGCAGGCAAGTTCTTGGGGATGAAATATTCTGGTGTAGTTCCTTTTGGAATTAAGAGCACAGACGGGAGGTATTTTGGTGAACATGGAGATGGAATCGGTGGAACCCCTGTAAAAGATCCAAGAGATGCAATCCGATCTATCGATTTTGATCAAGCCTGGGACGGAATGAGAATTCTTGTTACAGATACAACAGGCGATCATATTTCCGTGTTTATCTTAGAAAAAAAGAATTTAAAGGAAATTGAACCGGATAAAAAGGCATTGGATGTTGTTAAAACCATCTCTAAAAACTGTGAAAAGGCTAAGGTATCGGCCCTTTACTGCGGAGGGGTTGGAGGTAGCGCTCGAGCCGGTATAGCAAATAACCCTCTAGCAGTGACTGAAGCAGTGCATAAAGGTGAAATAAAAGTAACTGTAGGGGGAGCAAAGGCTTTCATATTACCGGGAGGGGGAATAAACTTCTATGTGGACGTTGAAAAGGTGATGGGTGAGAGACCGTTCACATACATACCCACACCAGCTACAGTTGCCCCTATGGAGTACACCATGCCTAAAGATGTATTTATCCGGATAGGAGGACATCTTAAGAATGTAACTCCATTAAGCAAATTTTTGAGAGAACATGAAATTGAGAGATTATAATGATCTGAATACTTTTATAGATGCCCGTGGAAGATTGCACATTTACTTGGGTCCTATGGGTCTGGTTATTACGGCAGAAAAAGAAAATAGAAGTATTTTCACGGAAGAAGTGATGGATAAATGCGTATTGAAAGCGGTAAAGCTATTATCGGAAGTCTCATCTCACAAAGATCTCCTTTTCAGATGGGTTGAAGAAAGAGAACCGGAAGAATTGCGGAGAGATGTACCAGATGTGGTAGCAATGATGTTCAGAGCAGCTCAAACAGTCTGGAGAAAGAGTGGTGAACCAATCACTCCAATGGCTGCCGTGGCAGGAAGTATTGCTGAACTCATGGTCAAAGAGCTGGAAGAACTGGGGGAGAACGGACTGGATAAAATCGTGGTCAATAACTATGGTGACATAGCTTTTAAGGCGAGTAAACTGATAGTTGGGCTAATTGATGCCTCAGGAACACATTTTGGTTATTTGGAAATAGAACCGCCCATAAGTGATGAGAAAGTAGCTGGAGGGATTTGTACCAGTGGGTTTGGGGGGAGAAGTTTTACTAAAGGAATAGCTGATGCAGTAACTTGCATTGAAAACTCTGCTTCTATGGCAGATGCTTTTGCGACAGTAATCGGTAATTCAGTCTCTGTGGATTCACCGGCTATTAAGAAGGTAAAAGCAGGAGTATTACAACCATTGACGGACATTCCAAGAGAAGAAATAGTGGTGAGAGTAGGAAAGTTAACCAAGGAAGAGCAGAAAGAGGCCTTAAAAAATGGTTTTGAAAGAGCTAAACAGATGGGTGTAAAAGCCTGTATAATCAAAGTGGGAAACTATGTTGCCATGTACCCCGAAGATTTAAAAGGAATTACACTAAAAAAAGAGTATGAAAAAATTGAATTTTGCTAAATGTATCCCCTTTCTGACAAGATGTTTTTGAGCCCCTCTCTATTGGTCTCCAACATGGGCATAAGGGGTTTACGAACTTCCGGAGATTCTATGGCACCCATCATAAAAAGAGCTTCTTTCAGAGGAACAGGGTTGGATTCACAGAAAAGAGCGTCAAGGATGGGAAGTATGCTGTAATGAATTTCCCTGGCTTTATTTAAGTCTCCCTTATTGAAAGCTTTAATCATTTCGGCAATATCCTTTCCTATCACACTTGCGGCTACTGATACCACTCCTGTAGCTCCCAGAGCGAGGGAAGGAAGGAGGAGATCTTCCCATCCCTGCATTACATCCACTTTCCCTTCCGTCATCTGTATCACTTTGTACACCTGACTCATTTCTCTATCTGTTTCTTTAACCCCCACTATATTCTCAAGAGAGCTCAATTCTTTTACAACCTCTGGTTTGAGATTAACCCCTGTTCTACCCGGGCCATTGTACACAATTATGGGTATGTTGATTTTTTCTGCTAGTTCATTGAAGTGAGCTAAAATGCCCTTATCCATGGGTCTCACGAAAAAAGGAACTACAGGCATCACTCCATCAGCTCCGACATCTTCAGCAAATTTACTCAATTCTATGGTCTCTCTGGTTGCACTCCAGCCTGTTCCAGCACATACAGGGACTCTGCCATTAACCTCGTCAACGGTGATCTCTATTACCTTTTTCATCTCGTCAAAATTCAGGCTTGTAAATTCCCCTGTTGGCAAAGTTGTGGAAACACTATCCACATTCTGCTCAAGGAGAAAATTGATGAGCCTTCTCAAACTGTTCTCATCTACTTCTCCGTTGGTAAAAGGAGTCACAAGAGACCCCATCAATCCATGAGTTATCTTCATCTATTCCACCTCCTTAATTTTAACCATCCTCTCGGGCGGGGGTGTGTTCCTGCTCTTTACCACCCTAATCTCCCCATCTATCATGACAAGAGCAATACCCGGTACATCTCCAGCCTCTATTGCTTCTACAGCAGTGTTTCCTACACTCCCCATTGGCGCATCCATAATCACAAGATCCGCCTCTTTCCCTATTTCGATAATGCCCGTGTTAAGGCCGAACACTGATCTAGTGTTTCCTGTGGCCATTGCAACAGCTAGATCTCCTGATATACCCCCAATTGAAGATATCAAACACAAAGTTCTGAGAATCCCAAGAGGAATGACACCTGTACCTGAAGGAGCGTCATTTCCAACAATTATGCGGTGTAAATCCCCTCTATCCTCCACAGCATTGATAACTTCAATAAGCACTTTTGGATTCCCACAATGGACAAGTTCGAGGGGAAAATCGGTCTCATCCACGAGCTTCAGACATTCATTTATAGCGATAGCGGTCGGCCCTCCGTTTATATGGGATACTACATCTGGCTCGATGGCCATCACATCATCGGCTGTAACAGTACTGCTTCCCGGGATGGAAGTCCCTCCCGTATGCATGGTTACCTTCATCCCGTATTTCTGGGCCATCTCAACCATGGGTTTAGCATCTTCGGGTGTAAAAATGCTACCCAATCCTATTTCTCCAACAAGCCATACTCCCTGGGCTGTAACTTCCTCAAAATCTTTTTCAACCAGTCCTTTCTCTAAGATAAGTGCTCCCGCGTGTACTTTTACTCCGCTTGGTCTGAAATTTTCAAAGGATTTTTTAGCCAGAATAGCGAGAGCTTTGATGCCAGCTATATCTCTGGGTCTACCAGGTGTATGGGCTTCACCAGCAGAAATCATGGTAGTAACTCCTCCATGAAGAGAACTGTCTATGAAATCAAGGGTTCGTTGCCGAGGAGTGAAGTCGCCGAGAACAGGATGAACATGGGAGTCAATCAATCCTGGAGTGACAGTCATACCTCTGGCATCTATTTCCTTGTCAACTTTCCCATCATAGTCCTCCTCATAACCCACAAAGGTAATAGTATTGTTTTCTACAACGATGCAGTCTCCTTTTAAAATTGGATTCGAGATATCTCCTGAAAGAATAGTCCCTATTTGAGAGATCTTTAACCGCATGTTATCACCGATATATGATTACTGATGAACTATGAAAATATTTATAGATTTTGATAAAACACAAAATCACGAGCTGAAGGCGTTTATTTTAAAATATCTTAATTTCAGACATTTTTTAGGGATATCACCTTCCCCCCATTCTCTTTCTCACTCCAGAATCGTGGTTCTTGAAATAACATCTTTGGAAACATTTTTCAAAGAGGATGAAGGTTTACCGATTTCGTGACATAATTTATAGAGAGAATATGATAATCGGTTTTGGGGTAAAATTTTAATAAAAATAACACCTCAAATTCGGTGATGCTGTTATCAGATGATAAAGTACGGCACACTATACTGAGTATAGTAAAAGAAGAGACAGGGCCCATTGGCTCCAGAAAACTTTCAGATAAGTTGAAGGAAATAGGTCTCGAGCTAAGTGAAGCAGCGATACGATATCACCTTAGGATTCTTGAAGAAAGGGGATATATAACGAAAGTTGGGAACTTTGGAAGGAAAATTACTTCGAAAGGTCTGTCTGAATTGAAGAGGGCAAATGTTCCGTATCGTGTGGGCTCCTTTCTGGCTAAAAAAGAAGAGCAGATGTACCGTTCTAATTTTGATATTGAAAGTGGAACCGGTGAGATCCTTGTGAATCTGTGTAAATTTGAAAGAAAGTATCTGGATCAGATTCTCGATATATTCAAGGAATGCTACCGACTTGGACTTGCCACCTCCCCCTTGGTTAAGACCACAGAAACCAATGCTTTGTTGAACCATAATGAAGTTGGGTTGTACTACATCAGTGGTATTGCAATTGATGGTATACTGCTCAGACATGGGATGAACGTCAATCTGAGATATGGAGGAGTTGTGGAATTCAAAGACTTCGTTCCTGTGAGATTTATCGATATGGTGGGATATGAATCTGCATCTATAAGTTCTCTAGAGCTTTTTTCAGCTAGACCTTATTCTGTTTTAAGTGTGCTGGATAAGGGTGATGGTGAGTGTCCAGCCACTTTCAGGGAAGTACCAGGAATAGCCTATAACGAACTGATCAAAATTAAGAAAAAGCTTGAGGAGTACTATATTGATGGTGTTCTCAGTATAGGCAAGCCAAATCAGGAAGTTCTTGGCATCCCGGTGAGTGTGGACAGGGCGGGTGTGGCTCTTGCAACGTCATCTACTCCTCTGGCAGTTGCACAGGAAAGAGGAATAGAGGTGGAAGTAGAGATTATGGTTGATGTACTGGACTACAATTCTCTGGAGATGCCATGATAGATCTGGCTCAAAAAATATTAAAAGAGAATCTTGGAGTTAAGAAAGACGAGAAAATCTGTGTAGTAACGGATGAAGATAAGCTGTCTATAGCAAAATATTTTTTTGAGGCGGCTTCCAAGATGAATAATGAGACACTACTCGCTCTGACTCCCTTGAGAAGATATCACAATGAAGAACTCAATAGTCTTACAGAATCTTTGATGATGGCGTCAGATGTCATAGTGGGAGCAACATCCGCTTCCATAACCCATACCCAGGCTAGAATCAAAGCCAGCAGAAAAGGAGCAAGAACTCTCATTTTGAGGGGAGTTTCAGAGGATCTTTTAAAAAAAGCAGGGGAAGTAGATTACCAAGAACTGAAATGGGTCACTGAGCAGGTAGCAGATATTTTTAATAAAGGAAAAGAAGGAATAATTGAGACCTCTGCCGGTACGCTGGAATTCAGTCTCCAGGGCAGAAAATCCATTCCTCTTTACGGGATGGCTCTTGAGAAAGGCACTTTTTGTGCTCTTCCTGATGGAGAATGTGCAATCACCCCTGATGAAGTTAAAACCAATGGTGTTCTACTGATTAATGGCCCAGTCGATAATATTGGATGGCTTAAAGAACCAACGATCTTGGAAATTAGAGAAGGAAAGGTAGTCTCGGTGGATGGAGATAGGAGATTGGAGAACATCTTTCAGCGAGATATAAATTCCAGTGTGGTATGTGAAATAGCTGTGGGAACGAGTAGATGGGCGAGCCTCGAAGAAAATCTTGCGATGGCCAAGAAGGTTATGGGGAGTATTCATATTGCATTTGGGGATAATCACACCATTGGGGGAAAGATCAGGAGCGCGATCCATATTGACGCCATGATCTTAAATTCTACATTAAAGGTGGACGGATCTCCTTTGGTAGAAGATGGACAGTTACTCACCGGGGGTCATCGATAATCAGGTATCGATAAAGATATATATTAATTTAATCATGTTGAATTGTGGTGAATTGGATGAGGAAATACTATGGAGTAACTCGGAGGGATTTCCTCAAGGGGGTGGCAGTAGGGAGCACTCTTCTACTCGGATCCTCGTTCCTTGGATGTGCTGAAGAGAAACCAACTCCAACACCGGAAAAGAAGCCCGAGGAGACACCCAAACCTGAAGGAAAACCAATACGAATAGGCGGTCAGTATGAAATGACCGGACTGCTTGCTACTTATGGCCTGTGGTATGACCGGGCAACGAAAGCAGCCATAGACATTGTAAATCAGATGGGAGGTATTGCAGACAGACCAGTTGAGTATGTGGGGCCTGAAGACACTCAGACTAAAGCAGATGTCGGAGCAGAAAAAATGAAAAAGCTAATTCTGGAGCAGAATGCTGATTTTGTTCTCGGATCCGTTCATTCTGGAGTGTGTATCGCCAGTGCTCCTCTTGCAGAACAGTTCAACACTCTGTATTTTCCGACCGGAATGTCGCATGCTATAACAGCCAGTAAAGGGAACAGGTATATGTTCAGATTGATTACAGAAGTAAGACTTCAGGTTGAGGCCGCTGGAGACTGGGTTCTGGAAAACATCGGAAAGAAGTGGAGTATTGTATATCTGGACTACGCATGGGGTCAATCTCACAGAGACTGGTTCTCAAAGAAAGTTGAGGAGTATGGGGGAAAAGTGGTAGCAGACGTGCCAATACCCCTTGGTTCTAAGGATCTGGTTCCCTATGTAAGCAAAATAGCAGATGAATCAGATGCAGTGTACTATGCAACCTTGGGATCAACTACCATTGGATTCCTGAACACTTACAGAGAGCTGGGTAAAGAAGCAGAGCTATTCAGTGTGATATGTGCCAATGACGGGATAGATACTGAGGGTATTAAGGACATTATAGAAGGCCAATGGATGTTAGAATATTTACCAAGAAGACTTGAAGGCCTCGATACGCCATACCACAGAGCTTTCAGAGAAGCATGTGGAGTCGATCCTGAAGGAAGAGATGTGAATGATCCCAAAAATGTTGTAGTGGGTTCTCATTATTGGGCTCATTTTGAGACTGTATTCCTTCTCAAAGAAGCTATTGAAAAGAGTGGATGGGAAAGCAAGGATGACAATATGGAGTTGATCCAGACCATTGAGGATATGAGGGGTGAGGAAAGTAAATCCTATCCCCAGGGACCCTTCTATATGAGGGCTCAGGATCATCAAGCCTTCGTCAGGACATGGATGTCTAGGGTTGAAAACGGCAAACTAAAAGTGAAATGGGAAATTCCAATGGAAGACTCTATGTATCCGGCTGAGATAGATTACACAAAAATGTAACTTTTTTATTTTTTAATTTTTCAGGTGCAGAATATGATAGATCAGCTGATATTGGGAGGTATTAATGGAATTGTATGGGGTTTAATACTTGCCCTGATCACTCTAGGTTTATCTCTCATTCTTACAATGGATGTCCCTAACGTGGCACATGGAGAACTATATATGATTGGGGCTGTTATTGGCTTTTTTGCCATAGATAAACTCGGATTTTTCTGGCCCGGTCTTGGAGTTGCTATAGTAGTGGTGTTTTTTCTGGGCGTTGCCATTGAGAGAGGGATTTTAAGACCCATTGAGGACGATCCTATACGAATTCTAATTGCAACTTTCGGTTTAATTTTTGTGTTTCAGCATGTGGCGCTCATTGTATTTGGAGGTGCTCCAAGACGAATTGAGCCACCCATTACTGAGTCATTCCATGCACTATCCTTTGATTATCCCATATACAGAATTGTAGTGGGAATTATCGCTGTCATAATTCTGATAGGTCTGTATTTTATGCTCTATCGTACGAAATTTGGTTTGTGGATCCGTGCATCAACTCAGGATAGAGATATGGCCATGGCTATGGGTATTCCAGTAAACCGTGTCTTTATGTGGACTTTTGGACTGGGAGCTGCTCTGGGAGCTATTGGAGGAGTTCTGGCTTCTCCGATTCTTGCCATCGAGTATAGTATGGGCTTGGAAATGACAGTCCTGGCTTTTATCGTTGTCATTGTCGGGGGTATAGGTAGTCTGAAGGGAACCCTGATTGGAGCCATAATCATCGGAGAGCTTGAAGGAATAGGCAGTGTGCTACTCAATCCTACAGAGGCCAGAATGATATCGCTGCTGGTTTTAGCTGTTGTGTTGCTTGTGCGTCCAAAGGGGTTGTTCAAGCGTTAGGAGGTAATGCAGAATGGGATCAAATCCAATGGAGAGAAAGTTATTTGCTCTCAATAAAGAGATCCTTTATTACTTTATATTTACAGTGGTGGTGATAGTTATAGCCATTCTTCAGCCCTTTCTGGGTTATTTCTATAAAGTGCTGGTAACTCAAATTCTGGTATTCAGTATTTTTGCCATGGGATTCAATGTTCTATTCGGTTATACCGGTGAACTGAGCTTTGGCCAGTCTATATTCTACGGTCTGGGTGCCAGCACGGTAGCTCTCACCATTCAGCACCTCTCAGGGGGTTTTCTCACCTCTATCCTTTTTGCTGTAATAGTGTGCCTCGGTGCGGCATGGTTGATCGGTTTTTTTGCTATAAGAGTGACAGGTCTCTATTTTGCTATTATCACTATAATATTCTCAGTTGTGATGTATCTCGCTGCATTAAACTGGAAATGGATTGCTGGAGGAGATGATGGTTTAACCTTCAGAGTGCCAGCCTGGAAGTTTTTTGGTACAACAATCTCTTTCCACAATCTCACCAACGATTATTATTTTGCCCTAATCTTTTTTGTAATTGCCTTTCTTATATACAAGAGGATAGTTGAATCTCCATATGGAAAAGTTCTTCAGTCTATACGGGAAAACGAACTAAGAGCATCCGTTATCGGTTATAATGTCAAGAGGATTAAACTAACTTCTTTCATAGTTGCTGGGGGATTTGCTGGTCTGAGTGGAGCATTAAATGCCAATCTGATCTCTCACTACACTAGTGCCAACCTCTTTACCATAGCCGTTTCAGGTGAACCGGTTATATGGACTCTGATTGGGGGGTCCGGAACCATTGCTGGCCCTATCATTGGTACAGCCATCATGGTGTTGTTCATCAACTATGTGAGTACGACTTTCCGTAATTATCTGATATTCATAGGTATTCTTATAATAGTTGTTATAATTGCAACTCCCAAAGGTATAATGGGAATTTTGAATTCAGTATATGAGAAAAGAAGAAGGAAGACATGAAATAGAGGTTAGGAGACTTCCTTTTGTGAGAAATGAAAGCAAAAAATTCATTAATGGATAATCCTCTCTTCTATATTTTTATAATCATTCTCTATGAAAATTGTAAGCTTGACTCGTTTGTGATATAGTACTTTGCAGAAATAAAGTGGTAGTACCTCTCACTATTATGGGGGGAGGGGTAAACATATTCTGGGGGTTAGAATACTCACTCCTAGCCTGTTTCTACCTGACATATAAGGGAATATCTTAATTATGTGGTAGATATAAAAGTATTACAGGTGATATAGATGGTAACACAAGAAGAAGTAATTGAAAAATTAAAAAATGTGATGGACCCTCATACAGCTCAGAGTGTGTATGATATGGGTCTCATAGAGGATCTGACAGTGGATGGAGATTTGGTTAAGCTAACCTTCAAACCTTCCAGTCCTTTCTGTCCTATTGGAATGCAACTGGCAGTGGCCATTAAAAAGGCAGTAAGGGAAGCGGGAGCGAAGGAAATAGAGATCAAAGTAGTAGACTACATACGGGATAAAGAAGTTGAAGAAATGTTGAAGGAGGTTTAGATGACAACCCTTGATGTCAGAAAAATACCTCATCCTGAGAGGCCTCCTCTCGTCATACAGAAGCTTGAGGAAGAAGGGGAATTGGATTTGATCGTAGAAGTAAATCCTGTTCCTCTCATCCAGATGCTTACCCAGAAAGGATATTCATGCAAGAGTATTAAAGAAGAAGATCACTGGAGGGTAGAAATCCGAAGGTGAGGTCATGGAAGTTCTGGATGTCAGGAATCTGAAAAGAGAAGAGAAGTACCCTCTTATCTTTGAAAAACTGAGGGAATCTGAAGAGCTAGATGTGATCATAGAAACAGAGCCTACTCCTCTTATTAAACGATTAAAGGATGAAGGTTATTCTGTGACTACTACTCAGCAGGGAGATTATGTGAAACTGGAGATTCGCAAACCTGAGATTGTTCCGGGAAGATGTCCTGGGGCTGCCACCATTCTCAGGCCAAAGTTGGAGATAGTTAACTGTCCTGACTGTGGTGCTGAAGTGGAACGGTGGACGGATGAGATAAAGGGAACGTGTGACAATTGTGGAAGAGAGATAATCTTTGATATAGATAGCTGTATTGAGTGGTGTGAGTACGCAAAGAAATGTGTTGGAGATGAAAAATACGAAAAGATTATGGAAGTGATGAAGGTAAAAGAGGCTCTCAGTAGACCACTTCCTGATCTTAGAAAATACATTCGTAAGGAGCGTGAAAAAAATGAAAATCAGACCTGACATGACTCTTTCAGAAGTTCTGCGGTCGTATCCAAATTTAAAACAAATTCTCTTAAAATATGGAATCTGTGACTGCTGTGGAGGGAATTTGAGTCTGGAAAAGCATGCTCAACAAAAAAATCTTGATACAGGTAAGCTGATCAAAGAACTAGAGCAATACATCTAACTACAGATAAAAAAGGAGGAAACAAAGTATGGAAAATGTTCTATACAAAAAATTACCGCTGAGATTCCTAATCACGTCTTTATTCTACTTGGTTGTGGGAGCTATTTTCGGGATCATTGTAACTTTAAAGCCTGAATTCAGAGCTGCTCATGTTCATTTGATGCTTCTTGGTTTTGTCTCTCTGACAATCATGGGAGCCATGTACCAGATAGTTCCCACTTTCCTAGGGGTCAATCTTCGTTTTTCTAGGTTGCCTGATCTTCAATTCTGGTTGTCTAACATTGGTATTATGGGTATGTTTTTCGCATTCCTGTATAATTACGGCCTTTTGAAACTCTTTGGAACGATTTTTGCCCTTGCATCTATTATCTTTGCTTACATGATTTTTGACACAGTATTCAGGGTGAAAGGATGGCATAAAATGAGCCCAGCTGGTTGGTTCTTTGTTGCTGCTATTATATACTTTATTGTGGGTGTCATCCTGGTTGTGTTATCTAGATTGGGGATTGTACCTTTTAACGTTCTAGCTCATGCCCACTTGCTTGTTATTGGATGGGTTGTTATAACTACCATGGGTGGTCTCCATGAATTATTGCCAATGCTGGCTCTCAAAAAGCTCCATTCTCTTACCTTAGCTAAATGGCAATTTTGGCTCTCTAATGTCGGCTTGGTGGGAATGTTCTTGGCATTCACTTTCGACAGAAGTTATCTGATTTTATCCGGCTCTATCTTTGTTGTATCTTTTTATCTATTCTTCTACAATATGGTGCGCTCATACTTTCAGCCGGGAGATCATGATGAAGTCGACATAAGTGCAGTCTTCTTTGTGTATGGATTATTCTACAGCGTCATTGGGGTAACTCTTGGACTGTTGAATCTTGTATATCCTCTCCGGTTTCTTCATGTGCATTTCATCTTGGTAGGATGGATAACTCTCACCATTATCGGTGCCATGTACCACATAGTGCCTATGATGGTCTGGATTGAAAAATACAGCACGAAACTTGGAGTTCAGGATGTTCCTATGATCAAGGATATGTACAATGCAAAACTAGCCAGAACTCTTTTATATTCAACAAATGCAGGTATAATACTGTTCGTTCTTCAGCCTTTAACGGCATATGTAGTGATGGTAGGAGGGATAATTCTGTTGCTCTCCTTCATAGCTTTCACAGTAGAAATGCTGAGCATCTCGAGAAGGTAATTCAGGAAACCACAATTTTTTTCACTCCATTGACTTTTAGTAACTGGTCTATAATTCGACCCGGCACTCTTTTTTCTGTAACAATGGTGAGTTTAGGGTCAATACTCAACTCAGGGTCTTCTGCTATTATAAACCGAATGGATATACCCTCTTTCCCAAGTATCCCTGCAATACTTCCAACAATACCGCTTTTTTCAGATTCTGCATATATCTCCAGTACCCCAAAGTCAAAAAGTTGGGCCACATCTCCAATATATGCGATGGGTTTTATAAGAGAATATACCTTTTTGAGGACTTCATCACGTTCAATAATCTGAATAGTTGAAAGAACTACTTTTCTGTCTACTCCAAGGGTTCTGGCTATTTTAGACGGTGTTAATTCAATATTGCCACACCAGGCTTTTCCATCTCTGACCGAAATGCCCAGTCTCAGAAATTCTTTGGCTACTTCCATCCTTGAAGGGTACTTATCAAATTTACTCTTGATTCGATCCCACATTAAATGAAGATTTATAAAGAAACTTTTAAAGGTTTCCCCTGTATTATAGGTTTACACCACATTATAGTAGTTCAATACCAATTTTTGAGTTTATTCATAATAGAAAGATTTAAATACCATATATGTGGTTGATTGTCGAGTGATATGGATGATAGGAATCGCTACAGTGATACCAAGTAATACCAGAGGTGAATGCGTTTGGCCTGTTAGGGCCTTATAATCTCAGAAAGTTATTTTATTTAGGATTAGGTTCAGAGTTATATACGGCCTTTAAATCCAGTTTTTTGAAAGAAACTGTAAATACCGGATTTACATACAGTCAGTATTTCTCGAGAAAATCTCTGAAAAGATATTTCTGGACAGTTTGCTTGTTTTGCGGGATATATTGTAAAAATATAAGAGAGGGTGTGGTATGAGGTTTATTCGAGCTCTCAGTATAGACAATGGCGCCAATGCGGTGATTGCTGAGATCAAACCGAGATCCCCAAAATATGGAGATCTGATGAGGGGGAGAGACCCTTTTACACTTCTGGATGCATATGAAAAAGGAGGCGCAAGAGCAATTTCGTATATAACTGAGAGCAGATTTTTTGGTGGGGATATGAGACTTCTCAAAGATTTGTGTTCAGTGAGCAACTTACCTGTGTTAAGAAAAGACTTCATTCTGGATATACAAGATATCGATGACAGTGTGGATTGTGGAGTTGATGCTGTCCTGTTCCTCGCAGGCATGGTAAAAGACAGACTGGGGATCATGCTTGATTACTGTCACGATTATGGTATTGCTGGTCTGGTAGAAACCAGTTGCAAGGATGATATTGATATTGCGAAAAAGTATCATGCAAAGCTTATTGGCATAAACAATAGGGACATTACAAAGCTGGAAAAGGATGACGGTGATATCTCTAGAACTCTCTTACTCTCGAAGTTTGTCCCAAAATCATCTATCCTTATCAGTGAGAGTGGAATAGGCTCTATATCCGATGTTAGAGAGGTCATGAAAGTTGTAGATGGCATACTTGTTGGAACAGCCTTTATGCTAGCTAGTAACCCGGAAAAGACTGTAAGATCTTTTGTGGAGGCGATATAATGGTTTCAAGCATTTCTCTAGCATTAAACAAACTGATGTCAGGAGAGGATCTGGGAGTAGATGAAGCTGACCAGCTTTTAAGGCAAATGGTATATGCAAGTGATGTTGAAGTGGCAGCCATCCTTTCAGCCTTACAGACTAAACAGATCACTTCAGAAGAAGTCACAGGATTTGCAAGAGCACTAAGGCATATGGCGGGAAAGATAGAGGTCTCCATGCATGTTGCGGACACATGTGGTACAGGAGGAGATGGCCTGAATACAATAAATGTGAGCACTGCATCAGCCCTCGTTTTATCATGCTTTATTCCGGTTGCCAAGCATGGAAACTCTGGTATAACATCAAGGTGTGGAAGTGCAGATTTACTGAAAGAATTAGGGATTCATCCTTCCCTGACATCCGAGATGGTGAATCTAACTCTCCAGGAAGCTGGTCTCTCTTTTCTGTACGCCCCTTTGATCCATCGAACTATGTCCAGAGTTGCAGGAGTACGCAAAATTTTGAAGATACCTACTATCTTCAATATCCTGGGACCATTATCCAATCCTGTGGAACCAGATTATCAGCTTATTGGTGTTTATAGCCCACATCTATGCAAGATCCTAGCCGAATCGATGCTGATGCTGGGTATTAGGGGTATTGTAGTACATGGCTCTGGACTGGATGAGGTATCTATAGCAGAGGCAACTCAGGTGTATGAAGTGAGGAATTGTGTTGATAGCTATGCTATACAGCCAGAAGACTTTGGATTTGAGAGAAGAAAACTCACAGAGGTTGCTGGAGGAGACAGTAGGTATAATAAGAGAGTCATCTTGGATGCTTTTTCCAATAAAGAGGGCCCAATCAGAGATTTTATACTCATAAACGCTGGAATGGCTCTTTATGCTGCTGAAAGAGTTCAGAGTATAGAAGATGGGATTGAAGCATGCAGACACGGTTTTGAGGATGGTACAGTGTTGAAACACGTGAAAAGAGTTATGGCATATTATAGGAGATTGAGGTGTGGACGTGTTTGAAATTCTGAAAGACCAGGTTTTTATCAAAATTTGTGGAATCAAAGAGGAAAAGGATATTGAACTCCTTACTCAGAGTGGTGTGGACGGAATTGGGTTTGTAGTTGGAAAGGTGAACTCTAAAAGGAGAATCACAGCAAATAAAGCGAGAGAACTGATATCTATGGCAAGAGGTAATGGGCTGACTAGTTTCTTTGTCACTACCTCAACATCTTCAGAGGAGATTATTAGGATCATCGAGCATATAAAACCAGATGCAATTCAGCTTCACGGAGATATTACGTCTGAGGAAGTAGAGAAGATAAAAGAGGATTTTTCAGGAAAGATTTTCAAAGTACTGAAAGTCCCGATAAAAGCTGAAAATCCAGAAATTGAGGCAAAAAAGCTCCTCTTTTTGCAGCAAATATATGAGGTAGATGGTCTTGTCTTGGATACAGATCTCTTGGAAGGAGGAACTGGTATACCTCATGATTGGAGGGTCAGCCGGGAAGTAATTCAGGGAAGCAGTATTCCGGTAATTCTGGCAGGTGGATTAAATCCGGAGAATGTCCAACAAGCTCTCTTCCTGCGTCCTGCTGGAGTAGATGTCTCGTCAGGGGTGGAAATTAGAGGACGTAAAAACAGGCAAAAAGTCTCTGAGTTCGTCAGGGAGGTGAAAAGTTTTGAATTTTACGATTAGAATCACAGAAAGACCTTACATGAAGGAAATTGATGTGTATGAGAGATTTAGGATGACAGATCTCCCATTTATTCTAGAGTCTAGAGAGAAGATGAATAAGAAAGGTAGGTTTACTTTTGTTGGAGGAAACCCTCTCTTCAGGATAAAAATTGGTGAAAGAGGTGTAACGATGGTTGGGGAGACCTCTATTGAAGAACGAATCCTTGATTCTCTGAATCATTCAACTGGAAATCCATTCTCCATATTAAGAGCTGTGATGAACTGTATGGTGGAAGGGATAAAGCCTGTATCGTTACCTTCTATCAGCCTAGAAACATCGGTTTTCCTCGGAGGTCTTGTTGGATATATTTCCCACGACACTGCCAGCTTGATGATAGGAGAAAGTGGAAAAGGTACAGGGGGAAAGATATTTGCTGATTTCGCCTTCTATGATAAAGTCGTTGTTTTGGATCATGTTTTGAAAAAGATGTTTATCGTTGAATTCACAGACAGAAATTCAGATATTCTTGGAGTGTTCAGAAAGTCTGAGGGTAAACCAAAAAAAGAAGTCTGTCGTTTTGTTTCAGGAGATATGGAAAAACTAGAGTTTGTAGAAAAAGTGGAAAAAGCCAGAGATTACATAATGAAAGGAGATGTTTTTCAGCTTGTTATTTCCAGGAAACTGGATTTTTATTACGAAGGAAACATAAGAGATGTATATAACAGGCTCAGGTTGTTAAATCCAAGCCCCTACATGTTTTTCCTCGACTTTAACCCTCTGTATATTTTTGGATCAAGTCCTGAGACCTTGGTGAGTGTTCATAATGGGAAAGTGATCATAAATCCTATAGCTGGAACCTGTCCAAGGGGGAGAAACAGCAAAGAAGATGAAGAACTTGCCAGAAAGCTACTGGAAAATGAGAAAGAGAGAGCAGAACATGTAATGCTTGTTGATCTGGCTAGAAATGATGTCAGAAAGGTTTCGAAGCCCGGAAGTGTCAGAGTGAGAGATTTTATGCAAGTAGTAAAATATTCTCACGTCCAGCATATTGAAAGTATGGTGGAAGGGGAGCTTGACAACAACAAGGATCAGTTCGATGCAGTAGAAGCTGGCTTTCCAGCAGGGACAGTAACAGGAGCACCAAAACTGAGGGCCATTGAGCTCATTAACAGCCTTGAAAACTCCCCTAGAGGAATATATGGTGGAACAGTGGGTTATTTCTCAATTAATGGAAATGCAGACTTTGCTATAGCGATTAGAACCTGTATTTACGATTCTGAAAGGAAGATTGCTACTCTAAGGGCAGGAGCAGGTATTGTGGCAGATTCTGTCCCGGAGAAAGAATACCGCGAGACAGAACATAAGATGATGGGGTTAAAAAAAGCTCTGGGGTTATAAAATTGGGGATTATGAAATGACCGTGGTAGTTGTAGATAACAAGGACTCCTTTGTATGGAATCTGGTGGAATATTTATCCAGAATAGAATCAGATGTGAAAGTGGTGTCCAACATTATTACTTCAGCCTTTCTTGAGAAGAGATTCAGCAATCTGAAGGGAGTGGTAATCTCTCCAGGACCAGGTACACCACGACGGAAAAGGGATGTAGGAAGCTGTATAGAGATCATTAAAAATCTAGTAGAAATTCCGATACTGGGTATATGTCTGGGGCATCAAGCTCTTGGATTTGCATATGGCGCCGAAATAAAGTTAAGTCCATCTGGCCCGGTTCATGGAAAGATCTCTAAGATATTTCATGATAGAAAAACAATTTTCAAAGGATTGCCAGAACCCATGAGGGTTGGGAGGTATCACTCACTAGTTGTAGAAAATCCACCCCGAATTATGGAAGTTTCTGCTAGAACTTCAGATGGAATAATTATGGCATTAAGACATAAAAATCGTCCACTGGAGGGAGTTCAGTTTCATCCAGAAAGCGTTCTATCCCCGCAGGGATTTCTGCTTATGGAGAACTGGTATAACGAATACATAAGGTGACGGAATAGAAAGAAGAAGAATATGGTGGTGAAAGAGATTAATAAATATACCAAATATGGTACATCTGGAAAATTTGGTAAATTTGGTGGATATTATGTCCCAGAACCTCTCATTCAGCCTCTGAGAGAGCTCATAAGGGAATATGAGAAGGTAAAAAAGAATCGAGAATTCTGGAGGCTATACAAGAGCTGTCTGAAAGAGTACGCTGGCAGACCAACTCCTTTAACTCTTGCAAGAAATCTCACGAAAATAAGTGGTGGTGCGGAGATTTATCTCAAGAGAGAAGACCTCTTGCATGGAGGTGCCCACAAGATTAACAATGCCATCGGTCAGGCATTACTCGCTCTCAAAATGGGAAAGAATCGGATAATTGCTGAGACTGGAGCAGGACAGCATGGAACTGCAGTAGCGATGGTTGGAGCTCTGTTTGGATTGAAAACTGAAATTTATATGGGTGCGAAGGATGTCGAACGCCAGAATACAAACGTCTTCAGAATGAAGTTACTGGGGGCTAAGATTCATGTGGTAAGAGAAAGTTCCATGACGCTGAAAGAGGCTATTAATCAGGCCCTGAAAGACTGGGTTGCCAGCTTTGAAACAACCCATTATCTCATTGGCTCTGTTGTTGGTCCTCATCCGTATCCCACTATTGTAAGGGATTTTCAATCTATCATAGGCCAGGAAGTTAAGAAAAAAATGGCACACCCGGATGTACTTGTGGCATGTGTAGGGGGAGGAAGTAATGCCATTGGTTTTTTCCATCCTTTTCTTGATGAAAGTGTAAGACTGATTGGAGTTGAAGCAGGCGGAGACGGCAAAAAAGGCGCAGCAACTCTTTGTGAAGGAGAGAAGGGGGTATTCCATGGAATGTACTCGTATTTTCTCCAGCATGATGGGCAGATTTGTGAAACCCACAGTATCGCAGCAGGTCTTGATTATCCAGGTGTTGGACCTGAACTTGCTTTCCTGAAAGAGTGCGGAAGAATGGAAGTTGTATCTGTATGTGACAAAGATGCACTGAAAGCTTTTCATCTATTGTCTAGGCTGGAGGGTATTATTCCCGCTCTTGAATCGTCTCATGCTCTGTATTACGCTCTTAAGCTCGCAAAGAGTATGGGAAATAATGAGAAAGTGGTTATATGTCTTTCTGGTAGGGGAGATAAGGATCTGGAAATGGTAATTGGATCAGGTAATATGAAATGAGGGTAAAAAATGGCTTCGATCAGAAAAACCATAGAAAAGAGAAAAAGTCTCATTGCATTTATCACGGCAGGAGATCCCAATTTTGAATGGAGTTTCAGGTATATAAAGGCTATTGCAGATGGTGGAGCTGATGTGGTAGAGTTAGGAGTGCCTTTTTCAGATCCGATGGCAGACGGTACTGTAATCCAGTCTTCTTACCGGAGAGCTCTTATCTCCAATGTACGGTTACCTGAAATTCTTGCCTTCGTGAAAGAAGTGAAAAAGAGTATAAACATACCTGTAGTTCTCATGAGCTACTGTAATCCTATTTTTACAATAGGTCTGGAAGAATTTTTCTCAAAAGCAGAAAAATCAGGCCTAGATGGGTTGTTGATAGTGGATATTCCAGTCGAGGAGATAGAAGAAGTGAGTATGCTGAGTAAAGAACATGAAATTGAGAACATAATGCTTGCTGCTTTAAATACACCTGAAGATAGATTGAAAGAGATCTCAGAGTATTCAACGGGCTTTATTTATCTAGTTTCTACCTATGGAACAACAGGTTCAAGCCCATCTGCTCTGGTGGGATCGAAAATCCGGGAGATAAAGAAAACCATAGGGCATACACCAGTATGTGTTGGGTTTGGGATAACGGAGAGACGGGATGTCAGGAAAATGATTATGTCAGGGGCCGACGGAGTGGTTGCTGGCAGTATTTTGGTGAGAATAATAGAAAAGTATGGTGAGTCAGCAGCTCCTGTGTTAAGGAGAAAAGTGAGGTCTCTTAAGGAAGGAACCGAAAATTTTAAATATAGTAAGGAAGTGGGAGTGGATGACTATGATATATGATAACAATGTAATGGAAGTTAATATTCCAGATTTTTGGTTTAGCTTCCGCTATTTCTATTATAGGTTTAGTTACTGAAAATTCCTGCATAGGCTTTGTTTGCTTTCAACTTTTTGCGAATATTTTTTTATAAACATATATTTACAAAAAATATAAAAAGGAGGTGTATAAATGGAAACCGGAAAAAGAAGAAGGATGAAAAAGATAGTAAAGGAAAAAAGTGGAAGAACGGTTATAGTGCCGATGGACCATGGAGTAACAGTAGGCCCAATTCACGGAATCGACGTAATTGAAGAAACTCTGAGCCTGATCGACGCTGATGCTGTAGTTCTTCATAAAGGAATTGCAAGAAAAATGGCCGATAGAATCAAGATGGGGCTGATAATGCATATGAGTGCATCAACAGCTCTTGGAAAAGATCCAAACAATAAGGTAATAGTCGCGGAAGTTGATGAGGCCATCAAAATGGGTGCGGATGCGATTAGCATCCATGTCAATGTTGGTTCAGATACTGAAAGCAGGCAGCTTGAACTATTGGGAAAAATTGCGAAAGAAGCAGAAGAATGGGGTATACCCCTAATTGCCATGATGTATCCGAGAGGTGAAAAGGTAAAGCATGAGCATGATGTCAGTGCAGTGAAACATGCCGCAAGAATCGGAGCAGAGCTTGGGGCAGACATTATCAAGACAAATTACACCGGGAGTATTGAGAGCTTTGCAGAAGTTGTGGATGGGTGCCCTGTTCCTGTTGTAATAGCTGGAGGTCCAAAAGTAAATTCAGATATAGATCTGCTGAATATGATTCATGAGGCCATCAAAGCAGGAGCAGGAGGAGTGGCCATAGGGAGAAATGTGTTCCAGCATAAAAATCCAGAGAAGATTACGAAGGCTATAAAAAGGATCGTCCATGATAACTGGACTGCAGAAATGGCGCTGGAGGTACTGTATGAAGGAAGTATGGTTATTGGATAGAAATGAGGACTGGGATAAAGTTAAAAAAAATGCCATCAATGCTCTGGAAACCGGAATAACCGGAATCATAGTTCGAGAAGAGTTTGTTGACAATATTCGAAAACTTGGTAATCTTCAGGTTGGCGGAATTTACAGAAATGGAGAAAGTCATGGAATGGTAGTTGTAGGATTTGATGGCGAGGGGGAGGGGATTAAAGAATTGCCCGATGAGCTATCAGGAAGCTGGGATTTAAATCTGATGGTCACTCTGAAAGAAAAAAATAAGAAAACTGGAGGATTCGTCAAGATCAGAGATGAGAAGTCTCAGAAGTTTGCAGTTGAAATGGCAAAACTTGCCGATTACCTGTTTCTTGATTTCTCAGACTGGAAGATCATTCCCCTTGAGAATCTGATAGCCTTTTCACAGACGTGCAGGATCATCGCAAAAATGGACAGTATGGACGACATCAAGACTGCATTGTTGACACTAGAGAAAGGGGCAGATGGTATCTTGCTTGAAAATGTTACAAGGGATGAGCTCTCACAGGTTATGGAATCAATTAAGGAACTGGAATCTTTTTTAAGGCTGGAAGATGCAGTCATTGTCAAGATTAAAAAACTTGGAATGGGTGCGAGAGCATGTGTCGATACCACCGATCTTATGGTTGAGGGGGAAGGGCTGCTAGTAGGTTCACGGGCAGGTTTTCTGTTTCTTGTTCATAATGAGTCTAGGGGGAGTGAGTATTCTGCTCCAAGGCCCTTCAGAGTGAATGCTGGAGCCATCAGTTCATACGTCAGGGTTGGAGAAACAACAAAGTACCTTTCTGAACTCGAAACCGGAGATGAAGTAGAAATCGTTGACATGCACGGAAAAGGTAGGATAGCATATATCGGAAGGGTAAAAATAGAAAAAAGACCCCTTATTATGGTTGAAGCCGATCATAATGGGATTCTAGGGACGATCATTCTCCAGAATGCTGAGACTGTAGAGCTGGTAACTCCAGATGGACCTGTCTCAGTCACCGCTCTGAAAGAAGGGATGAAAGTTCTCGCCTACATTGAAGAACAGGCTAGACATTTCGGAATTAAGGTTAACGAGACGATAATTGAGAAGTGAAGTATTGGAGATATAGTTGGAGATATGACTCTGGCAGGAATTGTTTCAACGTTAATTTCAGAACAGGAGTCTCTATTACCTACGGTCAGAAAAAAAGGAGGAGATATAGCTGAGGTAAGACTAGATAAGAATCCCATTCCCCCATCAATTCTCAGAGGCTTTGAAGACGTACCGATCATACTTACAGTGCGCCGGAAACAGGATGGAGGATATTACGCTGGAGATAACAATGCAAGACTCGAGCTGATGTCCTCCTATATTGGTTCAGTCGAGCTATTTGATGTTGAAGTTGATGTTGTGGAAAAAGCTGAAAAAATACTCGGAGATGTTCCATTTCTGGTTTCATATCATAATTTGAAAAAAACTCCCTCTTTTCGTTATCTAAAAACTATGGTAAAGGATTATTCTTCTTATGGACCTGTGAAAATAGCCACTATGGGCCGTTCAAACAGTGATGCTATAAATCTTTTAAAGCTGGTATCTGAGCTGGACAATGTAACTGCTTTTTGCATAGGGGAAACTTTTAAATTCACACGGATAGTGGCTTTTTTGCTGGGCGCACCATTTTTATACACTTTTCTGGGAGATAAGGCAGCAGAAGGCCAGTTGCATACTTCAGAAGCAAGAAAAATCGTGGGGGCTCTGAAATGAGAATGCTTGTGGTGGGTTATGGAGGGATGGGGAGGCTGTTTGGTGATTTTTTCAAGGAAGCTGGATGGAAAGTTGAGAGCTACGATATTTCAAACGACCGCTCCACCATTGAAGCAAACCAGGTGGATGAGTTTGATATAATTCTGATTTCAGTACCCATGGAATCCATTAAAGATGTGGTGAGTGAATTAAACATCAAAAAAGATGCTTTGCTTGTGGATATATCTTCTGTTAAATCTATGGCCAGACCATTGCATGAACTGGGCAATCCGGTTTTATCTCTCCATCCCATGTTTGGTCCTACCTCACCAATAACAGGAGGCCACATTATTGTGGTAGGTGACATCCCTGATGAAAGGGCGGAACACCTGCTGGATGTATTGAAACGTGGAGGAGCCAGACTTCACCAACTGTCTTTGGATGAGCACGAGAGGGAAATGAAACTGTTGCAAGCTCTTCCTCATCTACTCCTGATGTTCAATGCCTATTGTATGATCGATAAAGGATCAATAAAAAACATTTCCATGGCCTCCCCTCTTATGAAAATCATGCACCAGCTCGTTTCCAGGATGGTGGAGCAAAATCCTTCTCTGTATTATCATATAGTTATGGAATTGCTGAAGAATCAGGATTGGGTGGAGAAATCATTCAATAACTTTATTTCAATGATAAAAGAAAAAAATGAATTCAAGCGCGTATTTTCAACCATTCGTGACCATTCTGATAGATCCATATCCAGTGAGTTATTACAAATAGTTAGGCTGATAGATGAGCCGAGAGATATACTAGAGGTAAGGGCTCAGCTGGAAATACTGGACGATCTCATGGTTAAGCTACTATCTAGGAGGATGGAGCTTGCCAGAAAGCTGGCGGAAATGAAAAAGAAACTGGATCAGCCTGTAACAAATATTGAAATTGAGAAGAACAAAATAAACAATATCATACGATCCAACCCACATCTCAGTCCTGTTTTTCTAGAGAAGCTCTTCAAACTGATAATACAGTGGACAAAACAGGTACAATTCGAGCAAACAGGCAGTATGTTCACTCTGGCAGTTCTCGGACCAGAAGGAAGTTTCTCTGAAGAAGCTGCTATAAGGGAAGTTGGTACAAGACTACCTCTGGTTTACTGTCGCTCTATTGGGGAAGTTTTTGAGAAAGTAGAGAATGGGGAAGTCACTTTTGGGCTGGTGCCTGTAGAGAATTCTCTGGAGGGTATAATTGGTCAGACTTTCGATGAACTTGTCAGGAGGGATGTAAAAGTAGTAGGTGAAACATCCATTAGAGTTTCTATGTGTCTTGCAGGGAAAAAAAAGAGAAGAAGTGGAGAGGGTAGGGATATATTAACTCTGTATTCACACCCCGTAGCCCTAGCTCAATGCATGAGTTTTGTTCAGAGCATGTTATCTGATGTTGAAATCCAATTGACCAGAAGTACATCTGAAGCAGCCGAAAAAGTGGATGAGAATTCTGTTGCGATAACTTCTCGACATGGCGCCCTGATGAGTGGGCTGGACATTATTGAGGAAGATATCCAGGATTCTAGGGATAATTTCACTCGGTTTTACCTCATCTCAAAAAATGGAGACAATTTTGATGGAGGAAAGATTACTGCCATGGTCTTCTCTGTTGAAGATAAACCTGGTAGTCTGTTGAAAGTTCTGGAATATTTTGGAAAGAGAGGGATCAATATGAGGCTACTGGTCTCGAGACCTTCAAGAAATGAGAGTGGGAAATATCTTTTCATGGTAGAAGTGGAGGAAAAAGTTAGTATAGATGATATCAAAGCTCTTGAAAGAAAGGCATCCTTTTTGAAAGTCCTCGGATGTTTTGGGAATGCTAGAGAATGTTTCCAAAAAGTTTTGAAAATGTGAAAGGAGGGCAGGATAAAAACCCATAATGGTATATGCAATATTTTATTCCTCAGCTTGGTTGGAACCCATCTCAATTTTTCATAAATAGATGCAAACCAAAAATATTTAAACAGCAAGTTGTCATGTGAGACAAAATCCTTAAATCTTATTACATAAGAAAGTCCATAAGCTTAAATGTATATTGTTTATCGCAGAGGAGGATAAAGATGAAATCCATAGTTGAAGAGGCTCTTGCAAGAGCCGAGAGGGAAAAAAGGGCAAGAATGGCCAGGGAAACTGTAGAAGATGAAGAAATGGAAATTGAAGAGGTTCTACATGAGTTAAAAACGATCATAAGAGTGATTGGTGTAGGAGGCGGGGGAAGTAATACTGTAACCCGGATGAGTGAGGAAGGAATCAGAGGCGCGGAACTAATAGCTGTTAATACGGATGCTCAGCACCTGTATTATACCAAAGCTGATAAAAAGATTCTTATCGGTAGAAAACGTACCAGAGGGCTTGGAGCCGGAAGTTTACCCCAGGTTGGAGAGGATGCTGCAAAAGAAAGTGAAGAGGAGTTAAGAGGTGCTGTTGACGGCTCGGATATGGTATTCATTACCTGTGGTCTTGGAGGTGGAACAGGAACAGGCGCGGCTCCTATTATAGCAGAAGCAGCTCAGGAAGTTGGAGCCCTTACCATTGCTGTTGTAACTCTCCCATTTTCTGTAGAAGGTGCAATACGAAGAGCTAACGCAGAAGCTGGTCTTGAAAGGCTGAGAGAAGTTACAGACACTGTAATTGTGGTTCCGAATGATAAATTGCTGGAAGTCGTACCAAGACTCCCACTTCAGGCAGCTTTTAAAGTGGCAGATGAAGTTTTGATGAGAGCTGTCAAGGGAATTACCGAACTCATAACCAAACCAGGTATCATCAATTTGGACTTTGCAGATGTAAGAACTGTAATGCAGAAAGGAGGCGTGGCAATGATAGGTCTTGGAGAAGCAGATGGAGAGGAAAAGGCAGTAGAATCTGTTAGAAAGGCTCTGAAGAGTCCATTGCTGGATGTGGATATAAGTGGAGCAACTGCAGCCTTGATCAATGTAACAGGGGGCCCTGATATGACAGTGGAAGAGGCAGAAGGAGTTGTTGAAGAAATATATCAGAGAGTGGACCCGGATGCGAGGATCATATGGGGTGCTCAGATTGAGCCAGAGCTTGAAGGTGTTGTGAGGACCCTTGTTGTTGTTACTGGTGTAAAATCTCCTCAAATTTATGGCAAAAAGGAGACCGGGAGGGTTACCCAGAGGTTTGGAATCGACTTCGTTCGATGAACTGGAATTAATCTGAAGAAGATCAGGGATGGATATGGAAATAAAAAACATTCAGCAGAAACTCAAAGAATACTATAATGTACTTAAAATGACTCGAAAGCCTACCAGAGAAGAGTTTCTCAAAGTTACGAAAATTACAGTGGCAGGAGTACTGATCATAGGTATATTTGGGTTCATCATTTATCTCCTCATGAATGATGTGCCGGGGTTGTTGAAATGAGCTTTTTTGCTGTAAAAACCACAGTAAATCAGGAAAAAGCAGTAGCAAATCTCATGGAACTTGCAGTCAGAAAAGATGATCTCAGGATATATTCTATTCTTGCTCCCAGAGAACTAAGAGGATACGTCCTTGTTGAAGCAGAGACATCTGATGATGTTGAAAGGGCGATAAGAGGAATTCCACATGCGAGAGGCCTTATAAAAGGAGAGACCAGTTTTGAAGAAGTTGAACACTTTTTAACCCCGAAGAAAACTGTTGCGAGCATCTCTGAAGGAAGTATTGTGGAGATAATTTCCGGACCTTTTAAAGGAGAAAAGGCAAGGGTTAAAAGGGTTGACCATACCCATGAAGAGATCACAGTAGAGCTGATTGATGCAGTTGTACCTATTCCGGTTACTGTTAGAGGGGACCACGTCAGAGTTATCGATATGAAGGAGGGAGAATGAAATGGCAGAAATCGTTGAAGTTCTGGTAACTGGTGGACAGGCAAATCCTGGTCCACCCCTTGGACCTGCAATAGGCCCTCTTGGATTAAATGTTAAGGATGTTGTGGATAGAATCAACGAGGCTACAAAGGATTTTGCAGGAATGCAGGTACCTGTGAAGGTGATAGTAAAAGAAGACAGGAATTTTGATATAGAAGTGGGGATACCACCTGTGACTGCATTGGTAAAAAAAGAGCTAGGTATAGAGAAAGGTACTAGTGATTCCAGCCAAGTAGTGGGCAATCTGACAATGGAGCAGGTAATCTCCATAGCTAAGGTGAAAAAAGATCAGATGCTCTCGTATGATATTAAGGGAGCAGTAAAAGAAGTTCTTGGTACCTGTGTATCTATGGGTGTGACAGTAGAGGGAAAAAGTCCGAAAGAGGTTCAAAAGCTAATAGATAATGGTGAGATACAGATAGAGGAATAATTTCCATTTTTTCCCTTTTGATTTAACAAGAATCAATAACGCTAATATCAGACATTTTTTGAACAGGCAGATATAACACATATTCCCTTAAAATAAAAATGTAAAGTCTCTCTTTTACGAGTTCTCTTAATTTTATTACTTTATTATTTATCGATTAAATATTTAGCTTTTGTTATGTGTCTCTCTTTACTAAAAGAGCTAACTCTACTCTGGTGAGTTATCATTTGAATTGTCACAAGATTAAATACACCTCTTATAAAAAGCTATAACCGATACCTTAAAATATTAGTTCTGTGGTGAGGTTATGAAAACCCGTAGGAGACCACTGGGTCGCCTACTACGGGGTGGTGAAATGGACAGAAAAGCAGTTGAGAAAGCTATCAAGGAAGCCATTGACAGGGCGAAAGAGCGAAAGTTTCTTGAGAGTGTGGAAATAGCCATCAACCTGAAAAATGTTGATCTTTCCAAGCCTCAGAATAGAATCGATGAGGCTGTATTTCTTCCTAATGGCACAGGAAAACCACGAAAGGTTGCTGTTTTTGCCAGAGGGGAAACCGCTCTGAAGGCTAAAGAAGGTGGAGCCGATCTGATTATATCTCCAGAAGATATAGATGAACTCGCTAAAGATAAGAAAGTAGCTAAAAAAATGGCCAATGAGTATCATTTCTTCCTTGCAGAAGCTCCTTTGATGCCTGATATAGGTAAAAAGCTGGGACCGGTTCTAGGGCCTCGAGGGAAAATGCCAACACCAATACCTCCACTGAGCGATCCCGGTCCATTAATCAATCGACTGAAAAGTTCAGTGAAAATACGAACAAGAGATAAGCCCACATTTCATGCCATAATTGGCACAAGAGATATGGATGTGGAGAAACTTGCAGAAAATGCAGACGAAATAATTAAAAGAGTTGAGAGCAAATTGGAAGACCCGAACCAAAACATTAAATCAATCTTTGTTAAGACGACCATGGGTCCTGCAATCAGGGTGGTTTAAATGTCAGCTCAGAGCGTTGCAGAGTGGAAAAAGGAAGAAGTCAAGGAGCTATCTGAGTTTTGTAATATGTATCCTGTAGTAGCTCTTATTGGGATCGAAGGTATTTCTGCGGAACAAATGCAAAGTATTCGAAAGAAGCTAAAATCCATGGGATTGCTGAGGGTCTCGAGAAATACCCTTATAAGACTGGCACTAGATCAGGCCAGAGATGGTATGGAAAAACTCAAAGAATACGTCTACGGACAGACTGCCCTGTTTTTTACCCATGAGAATCCTTTTGTGGTATTCAAGAAAATGGAAGAGAGCAAGACTGATGCTCCTTTAAAACCTAATTCGATCTCTCCAATGGACATAACGATTGAAAAAGGACCCACTCCTTTCAGGCCGGGGCCTGTTGTGGGAGAACTTCAAAATGTCGGGATTCCTGCTGCCATAGAGAAAGGAAAGGTGGTTATAAAAGAAACTAGAGTTGTTGTGAAACAGGGTGAAAAAGTAAATCCAAAACTGGCTGAGATGCTTGCAAAACTTGAGATCAAGCCCATCAAGGTTGGTCTGGACGTCAGGGCCATTTACGAGGATGGGGTTATATACCTGCCTGAGACTCTCAGACTGGATACCAGCGAGTACTTTAATATGTTTGTGGAAGCAGTTCAGAATGCCATTAATCTCTCCGTCAATGTGGTGTATCCGACAGAACAAACAGTAAAAACCATCCTTGTAAGAGCACACATGGATGCCAGAAATCTGGCCATTAATGCGGGAATTTATGAAAAGGACATCATCAAAGATATACTCGCTCTAGCATACCAGCGACTCATTACCATTGTCTCAATGCTTCCAGATGAGGCCCTTGATGAAGATTTAAAGCAAAGAGTATCAACAATCCCTGTCAGTCCAGAAAAGCCAAAAGTTGAGAAAGAAGAAAAGGAAGCAGAAGAGAAAGAAGAAGAGAAGGAGGAAGAAGAGGAAGAAAAAGCTGAAGAAGAGGCTATTGAAGGATTGGGTGCTTTATTCGGTTAAGTTAATGAGATAAAGGAGAGGTGTGAAAAATGGAATATGTATATGCGGCTTTGTTGCTTCACAGCGCTGGAAAAGAAGTGAATGAAGATGGGATCAAATCAGTATTACAGGCTGCCGGGGTAGAGCCTGAAGAGGCACGAGTGAAAGCTCTGGTTACGGCATTGGAAGATGTGGACATTGAAGAGGCAATTTCTACAGCGGCAGTCGCTCCGGTAGCAACAGCACCAGCAGCAGCACCAGCGACGAAAGAGGAAGCAGAAGAGAAAGAAGAAGAGAAGGAGGAAGAAGAGGAAGAAAAAGCTGAAGAAGAGGCTATTGAAGGTCTTGGAGCACTCTTTGGCTGAAGGAAAACCTTTAATATCTCCTTCTTTTAATCATTATTTGACTGATGGATTTAGTTTTAGGGGAGGCTATGCAGCGGGTCATCATCGTTGGAGCAGGACCTGCAGGACTCTTTGCTGCCCATGAACTGGCTGATTCAGGACTGGAAATCGTTATAGTGGATATGGGTAAGGATATATCTAGAAGACACTGCAACATTATAGAAACAGGTCTTTGTACAGATTGCCAGATATGTGATGTAATCTGTGGGGTGGGAGGAGCTGGGGGAATGTCAGATGGGAAGCTCAATCTCCATCCCCAGATTGGCGGGAACCTGCTGGAGCATGTCTCTGAAGAAAAAGCATGGGAACTCCTTAACAAAGTGGAAGAACTTTTTTGCCCGGATACAATAGACCAGGATGAATATAACAACCGATGGGATGAACTTGTGCATAGAGCAGCAGGAGCCGGAATAGAGTATATACCGATAAAACAGAGGCATATTGGCTCGGATAAATTACCTCGGGTTATCCAGAGAATCAAGAAAAACCTTGAAAGAAAGGGAGTAAAATTCAAGCTTAACACTAGGATTGAGGAAGTGATTGTTGAAAATGGTAGGGTAACCGGGGTGAAAGATTCGAAAGGCAATGTAATGTCTGCTGATTTTGTCATTCTTGGTGTTGGCAGGGCTGGAACCGAATGGATGGAACAGGTGGCAAGAGATCTGGGGCTAACTATGGAGTTTATGCCAATTGATATTGGGGTGAGAGTAGAGGTTCCGGCTGTTGTGTACGAAGATCTAGTGGAAATTAACTGGGATCCAAAATTCAGGATGCATACCCCGAGTTACGATGACATGGTGCGAACTTTTTGCACATGCCCCTATGGATTTGTGATAAAGGACACTTATAGTGATGTCGTGGGAGTTAACGGCCATTCTATGATGGAAGAGAGATCCGAAAATACTAATTTTGCATTTCTAGTGAGGATAAATCTCACAGAGCCAGTTGAAAATACCACGGCTTATGGTCTTTCCATTGCTCATCTGGCCAATACCATCGGTGGAGGAAAACCCCTCTTACAGAGACTGGGAGATTTACGAAGAGGAAGAAGAAGTACTTGGAGTCGAATAAATAGAAGTTATGTGAAACCCACTCTGAGAGATGTCACACCCGGAGACATAAGTATGGCTTTGCCCCATAGGATAGTGACTGATATACTGGAAGGACTAGAAATGCTGGACAGAGTGGTGGAAGGGGTCGCTTCTGACTCAACCCTGATTTATGCCCCTGAAATCAAGTTCTCTGCCATGAGAGTTAAGGTCGGTGAGAACTTTGAAACAGATGTGAAAGGATTGTATACCATTGGGGATGGAGCAGGAATGAGTAGGAGTCTTGTAACTGCGGGATGCACTGGAATTCTTGCAGCAGAAGGGATAAAAAAACATTTAGGGTTACTGAGCTGATATGAAAAAGAAAGATCTGGAAATCCTTTTGGAAGGTCTTGAAATGTTCGACAATCCTCAACTATCTTTGGAACAATATCCAACCCCTCCAGTTCTTGCTTCAGAGCTTCTCTTTCTAGCTTATCTCAAAGGAGATCTTAAAGGAGTGGTGTATGATCTGGGATGTGGACATGGTATCCTTGCCATAGGGGCTAAACTTCTAGGTGCGAAGAAGGTTATAGGAGTTGATGTGGATGCAAAAGCACTTATGATAGCCAGAAGAAATGCTGAAAAACTGGGAGTTGAGATTGAATTTATACACAGTTCTGTTGAAGATATTGAGGGTACCGCAGATACAGTGGTGATGAACCCACCTTTTGGGATACAAAAACGACATGCAGACAGAATCTTCTTGGATAAAGCCCTTGAGATTGGAAAGGTAATATACAGCATTCACAGCAGGGGGAGTGAAGAATTTATAAAGGAGTATGTGAAACCAGCAAGGGTAACAGACGTGGCCTACTTTCAGATACCTATGAAAAAAATTTATAAGTTCCATCGCAAGGATGTAGGGTATATATATGTGGAAGTATACAGGATTGTAAAGCGAAGCTTTATAAATTGTCAATAGGAATTGACAAGATTGTAAATTAGTGTATTAAGAAATTGAGAAGGTTTGAAAATGAAAGCAAGTCAAATTGTATTGCCTGGAGACTTGATAGGTACCTCCGAAGAGTTTATTCCGGGTTATGGAGTATATGAAGAGCGTGGGAAGATTTTTGCATGTGTTGCGGGAGAGGTTGCGGTAGGAAAGGACAAGACCGTCTCTGTAGAACCAAAGACCAACCCGGTGCCCCTTTTAAGAAAAGGAGATGTGATTGTAGGAAGAATAGTGGATATCAAGAATTCCATAGCAGTAGTTGAAATTGCAAGGAAAAAGGGATCAGAGGATAGGGAACTTGCGAATATAGGGCTGGCAGCATTGCACATCTCCAACATAAAAAAAGAATATGTTTCTCAGATTGATGATGAACTCAAACACTTTGATGTCATCAAGGCAAGGGTTCTGGATGAAAATTCACTTCAGTTAACCATAGCAGAGGATAATCTCGGGGTTATTCACGCCATATGCCGCAACTGTAAAGTTGTATTGACCCGGAAAGGTAGTAAGCTTATATGTCCTTCATGTGGGAGAATAGAAAGGAGAAAACTATCTGTGGATTATGGATCAGGTGCGATATGAGGTGATGTAATGGAGGTTAAGGTACTGAATATCAGCAAAGACAGTTTGAAACTTGAAATCCGAGGAGAAAACCACACAGTGCTGAACCTTTTGGTGCATTATCTCCTTAAAGATGATTCTGTAGAGATGGCAAAATACAACACTCCCCATCCCTTGGTTGGTGAGCCAATTCTTGAGATAATTGGAGAAAATCCTGTTAAATCTGTAATTAAAGCTGGGAAGAAGATACTGGAAGATTGCGACCATCTCATTACACAGCTAAATGAAGTTTAAACTTTTTGTGAGAACTGCCGGTTTCGACGACAGTTTTTCTTCTGAAACAGGATATATGGTGGGTTGTGTCTGTAGTGGAGTCTATCCAGAAGCCTTTATGATCCGTACCTTTGAAGTGGATGGAATGGATGCTACTTCAACTATTGTGTCCATGATGGTGGAATCACCATATCTGGAACAGGTAAAAGGGATTTTTTTGAAAGGGATCACTGTGGGAGGCTTTAATGTTATTGATATTCAAGAACTCTACGAAAAGCTGAATATTCCCGTAATGGTTCTGATGAGAAAACAGCCAGATATGGATGAGGTCATAAAAGCCCTGAAAAATCTGGATAACTGGAAAGAGAGACTTAATATAATTAAAAAGGCTGGAAAAATTCACGCAATTGAAAAAGGACTCTTTGCTCAGTTTACCGGTATCGATAAACAAGATGCTCTGGAACTGATTTCACTCTCCAGAAACAGAGGTAATATTCCTGAATCTCTTCGCCTCGCCCATCTAGTTGCTACTGCCATCGTCCATGGAACATCGAAAAAAAGAGTTTGAGCTCTCGTCAACTAACAGAACATTTCTACAGGGTATGTGGGTATCCTGATTCCATACAACTGGTGTAGTATTTGAGGTTTTTCAGAGCAGTTTTATTCCTTTAAAAACGCAACTCTCTTTTTCCCCCTGAAAATTCCAGTAATTTACTTCTCCAGTAGTTGCACCTTTTGAAAATCTGAACCCAGTTATTCCAGTGAATAGACAAAATGTTATGAGTGCTCATCGTCTCTTTTCAATTCTTCAGCCATCCATTTCTTTATTGCAGCCTCACCATATATGAGAAAATCATTTTCAAGTTCTTCTTCCAGATTTGAAGGGTCTATAACCACGAGCCATCCATCTTCGTATGGACTTTCTATCAGAAGATCGAAATCATCTTCCACCTCTCTGTTCACTTCAACAATTCTACCACTTACAGGCATGGTAAACTGACCGACCCATTTCTCTGATTCCACCGATCCAAAAGCTTCTCCCTGTTTAAACTCATCTCCGACTTCTGGAAGCTCCAGATATTCAATGTTTCCAAGACCTTTGACTCCATAGTCATCCATTCCAGCACGAACAACTGAACCTTCCACTAGGGCCCAGATGTGATCTCTCGTATAATACCGTTTTATATCGAATTCAAATCCCTCAATCGTGAGCATACATTCACCGAGTCAATTTCATCAAGCTGATTTAAATATTTTTGCTGACACCAATGCTTATTTAATTTTTTCTAGTATTATTGCAGGACAAACCTTTTTGACCCCTTTAAGCTTCCCAATTTTTTCTGTGAGAATTTTACTCAGGTCCATACCATTTTTACCCCAAATCTCCGCCATTATCATATGGTCTCCAGAAGTCAGATACATAGCTCTCACCTCTTCCATAGAACGGATTTGCTGTACTATGCTCATAAAAAGCCCTGGTTCGGTATCTATTCCTGTAAGGGAGATACTGCTGAATCCAATCTTTTCTGGATTCACTTCGATAGTATATCGTGTTATAATGCCCTGAGCTTCTAGTTTTTTGATCCTCTTTCTGACAGCAGCCTCGCTGATACCAATCTCTCTCGCTATCTCGGTATTGGGAGTTCGAGCATCTTTATGCAGTATTTCAAGAATCTTCATATTTTTTGAGTCGACATAAGCCATGTGAGTCGTTATGTATTGGTACGTTATTCGATATAATTTTTTCTAATATCTGTAATTTTAGTCTAATATAGATTAAAAACGTTTAAATATCTTTATCGTATAATAACAATTACGAACTGAAAAGGAGAATGTATATGATAGAAATGATGGAGAACAATTCGACATCAGTCTTTTCCAATGAAATCTTCGAGATTGAAGATGTATATCTTGGATGCGGTGTAGTGGCAAACTTCCAGATGAAAGTTGAAGCTAAAAAAGACATCTATTTAAAAAAAGCCATAAAATCTATTGAACAGGTTTAAACATCTTTTAAAGGTTTTTGAGGTGATACAATGCCTGTTAAAAAAGTAGGTGAAAAATATAGATGTAATGTATGTGGAAATGAAGTCGTTGTTACCAAAGTTGGTGGAGGCACGCTGGTGTGTTGCAAAGAAGATATGGCCCTCGTTAGATAACCAACATTTTTTTATAGTTTAGATGAAAAATAAATCCACTGCCGTGTATATATGAGGGATTATCATGGGTTGTGAAGAGGACCTGTTTTGTGGGATAAAAAAAGCCCAATCTAAAGAAATGTCAGATCTCGAGAAAAAGCACACTCCTGTTATAGAAGCTCCAGATGCTGTTAAAGCTGGAGAATCGTTTGAAGTTGAAGTAGAGGTGGGAAAATTACTCGCCCATCCCAATGAAGCTGGTCATCATTTTCAATGGATTGAACTGTGGCATGGAGACACTTTCTTGGTTAGACTTGATTTAACGCCGGTTTTCTCCGATCCAAAGCTTGTAATCCGGATCACTCTTAATCACCCTCATGATGATTTCCCTCTCAGAGCTCTTGCCAGATGCAATCTCCATGGTGTCTGGGAAGGGACGAAATCAATAAGAGTGGAGTGAGGGATCTTTTTGGGGAAAGAAGAGCTGATTGAGGCCCTGAACAGGGATCTTTCACTTGAACTCGCATCCATTGTGCAATACATGTGGCACAGTGTGATGGCTATCGGCATTGGGGGCTTGGATGTAAGTGGACTTTTTAGGAAATTTGCCATTCAGGAAATGATGCATGCAGAGCAACTGGCGGAGCGAATCCGATACCTAGGTGGCTCTCCAGTCAGTGAAGCGGCTGAAATCCAAGTTGGTGGGACCCTTAAGGAAATGATAAAGGATGATCTCGATGCTGAAAGGGGTGCCATTAATATATACAGAAATCATATAAAACTGGCTGAAGATGTGGGGGATGTGGTGACAAAAAATCTCCTTGAAGGGATTTTATCTGAAGAAGAAAAGCATGATGCTGAATTAAGCGCGTTACTGGAGGGATGAAAATGGCAAGGTATCAATGTACGGTATGTGGGTATATATATGATGAAGCAGAAGGAGATCAGGAGAATGATATACCTGCCGGGACCAAATGGGAGGAACTCCCAGAAGACTGGGTTTGTCCGGTATGTGGAGCTTCAAAGGAAGATTTTGAGAAAATCTAATACGAAGTTTAATAAGGAATAAATGAAGGGATTGCTATGGATGATGTTGAGGCCCTTGAATTTGCCATTAAAGTGGAGAAGGCCGGGTTGAAGAGTTATCTGGAATTTGCAAGAAAATCCAGAGATATCACTGGGAAAAATATGTTTATCTCTCTCGCAAAAGATGAATTTGCTCATATGGAAATTCTTGAAAAAGAACTGAATAATATCAGGGAGAAAAAGGGATGGGAGAAAGTAGATATACCCGAATCTGAGGTAGAAAAGCTGATACCAGTGCTCGATTCAATTCAGAAAAAGAAAGGAAAATCTGGTATGCAAGAGATTGATGCCCTTGAGATGGCTCTTGAGCAGGAAGAACGGTCTATGAGGTTTTACAGGGAACAAAAGGAAAAAGTTAAAGACCCTGTTGCTAGAAAAATTCTGGAAAAGCTTGGAGAGATGGAACTCTCTCATTACCTTCTTATCCAATCAGAGCTTGATTATATTCGAAATACCGGATTCTGGTTTGATATTCCTGAGTTCTCTCTTGAAGTCTCACAATAGCTGTCTAGAAGGGGATGGATATGAAACTGATAAATCTGACGGATAATGTATACTGGGTTGGAACTGTAGATTGGAATGTTAGGGATTTTCATGGCTACAACACCCCCTATGGAACAACCTATAATGCATATTTAGTCAGTGACAAAAAAACAGCCCTGATAGATACAGTTTACTGGAAATTCAAGGATGTGTATCTCAGAAGGATAGAGAGTGTCACAGATTTTGATAAAATAGATTATGTGATTGTGAATCATATAGAGTATGATCATTCAAGCTCTCTCCCTTATTTGATGGAAAGAGTAGATGGGGAAATCTTTTGCACAAAAAGAGCAAGAGATGTTATTGAGAGAATCTACAGTGATGAATGGAGCATCAATGTAGTAAAAACTGGGGATGAGCTCTCAATCGGGAATAAAACCTTCAAATTTATTGAAACGCCCATGGTTCACTGGCCTGATACCATGTTCACGTATCTAGTTGAGGATGAAATTCTGTTTCCCAACGACGGATTCGGCCAGCATATCGCTTCTTCGGAAAGATTTGCAGATGAAATTAGCTTCGTAGATCCCTATGATGAAGCTGCCAAGTATTATGCCAACATAATCATGCTGTATTCGAAACAAGTCCAGAAAGTCCTGAAATATTTGAAAGAGCAGAACATATCCATTAAAATGATAGCTCCCAGCCACGGACTGATATGGAGAAATGGTGTAGAAAAAATCTTGGATTTATATGGGAAATGGAGCAGTGGAATGGCAGCAGATAAGGTAATTATAGTTTATGATACTATGTGGGAAAGTACAGAAAAAATGGCGTGGGCTATAGCGAAAGGTCTCGAGGAAGAAAAAATGGATTACGAGATATATCTCCTCAAACATTCTGACTGGAGCTGGATTATGAAGGAAATAATGCTGGCTAAAGGCATTCTTGTAGGTACTCCTACCTTGAACCGGGAGTTGTATCCTAGTGTGGCGGGATTTTTGACGTACATGAAGGGGCTTAAGCCTATTAACAAAATAGCATCTGTGTTTGGCTCATACGGATGGAGTGGAGAGGGAGTAAAAAAAGCTGAAGAAATGTTAAGAGAGGGGGGTATAGAGGTAGTTGATTCAGGGCTCATATTCAGGTATACTCCTACAGAAGACGAGATACAGCAATGTATTGAGTTTGGAAAGAGTTTTGCAGAAAAAGTAAGGGAAAAAGAATAGTGTTGTTTTAAGTCCTCAATAGTTATCTATTTCCATATCCATTCAGAATGGTTTACTGGCATTGTTTTCTGCATGGTAATCGAAAATTTTAAATTACCAGTCACCAACTGTTTGGACGAGACCATGAAAGAACAAACAGAAGTTAGGAATCTTAAAGAGGGAAGGTATGTGCTGGTTGGAGACGAACCGTGTACCATAATCAGTATTTCTGTTTCAAAACCTGGGAAACATGGCTCAGCAAAAGCCAGAATTGATGCGGTTGGAATCTTCGATGGTCAGAAAAGATCTTTGATAGAACCTGTTACTGCAAAGATATATGTACCGATTGTAGAAAGGAAAACTGCTCAGGTGATATCGATTTCTGGAGATGTGGCTCAGCTTATGGATTTGGGGGATTACAGTACCTTCGAGCTGACAATTCCAGACGAGATGAAAGAGAAAGTAGCTATAGGAGAAGAAGTCGTCTACATTGAGAGTATGGGTAGAAGAAAACTGATTCCCAGGTAAGTCATGTATATCGGGACTGAATTTGCTGATGCAACATCATCTTTTTCAGAAGCTCGATATGTTGTAATGGGAGTTCCCGTTGATATAACTCAGTCCTTCAGGCCGGGTTCACGATTTGCCCCCTCCAGAATCAGAGAAGCCAGTTGGAACCTTGAAAGTTATTCACTTGAGTTTGAGCTGAGTTTGTCGGAAGTACCTATACATGATTGTGGAGACCTAGCCGTTGAAGGATCTCTAAAAAATATTCTTTCTCATTTGAGTGATGTTATATTAAAGTGGTTGAATGAGGAAAAATTTCCCATTGTCCTTGGAGGAGATCACAGCATCTCCATAGGGACCACTGGGAAGTTAAATAATGCAAGTGTGTTAATTTTCGATGCTCACTTCGATCTCAGAAATGAATTTGATGGAACCAGATTCAGCCATGCTTGTGTCACTAAACGACTTCTCGATATGATGGAGAATGGGAAAATCAAAGAGATCATTCTTGTTGGTGTAAGAAGCGGGACCAGAGAAGAAAAGGCTCTAGCCGATAGGACGGATGGAATCACCTATTTTACTAGCACTAGAATACGGAAAACTGGGTGTGGAGAGGTGATTGACCTTCTCAGAAGCTATGATAGGATTTACATCTCTATGGACATGGATGCCTTGGACCCTTCTTATGCTCCTGGAGTTTCAACTCCAGAACCTTTTGGTTTGACTCCATGGGATGTGAGAGAAATCCTAAGAGAGATCGCCAAAAGATCTTTGGGGATGGATGTGGTAGAAGTAGTGCCAGCTTATGATACGGGTGTAACTTCAGTCCTTGCAGCAAGATTTGTTCATGATATCATTGCCATGAGAGAGTCTGAGATCTGAATGTCATTTTGAGATAATCTTTCTTCTATCTTTGTAAAGCGAAGCTTTACAATTATTCCATACGGTGGTTTTAATACATATGATTCCACAGTTATTCATATGATAGTGGGTGTAAGTGGAAGTCCCAGAAAGGGTGCCACTGAATACGTGCTAGAGAGGGCTCTTGAACATCTGGAAGAAGATAGTTATACAACATCTATGTTTTCAGTAAGAGGAAAGGAAATCAATTACTGTATCCATTGTGATTATTGTTTAAAACATGGAAAGTGCAGATTTACTGATGATATGGAGGAACTTTATGGTCTCTTTAAGAAAGCAGATGGAATTATAATGGCCACACCCGTATATAATGGGGGTTGCAGTGCCCAGCTCAAAGCAGTGATAGATCGAACAAGAGCTATGGTGGCTGTTAATCCAGATGTGTTCGCCGGTAAAGCTGGTATGGCCATAGCTGTTGGAGGAGATCGAATTGGGGGCCAGGAACTGGCCATCCTCCAGATAGTCACTTTCTATACCATCAATGGTGTTGTTTTCGTAGGAGGAGGAGCTTTTGGGGCTAATCTCGGTGCTACTTTCTGGTCAAAGGACACCCTTCAAGGTGTGAGGGATGATGAAGAAGGGTTCAAGAGCCTTAGAAAGACCCTTAACAGATTTAAAGGAGCAGTGGATACATATAGAAGTTTGGAAGATAAAAGTTCTGATGTATAAACTATACCTTATAATCGAAAAGTATTTTTATGATATTGTTAATGTAAATTAACAAATTGTAAAGCAAAGCTTTACAATAAAGTATAAATTAACACCGGTGGTAGTATGACACAGGATCTGAATAAGGAAATATTGAAGGCCTTAAAGGAGATCGGGAGACCAGCATCCACTAAAGAGATTGCAGAAAAAATTGGAGTGAAAACCTCCAAGATCTCTTGCAGAGTTGCTCCTCTTAGGAAAAAAGGATTGCTGGAGTCTCCAGAAAAAGGTAAATGGACCCTTACAGAAGAAGGGAAAAAAGAAGCTGGATAAAGGTCTATTTTTTTATAAATCGTTCAATCCTCTTCAAGGAAAGGACAGGCAGTAAGCTTTTTAACAGACTGGGGACATTCTATTCCAAAAGGTTTAAATAATCTCTTTCTTGATTTCCATCCAATGCAGGTTGGAATCATCTCTATTGGGGACGTTCCTCAGTCTATTCTTAATTTTTTGAACAAACGTTTAAGAGAAATATATTCTATTGAGTTCAGGATGGAAGGAGCAATTGAGATCCCTTCTGAAGCTTTTAATCCTGTAAGAAACCAGTTTCGCTCCTCATCCTTGCTGAGACTCTGTAAAAAAGAGGCAGTAATGAATGGATTTGACAAGATTTTGGGAGTAACAGATGTAGACATATATGCCGATAAAGCGAGTTTCATATTTGGACAGGCAGAACTTCATGGAAAAGCAGCCATCGTATCAATCTACAGGTTAAAAAATAACGGGAACGATAGAAAGGATACAGGTCTAGTTTTGAGCAGGGTGTTGAAAGAAGCTGTCCATGAGATGGGTCATACACTGGGGTTGAAACACTGCAATTTAAGGAGATGCGTGATGTATTTTTCTAAAAATATTGAGGATACAGATACTAAATCCTATCTGTTTTGTGAAGACTGTAAGTATATGCTGGACGGGTATGTAAAGGACATACCTGCCATTCGCTAATCAGATAATTAGATGTTCCACAATCTATTAAAAAAGCTCTTGAGGTTTCTCAGTCTGTCATAAATTTCTCTACCATCTTTATGATTTTCAACCACATAGGGCTCTTTTTTTTCTATTCCACAAATTGTATTGATGAAGCATTTTGGAATTGCTGTCAGATCATACCCTCCTTCAAGAGTAGCAACAATCCTTCCTCCTGAGTACTTCTCAGCTATCTTAAAAAGGGCAGACGCCATAGTGTGGTAAACATTGCAAGAGAGTGTTAGTCCACCCAACATGTCGTCATTATGACCGTCAAAACCAGAAGAAATTAGAATCAGTTCTGGTCTGAATTCATGTAGTATTGGTGTGATAATCTCGTTAAAGGCCTGGATACAACCTGAATCACCTGTTCCAGGTGGTACAGGGATATTTATAGTATATCCCTTTCCCTCTCCACTACCTATCTCTGTATAGTTACCCGTTCCGGGATATAATGGACTCTGGTGAATTGAGATGAATAACACCTGATTTGAGCTGTAAAAAACCTCTTGAGTTCCATTACCATGGTGCACATCCCAGTCTACTATGGCCACGCTCTTGCAGTACTCTTCGAGAGCATATCTAGCTCCAATGGCTACATTATTGAAAAGGCAGAATCCCATACCTCTTGATCTCTCTGCATGATGTCCTGGAGGACGAACCAGAGCAAAAGCTGGTCTTTTATGCTGAAATGTTAGGTCAATACCTTTCAAGATTGCTCCAGCAGCCAGAAGAGCAGCTTTATATGACTCAGCTGAAACAGGAGTGTCCATGTCAAGGTACCCTCCTCCAGAAGAACACAGTGTTTCAACATACGAGATATACTCTTCTTCGTGTATCCTCTTGATCCAGTCCAGTCGTGCAGGATTGGGTCTTATCAGTTCGAAATCATCTAGAAACTCCTCTGATTTTAGATATCCCATAATGCTTGTGAGCCTATCTCTGTTTTCTGGGTGCAATCCAGTATCATGTTTGAGGAAATCTTCATGGTACAGCAAAAAGGTATTGAACATGGTTATATGAAAGGATGATGATTATTTAAAGTTTATCTACCAGTATTTTTTGATAACCTTGTAAAGGGAGTCGGAAATCCTACGAATGGTATAATTCGATGTTTACTGGTTATATTGGAAATCAGAATACTGTTTTAATTGTTTTATTTTATTTTGATTATAGATAATAAACTATCCAAGTGATATTTAAAATTACTCTAAAAGACTCATTGCAATGTTATCCATGGGCTTTAGAAGAGACAGTCGCCGTTAACTTACCTAGCAATTTCATACACTGGAAAGGGCCGTAATCTTTTATTTGGTTTTTGAGGAATTATAGCATTTCCATAAAGCTAAAATTATGTGTTGATGGATGGTTTAAAGGACTGGGTAAAAATAAAGAAATCTCGTCAGTGAAGTGAAAACCTTTATATCCTGTTGTAATACATTCTCACGAGTGATTTCAAAGGAGGTGTTCTTATGGGCTGGGGTATGCGAAATAGATTATCGAAAATAATATGTCCTGAAGATGGTAAAACTGTTATGCTGGCAGTGGATCATGGATATTTCTTGGGGCCCACCACTGGGCTTGAGAATTTAGGAAAAACGGTGATACCTCTTCTCCCCTATGCAGATACTCTCATGTTAACCAGAGGAGCGTTGAGGTATTACATTCCTCCTGAGAGCGATATTCCTATAGTTCTTAGAGTTTCCGGGGGAACAAGTATTCTCAATAAAAATCTCCTCCATGAAGGAATAATCACGTCTATGGAGGAAGCTATAAGGTTAAATGCTGTAGGAGTGGCCTTTTCTATACTTGTTGGAGCAGAATTTGAAAGAGACACCATTCTGGCCTTTACACAGGTAGTGGATGAGGCAGAGCGGTATGGCATCCCGGTTGTAGCTGTAACTGCCGTTGGTAGAGAAATGACCAAGGATGCAAAGTATCTCAGCCTGGCTTCTCGTATGGCTGCTGAATTAGGGGCTAGAATCGTTAAGACTTACTACTGTGAGGAATTTGAAAAGGTAGTTGAGACCTGTCCCGTTCCTGTTGTAATAGCAGGTGGAAAGAAAATCCCGGAGAAAGATGCTCTTGAGATGACATATAATGCCATTCAGGCTGGAGCAGTGGGAGTAGATATGGGAAGAAATATCTTCCAGTCTGAATCTCCTGTTGCCATGATAAAAGCGGTTAGAGCAGTCGTTCACGATAACTTCACCGCTGACGAAGCCTACCAACTTTTCTTGGAGGAAAAAAAGAAGGAGGAGGGCAGTTGAAAGCGGCCCTCTATTACTCTAATAATAATATAAAAATAATCGAAATGGAAAAACCTGAGATAGGTCCAGAGGAACTTTTGGTAGAAGTTAAAGCATGCGGAATCTGTGGTAGTGACGTTATGGAGTGGTACAGGGTAAAGACAGCTCCAAGAGTACTGGGACATGAGATGACAGGAAAAGTGGTGGAAGTGGGAGAAAATGTGGAGAATTATGTGGAAGGAGATAGGATTTTCGTTTCACATCATGTCCCATGCAATACCTGTAAGTGGTGTCTCAAAGGACATCATACCGTCTGCGACACTTTGAGATCTACTAATTACTATCCGGGAGGTTTTGCTGAGTATGTAAAAATACCTCCTATTAACGTTGATAGAGGAGTGTTCCTCCTCCCCCCTGAGGTTTCCTATGATCAGGGAATCTTCATAGAACCTCTCGCTTGTGTTGTCAGGGGACAGAGGCATGTGAGAGTCTCTCCTGGTGACACAGTTCTGGTAATAGGAAGTGGTGTTTCAGGCATACTTCATATTAAATACGCAAAAGCTGTAGGTGCTGAGGAAGTTATAGCTGTGGATATAAGTGATTTTAAGCTTAAAATGGCGGGAAAAATGGGGGCAGACTATGCTTTTAAGGCAACAGATAATGTGCCTGAGAAAATAAAGGAGGTAATTGGGTGTGGTGCAGACGTTGTGATAGTCACAGCTCCAGTCTACTCTGCCATGAAAACTGCTTTTCATTCTGTGGATAGAGGAGGAAGTGTACTGTTCTTTGCCCCTCTGGAGGCTGGAGAGACTCTTCCTGTGGAAGTGTGGGAACTCTGGAGGAATGAGATAACTATTACAACATCGTATGGGGGCAGTCCCCAGGACATAGAGATCGCCTTAAAAATGATTCGTTCGAGGAGAATAGAGGTGGAAGATTTGATAACTCATCGTCTGCCCCTGACAGAAGCAAAAAAAGGATTTGAACTGGCATCTAGGGGAAATGACTCTTTGAAAGTTGTCCTTTATCCATGATGATATTGTTTTGAAAGTTATTTTAGATGTTTTACTTTTGGAATTATTACCGGATGCAACTATTCCAGAACTTAACAACCCCCTTGAAATCGTTTTCAGTTGGATAACTCTAATGGATTAGGGAAGATATGTTTAGAATAAAAAAAGAAACCTTGCGCTCTATGTTTCACACGTTTCTTCGTGTTCGTCATCTTCTTCTCCTTTCTCCATCTTTTCAAGATCTCTTTCAAGGCCTAACTCTTTTATTCGATCCATCTCCCCCCTCTTTTTAAGGTAGTCTACAATTGCACGTCTCAATCCATCAGCGGCAAGGTTGGAGCAATGCATTTTCTGGGGTGGTAATCCTCCAAGAGCCTCAGCAACCGTTTGTTTACTGATTTTCACAGCCTCTTCAAGGGTCTTCCCTTTTGCCAGCTCTGTCACCATGGAGCTGGTGGCTATGGCAGCTCCACATCCAAATGTTTTAAATTTCACATCCTCGATAACATCTCCGTTTACCTTTATGGTGATTGTCATCAAATCACCGCATACAGGATTTCCCACCGTACCAACACCATCGGGGTTCTCGATCTCACCAACATTTCTCGGATTCCGAAAATGCTCCATCACTTTCTCACTATACATGTTTACCTCTCCTTTTTATACAGGGGAGAAATCTCCCTCAGTTTTTCCACTACTTTTGGTAAAACTTCCATAACATGATCAATTTGGGCCTCTGTGGTCCCTCTCCCCAGTGTGAATAGAAGAGAACCGTGGGCCTCCTCGTGTTTCAGACCAATGGCCATCAGGACATGGCTTGGTTGAAGAGTTTTGGATGAACAAGCAGAGCCAGTTGATGCATAGATCCCTTCCATATCCAGGTTCAGTATGAGAGATTCTCCCTCTATATAGCTAAATCTTAGATTTGCGTTATTGGGCAATCGTTCAGTTGGATGCCCATTCAGGTACGACTCTTCTATGTTCTCAAGTATTCCTGCAATAAGTTTATCCCGTAATCTGGCCTGTCTTTCAGCTTCACCCTTGTACTCCTTTCTCATAATCTCTGCAGCAATTCCAAACCCGACTATTCCTGCAACGTTCTCGGTTCCACTTCTCAGACCCTGTTCCTGCCCTCCGCCAAACATTACGGGTTGAATTTTAACACCTTTCCGGATGTATAATCCCCCTACACCTCTTGGTCCATAAATATCGTTGGAAGAAATGGTAAGGAGATCAACATTAGCTCTCTTCACATCTACTTCGATTTTTCCGAGGGATGCCACAGCATCTATGTGAAAATAAACATCTCTCTCTGATGCAATCTTACCTATTTTTTCTATAGGCTGAATGGTGCCAATTTCTCCGTTGGCATGTTGAATGGAGATGAGTATGGTATCCTCTCGTATCTCCTGTTCTACAATGTCCGGGTCTACCCTACCGTTTCTGTCTACAGGGAGGTATGTTATTTCAAATCCCTGTTTCTGAAGGTATTTGCAGGGGTTAATCACTGACATGTGTTCTATAGAGGAGGTGATGATGTGTTTCCCTTTACCTGAATTTCGCATGGCCGTTCCGATTATAGCAATATTGTTGGATTCCGTGGCACCCGAGGTAAATATAATATCACCACCATCCCCATTAATAAATTTCGAAATCCTTTCTCTGGATTCATCAAGAGCTTTTCTTGCTTCAAGACCAGGAGAATGGAGAGAAGAAGGGTTACCAATTCTCTCTGTTAAATAGGGCATCATAGCTTCAATAACCCTTTTATCGACAGGACATCCTGCCGTATAATCCAGATACCCTTTAACGGTTGCCGTTCATATCACCACCTTCAGAAGAACATCGTGGCATCTGCCTCTAAAACTAAGTCATTGAGGGTTGCAGCACCTACCACTTTCGCTCCATCGATTATGTTTCCTTTATCAATCCCCAGTAAATCGGCACTTCTATCGCAGACCATTAACTCAACACCACTTTCAATAGCCTGTTGCATAATCTCTTCAAGAGTTGGGAATTCTCCAATTTTTATTTTTTCAGCCTCTCCTTTTTTAACTACTGTAACTCCTTTTATTACAAAATAAATGATTGCATCCATATCCATACTTTTCGCAGTCATGGCAAGGATAAAAGGGGCATACAGCCTCTCGGGAGTATCTACGCCACTCGTCTGCACATACAGTATTTTCTTCTTGCTCATTTTTCCACCTTCCTGATTAGGAATCGGAATTTACCATCTATCTTTTCAATCTTTAGTAATTCATGGCCAGTTCTTTTGGACCAGCTTTGAATATCACTCTCTGAGGCAGGGTCATCTGCCCATATTTCCAGTATTTCGCCAGGTTTAAGTGTATCCATGGCTATTCTCGTTCTGAATATTGGTTCGGGACAGAATAAACCTATACAGTCCACAGTTTTGTGAGGTTTCACATCGGTCATTACAACTCACCATTGTTTAACAGTGTTAAATTAGCTTTATATAAATTTTGCTCGCTTACTCTTTTTGACTCCCTTCCTCTCCTTCCACACCGGCAATCTCCAGAAACCGCTTGGTTACTACTTCCTCTACAAGGTTCATGAGAGACTGTTTGTCTGAGAGGTCTCCAAATACCCCAAGAGGTATCTGGGCTCCTGCAGCATGAGGATGACCGCCAGCAGACCCAACATCTCCAAAGGCCCTTTTCAGGATATCACCAATGTTTACGCGAATATCTTTGTTTCTGGCAGAAATATAAATGTGTTCTTTCCCAATTCCAAAAACAATGGCGGTGGTGACCCCCTCGAGTTTAAGCAAATAGTCAGCAGCCTGAGGGAGGGCATCCCTATTTCTGATTACTCCTACGTTGGATATCAGATAACTCCCATAGACCTGTCGATTGGTTATGGCAGCCCCGAGGATATCGAGGGTTTCAGCAGACATAGCAGGAGTCTCCAGCTTCTCAATCAGCTCTTTATCCACATAGGGGTATAGAAAAGCTGCAGCAGTAAAATCTGATGGATGTGTATTCCTTTTGAATTCGTCAGTTTCAGATTTAATTCCAAAAAATAGAGCAGTTGCCAATTCTTTGGACGGAATAATATCAAGTTCCTGAAGGTATTTCGTCATTATAGTAGCTGTAGCTCCAACATCCAAACGTATATCGACATATTCCGCCTCTACCTGGTCTACTGGAGGATGGTGGTCTATAACGATATTGATGACCAGGTCTGAAGGGATAGTGTTGTTGTTTCCCGATCTGGAAGAGTCAACAAGAGCAATCTTGGAAAAAGAAGACAAATCTACCTCTTCACCTCGCTTCATGTCCAGTTTCAGCAGGTTCACTAGAGCCTGGTTCTCTTGATGACCAATGTTTCCAAAATAGATAATCTCTGCGTTGACACCCACTCTCTCAGCAATCTCTTTAAGAGTCATAGCGCTGGATATGGCATCCGGGTCAGGATTGTTGTGAGTCAGAATAGCAAGTTCACCTTCCCGGACATCTTCAATAACATGACTTAACTGTCGAGCTCGCCGAACGGACTCTATTCTTGTCAGATAACTGATAACTGAGGTAGCCATTACATTCGAGGGTATGAGAACGACATCCGCACCAGCGTCTTCGAGTTCTTCCTTGCTCTTTGGGTCACTACCTCTGGTTATTATAAATACCGCTTTGTTACGCTCCCTTATCGCCTGAACCACTTTTTTATTGATATCCGGTGAAGGGGTTAATATGAGAACAGCCTGTACAGAATCAAGGTTAAGAGATTTAAGAATGTTCTCATCTATGATATCTCCCACTACTGCATCAAAATTCTGCTCTCTGAGAACCTCTACCTTCTCCTTGGATTGGTCTACAGCAAAAATTTTTTTCTTGGATTTAACAAGTTCTCTAATCACTCTGAATCCAACGCTTCCACAGCCGAGTATTATGTAGTCATAATCCTGTATATCCGGTACAGTTTCCGGACTCTCGGCCTCAGTTTCGGTTGCTATAAGAATCACCTTGTCAGTTGAACATTCGAAACAATGGATTTTTTGATATTTAAAAGTTTAGCTGGTAGGATGCACCATCCGTTATAGATTGAAGTGATTTTTTATGCAGGTATCTCATATCTGAGTGGTAAAAAATTCTGCAAAAAGGTTATCTGGTTTAAATGTTTATCCTTCGATGGTGAGAGATCCATGGAAATTGAGTCAAGATTGTATCAGTCCAAGGATGGCAGAGTAAAATGTCAGACATGTGCCCATTACTGTGAAATCAGAGATGGAAGAAAGGGAATATGCAGAGTAAGAGAGAATAGAGATGGAACATTATTTGTCCTTAATTATGGTGTGGTCTCTTCCATCCATCCCGATCCGATAGAAAAGAAACCCCTTCATAATTTTAAACCCGGAACTTATGTACTCTCTTTAGGAGGTGTTAGCTGTAATTTCAGATGTGAACACTGTCAGAATTATTCCATCTCCTTTGCAAATCTGGATTTTCCTACGAAATACATTTCGCCAGAAACTGTTGTTGAAATGGTAGGTCGTTATAACTGTGAAGGTATTGCTCTCACATATAATGAGCCCAGCATCTGGCATGAATATGCTGAAGACTGTTTCTCTCTAGCTATTGAAAAGGGAATGTATACGGTGTATGTAACTAACGGTTACATGTCGAAAGAAGCCATAAAAGTCATGTCAGATATTTTAAACGCAGCCAACGTAGATGTGAAAGCATTTCAGGAGAATTTTTATAGAAAGGTGTGTGGCGGCTCGCTGGAAAAAGTCCTCGAAAATATCAAACTAATGGAAAAAAAAGGAATATTTCTTGAGTTAACCTATCTGGTGATCCCTTCCAAAAATGATAACTCTGACGAAATCAGGGAGTTTACCCGATGGGTTGCAGATCTGAATAAACGAATACCCGTTCATTTTTCTAGATTTCATCCGGACTATAAAGTGATGGATATACCACCAACTCCTATAGAGACTCTAGAAATGGCCTATGAAATTGCAAAAGAAGAAGGAGTAGAATATGTCTACCTAGGGAATGTTTTTGGACATAAATATGAGAATACCTATTGCCCTAATTGTGGAGAGATGGTAATCGAACGGAGAGGATTTGAAGTTGTGGCAAATCTATTTAAGACAGAAAAATGTCCTTTTTGCGGATATAAGAACAATATAATCCTGTAATAGGATTGTTGGATGAATCTTTCGAATCCAGCATTTGTTTCATTCTCTTCATGTCATGGATACTCATCTATAGATAAATCTGATTTAACGGTTCAAAGCCTGTTCAGTAGTTAAGGAAATTGAAAAACCTTTTTTATATAAATAACCATCTTTTTGGAGACTTTATAAATCCCTTCTGGCTGAGAAATTCCAGACTTTTAATCCCATCTCTAAAATTCCTCATCTCGACCACGTAGGTTAAATCTTTTTCACATGCTTTTAATTTTGGTAATATTGTGTACCAAGGTACGGTTCCATCTCCGAGAGCTAGGTGGGTATCTTTTTTTCCATCATTGTCATGGAGGTGGATGTGGTCTATTTTTTTCAGATTATCCATAAATCCCCGAAGACTTCCAGCAGTATGTGCGTGGCCTATGTCAAATACCATTCCAATGTCCCTATCGGTCCCAAGAATTATTCCCTCCATCTCTTGAAAGGTTTTTATCATGGTATGGGGGTAATTAGGCATATTTTCAAGCATCATACGTAGGCCAAGATCCTGACAGAAATCAGCCAGCATCTGGATGGACTCTATGTTTTTAAGCCATGCTTTATCTGGAAAATTGAATCCATGAGGTCGAAGATGTCCCGGATGTATTACAATCCTGCTGGAAAAGTCTGAAGCAATCTCAATGGCTTTTTTAATCACTTTTAGACTATCTTTTCTAACATCATCTGTTAAGCATGCAATATTTAACTCCGAAAAAGGGGCATGGAATGACATATCCAGAGTGAATATCTCAGAGAATTCAGATATGAGTCTCCTTATATGTTCCTGATTAGATCTATTCAGTACAACTTCCCAACGCCTGATCCTGCTTTTTTCCAGAAATGCTCTAAACCCATCAGGATCCTGATGCCAGTAAAGATAGGAAATCCCGATTTTCACTTATCCACCTCAACAAGAGGCTTCCCATTTTTAGTGGGAGGGGCAAGAAAGTCAATTACTGTCCGAAGGTCATCTGACTTAAGTTCAAGCCTGATTGGGGATAACAACGCATCTTCATCAGTAAAATTGACTTTTCCTATAACAGCAGTCTGTTTGTTAAGATATATCACCGTATGTCCATTTTTAACCCCTTTTAGGAGTTCAGATCTAGCGGCATCGAGAATCTTCTGTTTGTTCAGAAGTTCTTTGAAATGTTTGAGATCGTGGACTTCACCGACTACCATATCTCTTTTTATTTTTATGGTAGATTCAGGAAAAAGCTGTTTTATTGCGTGGATAACTATATTTTCTTCTTCAGTGGGATAAATTTTTGTCTCTACCCTTACGGAAACTTTCATATGATTTCCTCCAGAATCGATTTTACTTTCTTTCTGAATTCTTCTATATCTCCTGTATTATCTATGACCAGATTGGCCATGGCTATGGCTTCTCCCATTCCCCATGAGAGCTCTCTTCTGTCTCTCTCTTTTAATTCTTCAATGGTTGATACGTCATCTTCTCTCTGTCTTCTCTTGGCACGTTCAAATCGTATTTCCAGAGGGCTTTTTATGGAAATAAGAATAAAATCCTCTCCAAATTCTTTCTTAAATCTTTCAACCTCGTATATACTCCTTATACCGTCTATGACCAGCACATTTTCCCCACTAATCCGTCTTACCTTTTCTATACACCTTTTTGCGATAACGTCTTTCCCTTCTCTCTCTCGTAATTCTGTGGCAACTTTTCCAACTATCTTATCTTTCATTTCCAGACCTCGTCTTTTAACCTCCTCTCGAACCACATCTCCCATGTTTATCACTGTCAGACCTATCTCTTTTGCTATTCTGGATGCTTCACTTTTTCCAGCCAGAGGTTTTCCTACAAAAGCTATCAATTTCATGATGACACCAGTTTAAAGAGAAAATCAAAGGTCTCTTTAAATTCTTTGAACTCTCCAATTCCCACAGCAACTCCATCAGAATTTTCAACAGGAAATTTTAAAGCCTTTAGTGGTAATCTTCCTCCCCCAAGAGGTTTCATGGCTATGATTATTTTTCCGGCCTTTTTTGCAAGGGAAATTCTCTCAATAACGGAGTCTCTATTTGGGTACATAAAAATACCCTGCTCGTTTATAGGGGCCATGATAATTTCCACACCCTCAAGGGATAAAATTTCCGGTATGGTATCGGAAGGGTTGTGAGTTGCAATCCCGCTCATGAGGCCCATATCGGTTATTAGCTCGATGTAGGTTTTAATTTCCGCAATTTTTCGGTCGTCTACCCTAGATGCATGAAGAAGTACACCTTTTACGTCAATCTCTCCAATCCTCTCCATTTCCCTGTTAAAGTCTCTAACTCCAGCCGACACAAGGCAATCGACTCCTACATTTTTTATTGCAGTAAGTATTTCAGGATAGGCTATTGCCTGGACACCTACATCCATTTCTCCAGCCATCTCAAATATTTTCTCGAGATTCTTAGGTTTTTTCAGCCAGAATTCCCGGTATTTTCTTGATTTATCTCCAAACTGGGAAGCACCAATGAAAGGACTGGTCCCAAGGAAAAATTTGGGGAGTTTAGTTCCATTTATTCTGAATTTCATCCATAATGGTTGAGATGGATAATCTATTTAAGTTTTAATATAGAATAACATCTGATGGGAGAGTCATTTTTAACAGAGCTGCAGATCAAGGTTTTGGAAATGAGGGCCAGACATATGACCCTAGAGGAGATTGCATCTGTTCTAGGGACAACAAAATCCAATGTATCTATTCTCGAAAAAAGAGCCAGAAAGAATATTGAGAAATCCTATAAAACCATTCAAATCTGGGAACAGATCAGTGCAGTAATGAGTATAGATATACCTGCAGGCACAGATGTGTTTGACATACCTCGAATGGTATATGAGAGAGGAGATATGAAAAAGGTTAAAATCCCCCTCACCAGCGTTGAGATTGTTTCCATGGTCCTCAATGAGCTAGAAGGAGCTATCAGAAACAGAGTCCTCACACGGTCAATAAGAATGTATATTACCAGAAACGGTCGAATGAAATTATCCATTAGGTAGATCAAGGGATTTTCGTATTTTCTGCTGATCAAAACCTGTTATAACCTCTCCATCAATGATGAGTGTGGGGAACGCCATACTTCCTAATTTAATCATTTCATCTGTGGCCTGCTGACGTTCCATCTCATCCAGAAGGTCCACATCTATATATTCATATGTTATATCATTATCGTTTAAAAGCTTCTTGGTTTTTTTACACCAGACACAGGTGCTTAATGCATACATTCTTACAGAATGCTGATTATTACTCCCATCAACCCGGATGAATTCCATGATTGCTGGTAGGTCCTTAATTATTATATACCTTCTGGCTTACACGTATCCAATGTAAAAATAGGGTGTGATATGTATGGGTAGTGTAAAGGATCTGGAAATCGTCAGGAAACCAACTAAATATGAGATGGGAGTGGGCAGATTCATTTTCTCAGATCGTTTTTCTGTATTTGACTGGGGGGCAATGCCTGATGAGATTCCGAGCAAAGGTGCAGCGTTATGCCTGACTTCTGCGATGTTTTTTGAAAAGCTGGAAAAAGAAGGTGTCCGTACCCACTACAGGGGCGTGGTATGTGATGGAGAAGTCTTTCATATCGGAGAGTTGTCACACCCGGTAAACGTAATGGAAATCGATCTTGTGCGAGTGATCCATCCAGAGGTGAAATCATCATCGAGAGGGCTTGAATATGATTATTCTGTCTTCTTCCCAGAAATGGTGAATTTCCTCATTCCTTTTGAATTCATCTATAGAAATGGTCTCCCTGCAGGGAGTTCCATTTTTCAACGGATAGAGAAAGGTGTGGATATAAAGGAATTCGGCCTTAAAAAGATCCCAGAGCCAGGGGAAAGACTTGAAACGCCGATACTGGATGTGAGTACAAAATTGGAAGATACGGATAGGTATGTTACATGGAGGGAGGTAAAAGAACTTGCAAAGTTATCCGATGGTGAGATTGAGAATATAAAGACAGTTCTTTTGAAGATAAATAATTGCATTTCAAAAAAAGTGGAAAAGATAGGTTTGTTCAACGAGGATGGGAAGATTGAACTGGCCTTCACCCCTGAGAGAGAGCTGCTGGTGGTGGATGCTTTGGGCACTCTTGATGAATGTCGGTTCACATATAATGGCCATCATGTTAGCAAGGAAATTCTCAGAAATATTTACAGAAATACTGAATGGTATAGGGAAGTGTGCAGGGCTAAAAAGAAGCTGGAAGTCGAAGGGTTAAGAGACTGGAGATCTCTATGCTCGAATCCCCCTTGCCTTGAAGAAGAAGTGAAAAATGTAGTTGCTGGTATATATCAATCCATGGCCAACGAGTTAACAGGAATCAGATTTTTTGATGTTCCAGGGTTTAAAGAAGTCATTGAAGAGTATTTCGAAATCATTCAGGGTATTGTTAACGACAGTTAACAACATGTAAATCAAAGATTTACAATAGTGAAATAAGAAAATGATGCGAACTTAGAGAATATGGTGCAAATTGAGTTAACCAAAAAATACAAATTGTGTCATGTGTATGGATTGATGGTGGTTGTATGGAAATGGCAGATAAAAAGAGCCTTCTATGGGATGCCTTCGATGAAATGAAGGAGAAATGGAGTTTAAATGAAGATCAGATATTTTACAAAAAAGAACTGCCTTCTGAAAAGATGATTGATCGACTTCCGGAAAGTCGAGTAAAGGATCTAGAAGCATTGAAACAGAAATATCAGCTGGATGATATTGATTTTCTATTTATTGTGGGTGCTGCTATTGGATTTACTGAAGGTCAGACCAACGTTAAAAAGATTGTAAATTCTAAAATATCTGAGATAGAGGATTTTGTAAATGGAATAATTGGGAAAAAAAAGCAGAAGGGCTGATGTAGCCGATGAGAGTTGCTTTCAAAGTAGGATACATAGGGGAGCGATATAAGGGCTCTCAATATCAAAAAAATGTCAGAACAGTAGAGGGAGAGTTGTTTAAAGCCTTTAAAAAAATGGAGTTATTTGATAATCCAAGAGAAGCACGTTTTGCCACTGCAGGCAGAACCGATGCTGGTGTACATGCCATCGGGCAGGTAATTGCATTCGATGTTCAAGATCCAAAACAAGTACTCCCTCGTATCATCAATTCATACTTGCCAGATGATATATTTGTATGGGCCCGAGCTTTAGTGAACGATACGTTTGACCCCAGAGGAGATGCAGAGGCAAGAGAGTATCGCTATATCCTTCATGCTAGAGATCTGAATATTCCAAGGGTAAGAGAAGCTGCAAAGCTCCTCGTTGGCACTCATGATTTTTCTAATTTTACCAGAAAAGCGGGAGAAAAAAGGAACATCAGGACTGTAAAAAGTGTAAATATCAGAGTGGATGCTGATCTGGTTATGATTGACATTCTTGCCAACGGATTTACTTGGAATATGGTGAGGAACATAATTCGAGGACTGGAAATGGTAGGATACAGAGAGCGAGAGGTCGAATGGTTCGAAGATATGCTGAATCCAGAGCAGTATGAAGAGCATCTTGAACCTGCACCACCCTATGGACTCATCCTGAAGAATGTGATATATAGAGACGTGACCTTTGAAGTGGATGATTATTCAAAAAAGAAAATAATGACTCATCTTAGAGATTACCTGTCTTACCATCTGGTCAGTTCAAAAATTTTTGAGTGTATGGTGGGTGAACTTGAATCCCGCTAAAGGGTTGGTAGCATAAAATCTGTTTAATCTATAGAGTTTTTGATGAGTATTCTCCGAGAGTACAGAATTCTATATATGGCAGTGGCATGAGCTAAAACAGCAATGAGTATAAGAGAGACTTCTATATATCCTGTGATAAGCCCAAAAAACAGTATGATCATCCGCTCAGCTCTTTCCGCAAATCCTACAGCGCATTTTTTGATGGCATTTTCAGATCTAGCCCGGACATAACTGACCATCAAGGCACCTGAGAGTGCTATTACAACATACAACCAGTTTATTCCGCTTAGCCCAATCCCTATGAACAGAGCAATATCCACATACCTGTCCATCACCGAGTCTAGGATACCACCAAATTCTGTTTTCATACTGTAATTCCTGGCCAATGCACCATCCAGGGCATCAAATCCCCCGCTAAGCAACATAAGAATAGATCCAACGAAATAATTGCCAGTAGATATGATGCTGGCGCTTATGAGTCCTGTAAGAAATCCTATAAAGGTAAGGTGATTTGGAGTTAAACCGGCTTTTCCAGCCAGTCTGGCGAAAGGGATAAGGATGAAGTTAATACGGTCTTTCTGTCTACTTAGCATATAATATGGTCTGGTTCAGCCCTATAATAAAATCTTTGGTATTTAACGGTACTATACGGGTTTAGTAGATATTGCTGATATAGAATTTTCGTTATCTCAGAGGATATCTGGCCTTCCAATGGTTTTATACACTTTAATTCCAACTATGGAACCAGCTATTAGGTTGAAATAGTACATAACTCCTCTCCAAGCAAGGACAAACATACCCATGATATGGCCAGGTGCAAGGGGAGAGAAGAGAGCAAATGCAACTCCTTCGGCTATTCCACTGCTCCCAGGTGTAAGGGGAAGAAGCACTACTATGTAAACAAGAAGCTGAATCATCATGACATTTACAAGGCTTCCATGAATACCGAGGCTTAACATAATAACCCAGGGGACAGAAAGGTCGAGTATCCAGTTCCCCAGAGTTCCTACAGATGCAATTGCTATGGATTTTTTCCCGCTTTTCATTAGGGTTATTATGGAGGAATAAAAAGCGTCTATTTCATCTTCGAGTTTACTGATCAGCCTGCTGTAGTCTTTTCTCATGATTTGTTCCATTTTTAGAAATATTTTCTTCATCATGGATTTCATGATTCCAGGTCTTGAAATGAATATCAAGAGCAGACAGGAACCAACTATGAGAAAAACAAGGGCCATATGGATAATCTTTAAAATAAGGCTACTTATTCCAGATCTCAAAAGAAACAGAGCTATAATGGCCAAGCCGGTTATGGTAATGACATCGAGGAACCTACCTCCAAGGATTACAGCAGTCGCCTCTCCATAGGACAGACCTTTCTTTTTCAAGATATAAATCCTGAGGGGCTCACCACCTGCTGATGATGGAGTAATGCCGGCAAAAAATAAACTGGGAAGAAGCGCTTCCAGAGCATCTATGAGAGATAGATCTCTTCCCAATCCCTTTGATAAATGTTGAATCCGCAAACTCCAGGAAACCCATGCCAGTGAGTGAAGTAGAAAGGCTCCTCCGAGGATAGAGAATTCGACATCACCAAGAGAGAGATGAGACCTAGTGTATACAAAAATAAGGAACATTGCCCCGAAACTTATGGAAATTGGAATTGCGATGGTTTTTTTAGTAAATCCCAACTTCTCACCCTCATGTTTTCCAATCCTCTAGCTGGATCGTATTTTTATGCCTAGTTATAAGGACTCTGATAAACGAAATGAGATATAAACTCAACAGGATAGGAGAGTAAATAAAGTAATAAGCGAATAATTCGGGCAAGCCGACTCCATTCCACTTAATCTTTCGGGCTATTATGGATATAAGTCCCATCCATACAATAAATGATATGATCACTGGAAGCATTTTTTCAAGTATTGAAATTGTCAGGGTAATAGACGAAAACATGATGGTTGCCAGGGGTAAAGGAACTCTTAGAGCAAGGAGAATGATGGCTGCAAGAATCAATCTTCTCAGGATCGAGTCAGATATTAATGAGAGGCCTATATACAGCATGGAAGGAAAAGACAACAGAAGGGAAGGTACCCATGCTTTTGGGTTTCTAAGTATGAATCCTATGTGGTCGAGGAATACTATAGCACCTCCAGTTCCCCACCGTTTCCTCTGGATATACCATTCTTTCAGAGACGTCGGAGCTACAGTGGCAACTCCAGGGTTCATCAGGGCGATTTTCCCCCTCTTTTCAGATGCTCTGATACCAAGATCGATATCTTCTGTAATGGTAGGTCTGAATCCGCCAATTTTATTAAAAAAATCTCTTTTGACCGCAAAACATGCACCATTTAATGCAATCAATATGTTAAATTTGTGAGAAATGAAATTGGAGAGAAAAGAGTTCAAATAATCCAGGTTTACTAGTCTAGCTAGAAATCCAGAGGATATAACCTCTTTTCTTATATCTACAATATCTTTTTCTTTGATTTTCTCAGCCACACGGCTCAGCAAATCTGGTGGAATCTGAACATCAGAATCAATAAAGAGTAGCACGTCTCCTTTAGAAAGTGATACGCCGAGATTGAGAGCACTGACTTTCCCTCCTCTCTCCCCCCTTTCAATTACTGTTGCAACATCCCTCCATCGTTCTATATCCTTTTTTGTAGCTGAGTCAGGTTCATCGACAACAATTATGATTTCTCGCGATGGATAAATATCCTTGGTTAATTTGTCCAGAATATCGTTTACAAAACCGGAATGTTTGTACACTGGAACAATAACGCTGATCATGTGCATGTTAATTTTTGTTACCATAGGTGTTGTATTTTAATCTTTGGTTCCGGTGAGTCCTGTTGAAGTATAAGTTCTATCAAATTCTTCATGACTCATTTTAATTTCTATTTTTGGACTTTATACCTTTTAGCCCAAAAAATCATCTCATCAAGCTCCATCTTTTTGGATTCTATTGATACTTTCTTTAAATCCTTTCTTATTCTGTCATCACCTCTTATTGTTAACTTTTTTCTTTTATCAGAGATGGATGAGTATACTTTTTATTCTGAATGGAGCGAAGGTGTACGTTGCCGATGATAGAAACCCTAGCTAGGGTAGAATAATAAAGAATAAGATTATATGTTTTTTGCAACTATTTCTGGTGCCATAGATCTTAACAGTGGAGGTTATGATGAGATCTATTCTAAAATCGATACAAAATACATATATGTAATGAATAATGATAATATTTTCAGCCATTGCAGTATGGATCATCTTTTAGGAGACAATAGTTTTCTAGGGATTATCTAGATTGCAATGGACTAATATCTAAGGGAGGTGATAAATTGTCAAAAAGTGTGGGATTGCTCTACATTAAAATTTCGATAATTTTTCTGCTGATAGGATGTATATGGGGCGCAATCATGACATTCCCTCAGGTTCATGAATTTCTTGAAGCAGGGCCTGGAGGCATTATTTCTGGAATGCATGCTCACTGGAACCTATTAGGATGGGTAACGGTGGCTTTGATGGGTGGTATATATTATCTTGTCCCCAAAATGAGTGGAAAAAAATTATACAGTGAAAAACTTGCCAGAATACAGCTATATCTATTCGTTCTGTTCTTAGTTATAGTGAATATCTTTGGAGTTACTGCAGGATACAAAGGAGGCATTCTGTTCCTTGCAGGTAAAATGGCAGAAATTGAATCAACGATCGGTCCTTATATGATGGCTGTGACCATAGTGAGTGTGCTTGAAGCAATAATACCAAATTTCATGTTTGCATATAATATTTATAGAACCATTACGGGAGAGTGATAGTGATGTCCATTACATTAATTAAAATTATATATTTTTTAAGCTGTGTTTCCATAATTTTTAGATCCATCTTGAAAAACATTATTTTTAAGAAAAATGTAAAAAGTAGTTCAAGATAACAAACTCTCAATTCCGATCTTTTTCCCCGATCTAGAATTCTTGCCGGTCTAACCCGTTTATTTCAGGGCAATAACCATTTGAATACTTTTTCCAAATAATTACAAGGAATAAAGTAAAAAGATCAGGCCGTTGCTTCAGCTTTTTCTGCTGTAACGGCTGGCATCGGTTCAGAAAGTACTTCAAGCTTTTTGATTTCAACTCTTCTCAATGGATAGATATTTTTGGCTGCTTTATATATGTCCGATGAAATCTTTCCAAGGACTATTTCTTGTACAAACTGGACGAACTCCAGTTCCTGACCCCTATTAAGGATAATATCTCTCATAACTCGTCGAATCTCTCTTCTCTGAGATGTCTGACATCGTTTTATGGTGAAGCACACAGGCTTTACCCTGATTCTATATCCATCTTTTGTGGTTAGATCAACAACATCGTCAATCATTGAGGTCCGTCTGCGAGTCAGACTTGTCAGATAATCTCTGGTCATTTCATATTTTGTCAGTTTGGTATAGGCAGTCTCTCCACTGGTATTGAATATCCTGAACGTGAGCTTTTTGTAATCATTCTGGTTCGAATAATCATTTATGAGAGATGCGAGGGTGGTCTCAACAGTCCTTCCGATGACCTTTTCAGGGTCATCTGCCAGAGTGTTTCCTATTTCACCGGATCCAAAGAATTCAGGAGCGAGAATTCGATACCACTGTTTGCTTTTCCACTTGTCTTTTACTCTCCTTGCCTGTTTTTTCCTTGCCAACAGTACACCTCCAGTATTGCAGTAGCAACCTTCATCTTCACCATCTTATATTAAACTTTTTCTCTGGCAAAGAATTGCTCTTCACAACACTATAAGGCTATTGGATATGAATATTCTCGAGGGTTTTTATGGCTATTCCGGCATTTGCAAGATAATCATCTACAGTAGCAATCAGACTGCCAATATTATACCCGGTTATTTTCATAGATAGCAAGTCGTCTTTTACTCTAACATCCATATCTGGCAGGTCATCCGGTCTCAGGGCTTTGAAGATTGTCCAGACTTCTGGGTGTTTTATGGATACAGTTACTGTGATTTCAGCCACTTTTGGCATAGTTCATCCACCTTTGCAATAAATTCCTCCTCCTTTCCAGGGGAAAATACAGCCGCTGAGGCAACATTGTGTCCCCCTCCACTTCCCCCAACATAGTTTGCAGCCTCTCGCATTACGAGACCAAGATCAAGTCCACTCTCCACGAGTCTCAAATTACCACGGATAGAACATTTAACAACGTCTTTCTTGACATTTAACACCAAGAATGGTCTATCAGCGAATTTGTAACGAGACAGGACGGTTGCAATAGGACCTGTGGTAGAAGAGTTATTCAAGAGAAGGTATCGTATGCTTGTACCTTCTTGGACGAGATTCTCTACTTCACCTATTTTCTTAATTACACCATACTGAAAGGTCTTGAATGCCTGAATGCCTTGCTCCAAAAAATTCCTGTCTCCAAGAGCCAGACCGAGACCTATCCCATACAACCCCATCCTGCCACATGCATTCAAAACATCAGTAAACATAGTGGCATTATTGATAATTTCTCGAGGGATATAGTAATTTTTAGAAAGAAGTTCATCCATTATATCAGGGTAGGCGTTCATTTTTAGAACTCTAAGAGCTATTGCATTGTTCAGCGTGCGAAGTTCACCATCATCCAGACTGTCAATGTGTTTGGTACCATCAACATGTAGCCGGGTAAGGAAATCATTTAGTGAGTCATCGTCATGGAATCCCAGATAAGGTTCGGTTGAAAGCTTCAAGGCATCATAAACAGACATGCTGTATAACGGAACGCCACCTCTAAATTCTATGAACCCCTTTCGGATACCATCTTTGACAATAATTTCATTGGCACCTGTTATTTTTTGTTTATCTCCTATAGCTCCCACAAGGGCAAGAGCAGAGAGATCCAGATTATCTCCGAGCTCTTTTGCTAGCAAATAACATGTGCCAGCAGCGGATATCTCATAGGAACCATCGATCCCTCCAAGATATGGATTGATATGCAGACAGGAAATACTGTCTCTTGGGTAATGGTGATCCACCACCATGACGTTTCCCTCTAAGGCATTAATGGCATCTCCATGTCCACTCCCCATATCTGCAAAAAGAAGAAGTTCATCGGATGATGGATCAAGGCTTATAGCAAAATCAACATCAAGCCTTTTGAGGAACTGAATGTGAAATCTCTTCCCTTCTCGCAATAATGCTCTTGCAAGGATTGCAGCGGATGCTATACCATCTGCATCATAATGGGCAAAAATTCTGATAAAATTAAACTGGCGGAGATATGTTACGCCCTCCCTGACATACTCAGTCAGTATCTCAAGCATTTGGGCTATTACCTCATAAGGAGTATCTTAGCAGTATTTGGATCATATTTCCAGTCTTCGGGAAGAACGCCCTCGTTCTTATAGTATTTTACAAGCCTCCGTATCTTTGATTCAATCAGTTGGAGCCCTCTTTTATTATGAAAATCTTTTCTGTGCTCGGATAGATGGTCCCTCAGTTTCAGGGCTTTAACCATGAGGTTTCTCAGATCTTCTGGGATTGTGAATTCCTTTCCGTTCTCTTTTAGTATTTCAGTAATCCTCTTTCCGGTTATCTGCCTGACAGAAGGAATCCCGTAAGTATCTCTGAGGATGATTCCTATCTGACTCGTCTGATATCCAGCATCATACAGCTCAAGTACTTTTTTTACAACTTGTTCAGGGGGTATCTCTACCCATTCTGGGGGAGAATCTCTATATACTCTTTTTGAGCCTGATTTCCCCTTTCTCCTAGCATACATCCGTGCCATCTAATTCACCACTCTTAGCGCAGATTTATGTACCACTTTAAAAACTTTTCCATGGCCTTCCTTCTGTGAGAGATCTGATTTTTCTCATCCCCCATCTCGGCAAAAGTTCTTCCCCGATATTCAAAAATAGGGTCAAATCCAAACCCCTTATTTCCTTTGATCTGAAAGGATATCCTGCCCGAAACCTTCCCCTCAAAGAGATGGACTCTCCCATCAAAAAAAGCAACTATTGATTTAAAATATGCCCGTCGATCCGTCACGTCCCTCATAAGCTTCAAAATCCCCTCGTTTCCAATAGTCTTATACACATAAGAGGAATACACTCCTGGAAAACCATTCAGGGAGGGAATAAAAAGGCCCGAATCCTCCAGAAAAAAAGGTTTTGGTGCAAGATCTTTCAATGCCGTAATGCTTAATCGGGCAACTCTCCTTAGAGAAGTCTCCTGATGTTCTGGATAGTGAATGTCCACTCTTTCAATCTTCACACCGTACATCTCTCCTATTCTTTTTGCCTCTCTGTATTTTCCATCGTTAGAGGTTATGAAATACAGCATACAATCCTCCGAAAGGATTATATTAGCGGGGATTAGAAAAAAGTAACGGTGAGTGAATGGAACGGGAACGGAATAAAAGCCATCACGAAAAGTTATTCAAAGCCTCGTTGAATCCCACCAGAAGGAAAATGGTACATACTATAGGTGTTTTTGGAAAGACCATAGAGGAATTGAAGCAGGAAATGAAGCTGGATGATTTCCTTTTTAAATTTAACTTGGATTTTCTGATACAGAATGGATTTATTGAAGAAAAGGATGGTAAATTAAAGCTTACTCAGGATGGAATAGAACTTCTTGAATCGGGATAAGTTCTTATGGGAAGCCGTCTTTGTTTTTAACGAAAAAGTTTAATAGTTGGGTAAATAGAAGAGGATGTTATTCATGAGCACGACAAGGGCTGAAGAAGAAGGGATCGATGAACTGGTGGGTAATCTGGAGTTTGAGACCACTGCGGACATAGAGATACCGAGCATCATCGCTGATCAGGTTATTGGACAGGATCATGCAGTGGAGATCATAAAGAAAGCTGCCGTTCAAAAACGACATGTCATGCTGATAGGATCTCCAGGCACAGGAAAATCCATGCTGGCACAAGCGATGACTGAGCTGTTGCCAAAAGAAGAACTTGAAGACATCCTTGTTTATCCGAACCAGGAGGACCCCAATAATCCAAAAATTCGAGTGGTTCCAGCTGGTAAGGGCAAAGAGATTGTGGAAGCACATAAGGCTGAGGCTATGAAAAAGGCCCAGACCAGAAATTTCTTTTTGCTGATGATGGTCTTCTTTATAATAGGGTATGCGGCGATAAATGGCCAGTTTATTTGGGGTGTCATAGCAGCTGCTATGCTCTTTCTTGTGCTTAGATACATAATGCCCAAAGAGGAGTCAATGGTTCCTAAGCTGCTGGTCAATAACTCAGGCAGGGATATTGCACCCTTTGAAGATGCCACTGGTGCTCATGCAGGAGCCCTCTTTGGAGATGTAAGGCATGATCCATTTCAGTCTGGGGGACTGGAGACACCAGCCCATGATAGGGTTGAGGCTGGAGCCATCCACAGGGCTCACAGGGGTGTGCTATTCATCGATGAGATCAATACTCTCAGGATTGAATCTCAGCAACACCTCCTGACAGCAATGCAGGAAAAGAAATTTCCGATTACTGGCCAGTCAGAGAGAAGTTCTGGGGCTATGGTTAAAACTGATCCCGTTCCCTGTGACTTTGTTCTGGTTGCAGCCGGGAATATGGATGCTCTTTATGGTATGCATCCAGCCTTGCGATCCAGAATCAGAGGGTACGGTTATGAGGTGTTCATGCGAGATACTATGGATGATACCATGGAAAATCGTCGGAAACTGGTGAGATTTGTCGCTCAGGAAGTAGCCAAAGATGGGAAGATACCTCATTTCAAAAGAGATGCAGTAGCAGAGGTTATTAAAGAGGCGAGGAGGAGAGCTGGCAGGAGAGGTCAGCTCACTCTCAAATTGAGAGATCTCGGTGGGTTGATAAGAGCTGCCGGAGATATAGCCAAGGCAGAAAAGGCTGATGTTGTAACAGTGGATCATGTTCTCAGAGCTAAAGTCATATCAAAAACAGTAGAGCAGCAGTATGCCGATCAATACATTGAGAGGAGGAAAGTATATAACCTCTTCAAAACCACTGGAGAGGAAATAGGCAGGGTTAATGGACTGGCAGTAATGGGTGAAGATGCAGGTATCGTCTTGCCGATCATTGCTGAAATAACACCCGCCATAAGTAAAGAAGAAGGGCAGGTAATAGCCACGGGTCAGCTTCAGGATATTGCCCAGGAAGCTGTTCAGAATGTATCCGCCCTTATAAAGAAGATTACCGGAAGGGATATCTCCAGTATGGATGTACATATTCAGTTCGTTGGAACTTATGAAGGTGTTGAAGGAGATTCAGCCAGCATATCTGTGGCCACGGCTGTGATAAGTGCCCTTGAGGGTATACCGGTGGATCAGAGTATTGCTATGACTGGATCCCTTTCTGTAAGAGGAGATGTGTTGCCTGTTGGTGGGGTGACTCAGAAAATTGAAGCTGCTTTGCAAGCAGGCATTAGGAAGGTATTGATCCCTGAGTCAAATGTAGGTGACATCAACCTAGATTCAAAACATGTAGATGAGATTGAGATTGTTCCTGTCAAAAATATTAATGAAGTTCTGGATCACGCCCTTGTGGGAAGGAAAAAAAAGAAATTGCTGGAAAAGCTCAAACAACTTGCTCTCCAGACTTTCCCTGTTGGCAGCCCGATTCCTCAGGGTTAAACATGAATGCCGTGACAGATTTTTCAGAAATAAAAAAAATTACCATGGAATCCCTTTCAATTGTTATTGAAAATGGTATAGTCGAAAGTATCTCTCACAGATCCGGCAGTGCCGTTGGAGTACGGGTTCTGAAAGATGGTGTGTGGGGGGTTGCAAAAACCACTGAAGAGAAGGTGGAGGAAGGATTGGAAAAGGCTCTTAAAATAGCCTCCAGTCTGAAAGGTAAGAGCAAGACATCTTCTGTAATAACTCTGGGCACATCCAGTATGAAATACGTCCATAAAATGAAAAAAGACCCAAGAGAAATCGATGTGGAAGATAAATTGGTTCTGTTGAAGGAAATTGAAAAACATCTAAGAAACAAGGGAATAGCCAATTCCAGAGTTATTTATTTTGAGAGTTACCGGTGGGTAGATTACGAGGATTCTACAGGAATTGAAGGAACGAGTTTCGTGCCTAGGACAGGAGTCATTGTATCAGCAGTTTCAAAGGGAAATGGAACCCTTCAACAGTACAGCGAACGAAGATTTGGAATAACAGGATTTGAAATTTTTGACAGGTATGATTTTCCACAGATTGCTTCCAAAACGGCTGAGGTAGCCATTAAGCTCCTTGATGCAAAATCTCCTCCGGGAGGCAGGCAGAAGATAGTAATGGATCCTGCTCTTGGAGGAGTGTTTATCCATGAAGCTCTTGGACATGCTGTAGAAGGGGATATTGTTCTTCAAGGAGGTTCCATACTGGAAGGCAAAAAAGGAGAGAAAATTGCATCCTCTAATGTGAACGTGTATGATAACCCATCTCTTATGGAATATGGGTTTTATCCCTTTGATGATGAAGGCATTCGGGGGGAGAAAAGAGAGATAATCCGGAATGGAGTAATGGTTGGATATTTAACATCACGAGAGACTGCAAAGGACCTTGAAGGATCAGGAGGAAATGGCCGGAGTGAGGGTGTTAATACTCCGCTGGTAAGGATGAGCAATACGTATCTCGCTGAAGGAGATCGTTCTCTTGAAGAATTGCTGGAAGAGGTAAAGAATGGGGTTTTTCTGGCAGGGTCCAGAGGAGGACAGACAAGTCCTCTAGAGGGCATATTCCAATTTAATGCAGAATATGGTTATTTGATTAGAAAAGGAGAGTTTGCTGAAATGCTCAGGGACGTCTCTCTTTCAGGCAGAACCATGGAAATTTTGCGTAATGTCATTCTAGGTGATGAGGTGAAGTTTAATCCTGGTATGTGTGGAAAAAATGGTCAGAGTGTACCGGTGAGCGACGGAAGCCCATACATCGCTACTATAGCAGTGGTGGGAGGGAGTGTAAATGGATGAACTCAGTCATGTAATAGAGTATCTGGAAAAAAACGCCTCTGAATTCGAGATATTTCATCAGAAATCCAGAAAGTTTGTTGCAGGTATAGAAAAGGACCAGATAAAAGACATGTCATATTCCTGGGATGATGGATATGGGGTGAGGGTTATTATAAATCGAGGTACAGGGTTCTCCAGTTGTACCACTCGAGAAAGTCTGATGAATTCTGCGAAATATGCTGTAAAACTGGCTAAGCTGGATGATTCAGAAGAAGCAGAAGGTCTCCCTCCATCAGAAAGATATCCAGTGGTGACTGGCACTTTTGATCCAGCCATCCAGTCTATGGAGGTAGATGATTATGTTGATTTGGCCCTTTCCATGATTCATGGTGCCTTGGATTGTACCAGAGATGGTGGTGTAGAGGTCCTTTCTGGAGAGGTAGCCGGAGAGATAAATGAAGTTCATATAATTAACTCTAATGGTGTAGAAGGAATTGAAAAAAGTACCGCACTGGGTGGACTTGTGGAAGTGAAGGCTAATAGCTCTACAGCATATGAATTTGACGTTTCTCGAAACAGCCGCCTGAACTTTGAGGACATAGGTAAGCGGGCTGCCAGGCTGGCCCTTGATAGTAGAAATGGTATAGACGTTGAAGATGGGGTGTGGGACACCATTCTCACTCCAGCAGCTTTCGATAGCATCCTGGCTAATACCCTTTATCCATCATTATCCGGAGAAAGTGTCTATAAAGGACGGAGTATGCTAATCAGATGGCTGAATGAAGAAGTGTTTCCAGGACTGACCATTGTTGATGATGGAACTCTACCTGAAATGCTCTTTACATCAGCTTTTGACGATGAAGGAAGCCCTTCTAGGAGGACTACTCTTGTGGATCAGGGCGTTCTGGTAGGTTTTCTTTATGATCATAAATATGGAAAGAAAAGTGGTAATGAAACTACTGGAAATGCCTTCAGAGAGAATTATGGTTCCCAGCCCCATATAAAGCCCACCAACATCTGTCTGGAGTTTAATGATATAACTTCAGATCTTATGTACGATTCTGCCATAATGATACACTCTTTTATAGGTGCCCATACGGCCAATGCCATTAGTGGAGACTTCTCACTGGAAGGTAGAAACGCCTTCCTTGTGGAAAATGGTGACATGAAACCTCTGAAGAGCGTTATGCTGTATGGAAATGTGTATGAGGTGTTGAAAAACATTGCATGTTTTGGCAAGGATGAACGTCAGGTAGAACATACCATCTCCCCTTCTGTAAGAATCAGAGGAATGCACCTGAGTGGTTGATATGATACCAGGCTTGGAACGATATTTCAGTATCTTGGATGGTAAAGCAACTGCGAAATATTTGATCGCAAAGTGCACTCCCGCCACTCCAGAAAAAACTCTGGAAAAGATGTGGGAAGTACATGCAGGGATTAAAGCCACTTTCCAAAAAATGCTTGAGAAAAACAAGGTATCGGATGAAATTCCAGATTATTCCTATCTCGATCTGAAAATTGATATTCTTAAAAAAATGCTGAAAAACTGTGCATTTTGTGAACGAAGATGTGGAATTAATCGATACAAAACAGCAGGATACTGTGGGTGTAAAGTGGAGTCATATTATTCATCAGAGTTCCTCCATCTTGGAGAAGAGCCTGAATTAATCCCATCTCATACCATTTTTTTTAACAGATGCACGTTCTCTTGTGTGTATTGTCAGAATTACGACATAGTTTTAGCTCACACTGGCAATCCGGCTATGCCTGAGAGACTTGCGGAAGCAATTTTCAGGAGAAGTTTGCAGGGATCAAGGAATGTCAATTTTGTTGGTGGAAATCCAGATCAGCATGCCCATACCATCTTGATGGTAATGAAAGCATCCAGCGTAAACCTGCCTATGGTCTGGAATTCCAACATGTATCATTCCAAAGAGCTTGCTGAGATAATTGAAGATGTGGTAGATGTATTTCTAGCTGATTTCCGTTATGGTAATAATACATGTGCAAAAAGACTATCCAATGTTAACAACTATTGGGAAGTAGTGACACGAAATTTTAAGAGTGCTTATGAAAACTCTGAAATGATCATTCGACATCTCATTCTGCCGGGCCATCTTGAATGCTGTTCAGAGCCCATACTACGGTGGATAGCAGATAACCTTGGCCAGAGTGTTAGATTCAATCTAATGTTTCAGTATTATCCTACCTATAAGGCATACGAGTATCCAGATATCAGCAGACGTCTGACCTATGAAGAAAAGAAAAGGTCAATTGAGCTAGTGGAAAGGTATGGGCTAATCAATGTAATCCGTTAGACATCATGAAATACGAGAATTTCCATAGCAGTTTTGTAGTATCAACTTGTAAGTTAGTACCACAATGGGTGGTTGGTATAAAAAATGGTGAAATATTATTTTTATTTGGAAAATAAAATCTTGTTTTTCCCCAGAGACTTAAATATTCGCCCAAAATAGATGGACAGAAAATGTTGGCCCAGAGGAGCACACGAGACGTCATAAATATCAGTCTCGCCGGTTTCCGGGCCTCTCGATATCTCTATAATGTAAGTGTATTTTTGTATATAAAATTTAGATTTTTCTTAGTTTTGGAAGTATGATCTCTTTAACTTTTTCAGATTCGCCTACTTCAAGCTGATGTGAGATCGGTAAAAATATCTGGCGAAACTTATTTATTTTCTTTTGGTACTCGTGATTTGATGATAAAAATTGCTGAACACATCTATTTCATCGAGGGAAACAATAGAGGGTCTTTTCCATTTGCCAATTCCATGCTCATTAGAGATGAGCAAACTATTCTTTTCGATACGGGTATTGGTATCGAAAAGCTGAAAGAACTGAAAGATATGGTTGACGTGGTCATAAATTCCCATCTGCATCCAGATCACATGCCGGGTAACTGGATTTTTGGTGATAAAAGGATCATGGTCTCTGAGATTGAGTTTGACCAATGCCATCTGAAAACTCTTGCCAGAAGGTATGTTAGTAGAGAACTTGAGGACAACTGGATTGAATTTGTTAAATCAACTACAGGTTACCGGGATTTTCAGCCCACAGATAGCTTTTATGATGGAGAAGTTCTAGTATTTGGAGAAATAGAAGTAATTCCGGTGCATCTCCCCGGGCATACAAAAGCTCATTTTGGCTTTTACATTCCCGATGTAGATTTGGTATTTGGAGCAGATATCGATCTCACTTTTTTCGGTCCTTGGTATGGTCATAGAGAAAGCAGTATAAAGGAGTTCATCAGGTCAATAGAAGATATAATTCGCCTTGATCCAGTCATTTATCTGTCAGGCCATAGAAAACCAATCTTTGGCAGATGGGAAATATTGGAAGAGCTCGAGAGATATCGCAAAGTGATTGAGGAAAGAGAGAGAAAAATTTTATCTCTTGTTGATGGATCAAAAGATGTTACGGACCTTGTGGCTGTATCACCAATTTATGGGAAGAAACCATATTTGAAGGATTTTCTGGATTATTGGGAAGAAAAAATGATCCTCCATCATTTGAAAGAGCTTGAAGAAAAAGATATGGTGAAGAGAAATGGGAAGTGGATCAGGTTGAAAGAAGTATGAAAAGTTACGCATAAAATCTTATATGGCATTTTATGTGAACAACGCTACTACCATAATTTAATCATACGAAACACTTAAATAGTAACAACAAGTATTAAATTTTTGTAGTAAAGTAATACTGAGGGATTATAGTGCATATACCTGATGGGTTTATTCCTCTAAGTCATGCTCTAGTTTATTATATTATGGCTCTAATTATAATGTTAAAAGCCTTCAAGTGGGTTTTTAGCCATCTCCACGAGTCTAGAATTCCTCTGATTTCTATGCTTGCTGCTGCTGTATTCGCTCTTCAGGCTCTTAATATACCGATTCCATGGGGTACTTCAGGGCACCTTCTTGGAGCCGCAATGATTGCCATTATTTTTGGAACCCCATATGCAGGAATTGTAGTAATCGCCCTCGTCCTCTTCATTCAGACTTTTTTATTTGGGGATGGAGGTTATACTGCGTATGGAGCTAACTTGTTGGCAATGGGTATTGTGGCCTCATATGTTGGTTATTATTTTTTTACATGGACTCAAAAAATAACCAAAAAATTAACACTCGCTGTATTTTTTGCAGCATGGTTCAGTATCGTAATGGCTTCTGTGATAATTGCGTTAATGCTTGGTGTGGCAGGAACTTTTCCCTTCAAACTTGGTCTTTTCTACATGGGTTTATACCATCTGATCATCGGAGTTGTAGTTGAGGGAGGGATAAGTGTCCTCGTAATCCACTTTCTTGTTACTGTGAAACCTGATGCAGTAGACAACCCTTTATTTAAGGAGACCCTCATATGAAGGAAACAAAATTTCGTATAATTGTATTGTTTGTAATTCTGGTTGTAGCTATAACGGCACCTTTTATTGCTTCTACCAATCCGGATGGACTGGAAAAGACTGCAGAGAATATAGGAGTAGAAGCAAAAACGTATTCGAGCCTAATGCCGGATTATACAATTCCTTGGATCGAAGGAAAATTATCTGAGTCTTTTGCAATGATAGCTGGAACATTACTGGTTATGGGTGCAAGTTATGGGGTATTTGTGATTAGGAAAAAGTATTTCGAGGGATAGATATTGCACATCCTTGAGGCAAAGAACATTTATTTCTCTTATAATAATGGACTTCAAATACTTCGAGGCGTGAATTTTAAAGTTAAATCAGGGAAGATAGTAGCTGTAATTGGTCCAAATGGTGCCGGAAAGACCACTCTGTTCAAACATTTCAATGGTCTATTATTTCCTGAGAGGGGGAGTGTGTTTGTCAAAGGAAAAAAGATCCGGAAGGAAAACCTGATGGAAATTCGCAGAGAAATAGGGTTTTTGTTTCAGAATCCAGATGATCAGATTATAGCTCCAACGGTTTTTCAGGATGTGGCTTTTGGTCCATTGAATTTCGGTTTTGATGAAAATATGATTGAACACAATGTAAGAGAAGCCCTGAAACTTGTAGGAATGGAGGGTTATGAAAACAAATCCCCTCACAATCTCAGTTATGGTCAGAAAAAACGCATTGCAATAGCAGGTATTCTTGCTTATCAACCGTCCATTATGATACTGGATGAACCCTTTGCGGGGCTTGACCCGGAAGGGGTAAGAGATTTCAAAAGATTATTGCTGAAACTGAGGAAAGATCTTGGCTTAACTGTTGTTTTTTCCAGCCACGACATAAACGCTCTTCTAGGCTTGGTTGATCGAGTGCATGTAATGATAGATGGACAAATTTTACTCGAAGGAAAAACTGAAGAAGTGCTGAGCAACCCATCGCTCGAAAAAGCAGGACTTGAAATGCCGGTGCTATTCAGAATATATCACGCTCTTATACATAAAGGAGTAGAAATCCCCTTTCCTGCTGATGAAACTGAAATTGTAGAAAATCTTGTTAGGATATTGAATGATGAAAAGTGAATCTAATACCGGTCTGATAGTTGTTTATGCCTTTGCAGGAGTAGTAATAGCAGTTAGTGCCACAAAAGTATTGACAGGTATCATCATTTTCTTTTTTAGCTCTATGGTCTCTGTTTTGTATTTTAAAATACCTTTTAAAAATTTTAAAAAAATAGTCTTGATGATACCATTTGGTGGATTTATCGCCTTGTTTCAGCCTTTTACTAAGGGAGAACATGTCATAATCTCTCTCTCCTTTATTCACATATATGCTGAAGGACTGGACTTTGGGTTATTGCTACTGAGTCGCCTCGTAGCCTCTTTCAGCTTTATCGTCTTGGTTTCATCCTTACATGAGCATGAAATTCTTGCAGCTATGAGGTGGCTAAGGTTGCCTACTCAGTTTATATTTATGCTATCCTTGACAGTACGGTATCTGAAAGAATTTTATACCATGCTGAATGTGCTGAAGAATAGCATAACCTGCAGAGGATTTTCATTGAAAGCAAAAATGCCTTACAAAAGGAAAATCAGAATTGTATCTTACCTGATGGGAAGTCTTGTCGTGAGTTCCATAGAACGGGGAGAGCGAACTTATGAAGCAATGGCCTCAAGAGGTTATTCTGTCTCATCAAAAATTTTTATGAGAGAATTCAATATAAATATCCGGGAACTATCTCTTACTGTATTACTGATCTCTTGTGTAAGTCTAATAAGATTATTGGAGTTATTATAGTTAATAGAATCTTGAAGGAGGAAATTACCTAGAGAGGGTATTCTCAGATCTCTAAAATAATATGGTAGGCCTGATAAAGAGTGAGACTCCGGAAAAAAGATAAAAAAATGTCCTCAGGCACTGACCTGAGATGGTGTAGAGTATCTTAGATAGAGTATTCCTGCCAGTAAGGCGACTATGAGAGCTAACTGAATCAGCGAAGTCTCTACGGTCGGATATATGCCAAGGAATCCAATCTTGGGAATTCCAAGAGGAGTTGAAGGCATGACTCCCGCTTCCTGAAGTTCAAGTATTCCTTTACCAGCAAATCTGAAAGCCAGGTAGTATAGCAGAGCACTGGTTCCTGCAAAAAGCTCTCTGACTGGCATTTTTATACCAATGTACCTGAACAGGAGATATACCACCAGTAATGTTCCAAGGCCAATTGCAAATCCTCCAACTACTGGCAGTGAAAACCCACCAGCATCTATGGACAGAGCCTTATAGAACAGTACTGTCTCAAATCCTTCTCTGTATACTGCTATGAAAGATATAGCTGCAAGACCGAGGTTGCTTCCCGTTGCTATTGCACCATTAACCCTACTTTCTATATACTTTTTCCATTTTTCTACATGTGCCTTGCTGAGAAGCCAGTAACTCACTGAAAATAGCACGACCACTGCAATAAGGAATGTAGCTCCTTCAACAATCTCTCGTGCTTCTCCGCTCAGATCCAGTATCTGCTCCATCAGGATTGCTGTAATTATACTCGCTATAATTGCGATTCCTGCCCCATATGCCAATGATTTTATCCGTTGACTCTCGCCCATTTTAATGAGGTAGGCTGCAACAGCTCCTACTATCAGTATAGCTTCAAACCCTTCTCTGAATATAATGGTGAATGACTCAATGAACAACTGTATGGGACTCGTCTCCGCAGTTAGAACTTTTTCAATCTTTTTAAGACTGGAGCGGATATTATCGGTCGCCCCCTCGATTGCAGATATATCTTCCCTGTTTTTTATTCTCTCCTGAAGTATTCCAATCTCTTCTTCAATTCTTTCGTTGAGTTCTCTATCTTTGGTAACTACGAGGCTCTCTATTTCTTCATACTGCCTGAAATATAGAGTGGATGCGAGATTAAGTGCTGTATCTACATTACCTGCCCTGTATTCGTTTTCGATTTTGTCAAGAGTTGTTAGCATCTCTGCAATAATCTTATTTACATCGGCATTGTTGCTCAGATTGAGTTCATTTTTCAATTCCTCAACTGCATTACCAACATCCCCCTTATTGAGGGCGGCAGTTTTGATCTCTTCTGATAGCGCAAGGAGCTCTTCTTTCTCAGGGTGGTTTGAGATCTCTACTATGAGTTTAAAAGTATCAATGGATATTATAGCTTTTGTGTAATCAACATAGTCAGCAATCTCTCCATTGGTCACCCCTTCAGTATACTCTTCTTCAAAATACTCAATCAGAAATGGCAGGTTATCCACGTTCATAACGGATGGCTCAAGTAGTTGTATGCTTTCATCTAGGTATATCTGAGAGTCCTGACCATTATTTATGGCTATTATAGCCTTGTCAACGTTGACTCTGATTTTTTCAACGTTGTCAAAGCTCATGCCAGAAAGTCTTGTGTTCAGTTTTGTCAGCAATGAGACAGCTTCTTCTGTATTTCCAGTCATCAGTAATTCCTTTGCAGCCTTAAGGTTGACCAATACCTTTATTTCATCATCATCTGTTGCTGCTGCCTGACCCACTGCCAGCATAATAAGGGCGAACAGGACCATCCATATTTTTCTCTGTTTAGGCATACCTAAAAAGAGGTCTCCTTAATATAAATATTTTTTGGTGACCCTAAAAACATATCTGTTTTTGAGTCATCATCACTCAACACATGATATAAACCAGCCCCTTCTGCAATAATATTGTAAAAAAATATTGTTATAGCAAGAATTCCAAAAATAAAAAATAATCACCTACCACCCCATCATGGGGCAGTGGTAGTAGCCATAACCAGATTCTCTTTCTTCTTCCATCCACACCGGCCATTTC
>MTND01000018.1 GCA_002010305.1 Archaeoglobi archaeon JdFR-42 | reverse complement strand
CCCTCTCGTACACCTCCTCCCCAACCCAAGCTCGGTTGACTATCTCCTCCGGAGGATGATACACCCTCTCCTCTCTGAGAAGGGATGTAATGGTCTTTCCATCTCTCTTTTGCACATCTTTTAGATTTGATTCCATCAGAGATTATAATGTAGATCCTACTCTATTTAAATTTAGTTATTATTAATTATTAACAATAAAACAACTCTCTGGATTTCGTATTTTAGAGCAGTAGTGATATGAATAAGTAATATCCCTCTACGACTTTCGCCATGTATAATCTTAGGATTACAGTTCTTTTTTAAATCCTAGTATATAATCCAAATCCACTACTCCAATTGCGGCAACTGCCTCTCCGTTTATATTCCTAATGGGGGCCACCACTACAGGATAACCTTTGTATTTTCCATAAGTTGGTACAGTTCGGATTACTTTGTTTTTTTTAAGAACCATTTCAAGAACAGGTCCTGTATAATCATTGTCAATTACTTTTCCGTTCTCTATTAATACTCCCCTCCTTTTTTTTGTACGCATAGCTACTGGGCATCGATTTATTATTTCATGAATAGCCAGACCAAAAGGTATCATTTCTAATCCACTCATGTTCTCGTACAAGGGCAATCCCAAATATCTGTGTATCATGTCATGTATCCTGAAGATCACTTCCCTCTCTTTCATAATACTACCTAATTATTAATGAATATTTAAGGTTTGGTATGGCCAAAAGGTGGCCAAAAGGTATGTCATTCAGTAAAAACTTTATACATGTATATACGAAGTAAAATAAAGATGGGATGTAAGCTCTGTAAGTGGCTTAGCAGAACTGCTGGGATCGATGATTTGAATCGAAAGATAATTGATCAGCTTAAGGTTAGAGGATATCGAAGAGTTGTAGAGGAACTAGTTAACAGAAAGATTTTTGAAGAATTACTTGAAGAGAAGGGTCAGCTTCCTCCACCTGAAGAAGTAGAACTTGCATATAGCATAATCCAGTTTGAACGGAAAAACAAAAACATAAGTGATGTAGCACATAACGAACTCATGAAATTTCTCTCAAGGTATAATCTATCTTACGGTAAACTCAAGCAGGAGATGATTTCTCACACAACTCTCAGAAAACATGTTGTGGAATGCCTTGGATATTCTTCTCACCATCCGAAGAAAAGGATAGAAGAATATTTTGTAAAACGTAAAGCTGGAATTGAATATGGAGTTAAAATAATTCTGCGAGAAGTGGAGAGATTAAAACAAAAAAAGATATTACCAGATACATTCCAAGTAGAAATCTATGCTGTATGTCAGAAATGCAGGAAAGAACTTCCTTTGCCCGATCTGGATATGAAAGCTCTTCAATGTAATTGTATCGAATCATCTGAAGCGAGATCCACTGAGAATCTTTCCTAAGTCTACAACCCCTATGGCTGCTATGGCCTCACCTCTTTCATTTCGGATGGGTGCAACAACAACAGGAGTTCCTTTGTATGCCCCAGTCTCGGGTATGGTCCTGATAACTCGATTGGTTTTAAGCACCTCTTCCAGTACTGGCCCGGTGTAATCGTTGTCTATAACTTTTCCATCTTCCACCCGAACGCCATGACTTTTCCTGCTTCTCATGGTAACAGGATAGCGGTTGACTATCTCATGGACCGCAAGGGCGAAAGGGATCATTTCATAAGGTGTCATGTCTTCATAGAAAGGCAACCCGAGATACGAATGTATTATCTGGTGTATTTTCAATAAGGCCTCTTTTTCTATCATTCCATGATTAGTTATTTTTACGTTTAATATAATTTTTCGTCTCCAGTCTTCATCACTCCCATTGGGTAACATATAAATAAGTTTTGTATGTAGTAGCAAATGGTTGTTCACAGGAAAAATCAGTTTTGAGGATTTGTTAAATGAAAATAAAGTTTTATAAAGGTTTATAAAGTATTAAATGCCTTTATAACTGTCCTAAAGGAAAACACATGAAAGAATGCTTATATTTTCCAGAGACAAGAGGTATTTGAGGTGATAAAAATGAAAATAAAGATCGTCGTCGCCTTACTGGTACTGACCCTCTTGGGAAATATGGTTACCGTGAGTGCAGGCCCTATGGACAGTTATCAGAAAGCAAGAGATCAATACGGAAAGGCCAGGGAAGCTTATATGGAAGCGAGAGAAAAGTACATGGGTGTTGAGAGTAAGGCAAGGGATCTAAGAAACAGCATGACTTTTGAAAATGCCAAGAGATTTCTGATAGCTGGAGCCGAGATGATAGAGAGATGGTTGGAAAGACTCGAAAATCTTGTGAACAATACTAGGGGTCTAAACGATGAAGCTAAAGAGGAGATATTGGGTCAGATTGCAGAATACAGGAATATCATTGAGGAAAAGAAAAATAAAGTTATAAATGCGGAAACACCCGAAGAATTAAGGGAAGCAGCTCGCGAGATGAAAACTGCTTGGATGGAAATAAGGGCTGGTATCAAATCCATTGCTGGACAAGTGGTTGTGGCACGGGTAAATGTGATAATTGAAAAAGCTGAGCAGGTGGAGTTAAGAATAGAAGAGAGAATCAATCTTCTCAAGAGCCAGGGAATTGATACTTCTGAGCTGGAAATGCTGCTTGAGGACTACAGTGAAAAAATAGATCTGGCAAAAGAAAACTTAGAGAAAGCCAAAGAGAAATATAAAGAAGCATCAGAAGGTGAAGATGTAGAGAACCTTTTGAAAGAGGCCAACAGTTTTCTGATGGAAGCAAATCGATACTTGAGAGAAGCTTTTGGTGATGTAAAACAGATAATCAGAATATTGAAATCTATACAGTCTGGTTCTGTGTTTTATGGGAATAATACTGGAGAGGTATTTGCAGCAGGTAACGGGACTGCCAGAGTAGAAGGGACAGGTATTGTGGTAATCAAGGGCAATGGAGTCCTCGAAGTCACTCCAGGTGATGCCGTTGTATCCATAACGGGCTTCGGCGAAAAAAGCAGAAGCGGCTCTACTATAACATATGAGGGCCAAGGAAAGGCAGTAGTTCGAGGGAAGGATATATCGGTAAAACTTGAAGGAGAGCATATAAGATTATATGCTAAAGGGTATGGGACCCTGTACCTTGAAGGAACCGGTGTTTACAAAGTGAAAAAATTACCAGATATGGACATGACAGATGAGATTGAGTACAGCGGTAGTGTAACTATTGAGTTCGGAGGGGAAGAATAATGAAACTGTTGCTAGTACTTTTCTCCCTTCTGGTAGTGGCAGGACTTACAGGATGTGTGGGTGAAAAACCAGTTTCTGAGACGCCCATATTGGAAAAGGAATCTCCTACTCCAGTAGTCAAGGAATCAACCCCTTCCAGCATTTCCGAAACTAACAAGGCTACTACTCTTCCTGAAGAAGACGATGAGGAGTTACAATCCCTGATGCAAGAGCTATCGGAACTGGAATCTTTAATGAGAGATCTAAAGGAACTTGATGGGGTCAGCTTTGACCTTTAATCTATTTTTATAACTTTTTTAGTTTGCTATTCGGAATTGAGTGAAAAAGTTTATTAATGGTTGTTCTGTATATTTTGGCGTGGCACCCTCTCCGCGGTTAAAATTACTGATCCTCTTTTTGCCCCTCCTTCTGCTGATGGGGTCTGCCCAAGGTGCGGTCATTCATGGTGTTGTATATTCTTGGGAAACCTTCGAGCCCGTTAAGAAAGTGATAATTACTATAAATACAACTCCCGAGCAGAGAGAAGTATCAGAGGATGGAAGTTACTCTTTTACCGTGCCGGATGGAGTTTATGTCATTAAAGCCTACTATTACCGGCAGCAGTCGCTCATACTGTATGGAGAAGAAATGGTGTCTGTGAAGGGGGAAGGGGATTATATACTTGATTTGGTCATATTCCCCCCTCTGGCTGACATCCAGTTTCTGGAGGATCCAAATACCATTGATTTTGCTCTGGAAGATTCGACGGGGTACAAGATTCAATGGATTCTTGGTGGTGTAGCAATCCTTATTGGGGCAGCAGTATTTCTGGTTTTAAAGATATATGGTTTAAAGAGGCATAGCAAGTCTACAGGCAGAGATATTCCACTGCAACTTCCCGAAGATCTTGTAGAAGTTTTGAAAATAATCGAGAAAGAAGGTGGGCGAATAACTCAAAAAGACCTTCGAAGAAAACTTGGATTTTCTGAAGCTAAAGTCAGTCTGTTAATTGCAGATCTTGAGCGAAGAAATCTCGTTGAGAAGGTGAAAAAAGGGAGAGGAAACATAATTTTCCTGAAAAAAAGCTCTTTTGAAGAAAAGAATAATCATTTATGAATCACTGGTTTTACAGTCAGTGAAACTCTTACCAGTATAGATATCATGAAACTTCACAGAACTTTGTATGGAATTCTTTAATTTGTTCTTTAGTGCCCAGAACTGCCAATGTCATCCCTTCTTCGATAACGGTCTCAGGGTGTATATCAAGGAGTTTACCATCTCTATCCTGTATGCCTATCACTAGGCACCCTGTCTTTTCGTGGATACCTATTTCTTTTAGAGTTTTCCCCTCCATTGGATTACCCTTTTCCACGGTATGTCTTCCTATTTCTACTCCTTCATGCACCCTTTTAACTTCTTCAGAAAGCTCTCTCCCTCTCAGCAATACCCCACTTAACATCTGGGCAGATATTGAGGAAAGAGGAGCGACATAATCAGCCCCTGCTCTATAAATTTTTTCAACGTTCTCTACAGCATTGGCCCTTGCGATGACTGTTATCTCAGGAAACAAGTTCTTCACTATAAGGGTAGTGAATATAGTGTCGATATCATTTGGAAGAGCCATTATAATTAGTTCAAATTCCTTCAAATCTAAAGTACGCCATATATGTTCGTCCAGAGCATCTCCCTCAATGAATTCAATCCCCTCTTCCAGAACTTCAGGTTTTTTCCTGTCTAGGACGAGAACCCTTCCGGTATGGCGCACAATCATCCTGGCAGTTACTCGACCTACGTTTCCATATCCAACGACCATAATCTTTCTCTTCATGTTCCTCCCATAGCTATCTCCTGCAATTTTCGGAGCTGATTATCAGTGCCAGTGACGAGCAATACAGAATTCTTTTTGATATATTCGTCTGAAGAAGGATTGATGATCAGTTCTCCATCTTTCCAGAGGCCCACGACATTACATCCAGTTTTGTCTCGAATTCTTGCCTCTTTAAGAGTTCTATTTACGAATTCGCTGCTTTCTTTAACGAATATTTCCATCAATTTGAGATCACCCATCACTTTGATGGCCGAGCTCAGTTTTCCGGTGATGGGGTCAAGTGCCTTTTTGGCTAGGTATATCCCCAGCAGACCCTTTGCCGATACTACTCTATCAGCTCCTGCGTATGTAAAATATTTCCCGTAAGTGGGGTCTTCGACTATGGCCATTTTCGGAACTTTTATATCTCCGAGAGTCAGCAAAATCTCAGCATTTTTCCTCTCTTCTTTAAAAGCAAGAATGATATATCTTGCTTTATTTGCATTAATTTTCGAAAATGATTCAGCTGAGAAATCTCCTAAAACACAGTTTATGTTTTTTTCAAGTAAATTCACTGCTGTATCACGGTCATCCACCATCACCACGTAATCTACACGATAGAAAGATAGGTCAGAGATCAGTTCCCGTACCAACTCGGAGTAGCCGCATATGACCATATGGTTTTCTCCATCATATGATGTAGGAAGAGTAAGCCTGAATTTTTTCTCTACCCACGGAATCACTATGAAAGGAACACCCACTCCAAACAGATATGCTATCCCCGTAAGCTCAACGATTATGCTGAAAACTCTTCCTATTTTGGAATAAAGCACTATGTCTCCATATCCCACTGTAGTTATAGTGGATATGACCCAGTAAAGAGAGTCAATAAATGTATAATCATATCCTTCGAGCCTGCCCAAAAACATGAATATGGAAGAATAAACAAGAACTGATATTATTATCAAAAAAATTAAGTAGAAGGTTCTTTTCCGGACCATGCTACTCAGGATGGTTTATCCAGTAGTTTATCTTTTTTCAGAACTGTTCCATCTCTGGAGTGAGGTGTTCTGTACAGGGCATCCAAGCCTTTCTCCATTTCTCTTGCTTCGTCTGCCAGTTTCGCGGCTACTCGCATCATTTCATGGGCAGATGCCACCAGTGGTATATACTTTTCCGCCTCTTTTACCATAAAACACCCTTTTACATTCACATCAGCTACTTTTTCAGCTATTGTGTAAGCAGCCATGGCCTTACCACGAGCATAAGGATTGGAGAATCCACCATACTCCACTGCCTTTTCTGCAGTGATGACAAGCTTTGGAAGCTCCGGAGTATTACCCGCCTCTATTTCAGATATCACTCTATCTAGTTCTTTTTGGACCGCTCTGAAAGCTCCAGTTACTGCAAGGACTTTTATTACATCAGAATTAAAGAGTGCCATTTCGGTTGGGTCAAGGAACTCACGGCGAGCACCTATCATGGAATCAGCATTGACCAAAATGTAACCATACCCTTTTTCTTCAAACTCGTCCTTAGCTTTTTTAGCAGGAGCATCACTGATCACAATTACAGGTTTTCCCTGAAAAGCCTCTCTTGCCGCTTTAGGCCCAGGTAATGCAGCATTTGGGCTAGTAACTATGACAAGGTCTGGATCGAACTCTTTCAGTTTTTCGGCTGCAGATGCCTCGTCTTCTTGCATCTTCGCTCCTGTGGTAACAACTCTTACACTGATATTCTCTCTATCAGCTCTTTCGTCCAGAAGAAGCTCTACGAGAAGGGCTGTCCCAATTGCACCCATTTTAAAAACGCCTACTTTTACCATCACAACTACCTCCCTTTATACTCCACAATGATTCAAATAAAAAGTTTGTTAATTTATCCTGTGTCCCTCATCTCTGTCTGTTCTGTCTGAAAACTAGAACTTTTCCAGTCTGCAAAGCTACCTTTGTAATCGTAAATGTTGCAATATCCCATTTCAATCAATTTTTTTGCTGCGATGGTGCTTGCAGGGCAATTTATATCTTTTGAGTACACTATGATCTCCTCGGCATCGTCAAGTAATTCTCTGTTATTTTTTAGTTCGGTTATGGGAATGTGGATCGATCCCGGGATACGTTCTTTAATCCATTCTTCTTTTTCTCGGACGTCCAGAACAAGTGTTTTGTATCTGCTTTTGATTTTGTTCATCACTTCTTGGGCAGATATTTCTATCGGTTTGAGATATTGCGGGTCATCACATGTGAAAACCCTTTCTCTGGTGATATACTCATAGGCCGAATATGCTGCCCTCACACCTTCTGCGGCAGCAGTAATTGCCTGTTTGAAGCTCGAATCCACCACATCTCCAGCAGCAAAAACACCGCGAATGCTGGTTTTACCATCTCTATCGATTATTATCTCTCCTTTCTCGTTCAGTTCCACACCGAGATGACGACCCAGCTCTGATAAAGGATATCCTCCAATCGCAACAAATAGAGCATCCAGCTCAAGTTCTGAAGAACCATTATGTTCTCTATCCAGGATCACTTTTTTCAATCTTTTTCCACCTATCACCTCAATCACATTGGTATTAAGGATCACTTCAATGTTCTCAAACTGTTTGAGGCGTTTTGCGTTAATAGGCTCCGGTCTCAACATCTCTCCTCTGTATATAATGTATACCTTTTCAGCATATTGGGCCAATAACAGTGCCTCTGAAACTGCAGAATCGCTCCCTCCGATCACTCCTACCTTTTTTCCTTTATATAGTGGTCCATCACAGAGAGCACAGTAATGTATTCCACGATTCTCGAAAGTGGATGAGCCGGGCACTTTCAATTTTCTTCTTTCAGTTCCAGTAGCCAGAATTACCGCTCTGGCTCGAATCATGTCTTTCTTGGTCTCAATATAGAACATATCCCGATTAGGCTCTATTTTTAAGACAGTGTCTTGGCGTATTTCCACGTTATAATCTCTTGCATGTTCAAGAAGTTTTTTTGTAAGATCTTTGGCTATGATGTGTTTGAAGCCCGGATAGTTCTCAATATCTCTTGTTAGGGTCAGAGTACCCCCCATCTCTTTAGCTATTAGGACAGAATGAAGCTCAAGCCTTCCAGCATACATGAGAGCTGAAAGACCAGCAACGCCTCCGCCTATTATGGCAACATCATATATCAACTATATCTCCTCAGTAGGGTAACCTCCATCTCTCCAGTCTGCCAGACCACCGGCAAAATCACTCACATTAAATCCCATTTCAGCCAGTTTTTTTGCGGCTGTAGGACTCCTCTCACACTCAAAGCTTGAACAGTACACTACAATCTCTTTGTTTTTGTCTAGGATGGATTCAACTCCGTCATCTATTTCTTCCAAGGGGATATTGATGGCCCCAGGCAGATGTTCCAGCTCATAAGACTCTTTAACTCTCACATCTACCAAGATAAAATCTTCTCCTGATTCCATTTTATTTTTCAATTCATCTCTTGTTATGGTCTTCATAGTATCCCTGCTATATCTATTGATTTTACAAGATAAAAATGTTACTCAGAAGAATAAGAATTGCAGAATTAATCCTAAAATTCGATCAGGCTCGACTGATGGATAAAGCATTTCTCTCCGGGTATCTCAAGCGGATACAGATCAGTTAGACACGCCAGACACAGATCCTCCTCTTTTAATCCGACGCTTTCTAAAAGCCCCTCAAGACTTAGGTAGCCAAGGGAATCTGCATTGATCATAAATCTAACTCCTTCCACAGATTTATAAGCGGCTATCAGCTCTTCTCTGGTCGCCATATCGATTCCAAAATAGCATGGAGCTATGATGGGAGGACTACCGATTCTCACATGTACCTCATTCGCTCCTGCTTTCCGCAACATGTCTACAATTCTTCTACTGGTGGTCCCTCTTACAATACTATCATCTACTAGAACTATCTTTTTCCCTTTAACGTTTGATCTGACAGCATTCAGCTTCAATCTTACGGAACTCTCTCTCAATTCCTGTTCTGGCATTATAAATGTTCTCCCAATGTATCTGTTTTTTATCAGAGCCTCTAGGTAGTCAATCCCGGATTCGATGCTGTAGCCGACTGCGAAAGTGGTACCTGAATCAGGGACAGGTGACACCAAATCAGCTTCTACAGGGTATTCTTTTGCAAGTCTTTTTCCGATCCTCAACCTCACGTCGTAAACGTCTCTGCCATCGATAACCGAATCCGGTCGAGCGAAATAAATGTATTCAAAGACGCATTTGGCCATATAACTGCTTTTGTAAAGTTGATGACTTTCAACATCTCCATCCTTGACTACTATCATTTCTCCGGGCTTAACATCTCTGGTCAGTTCTCCTCCAAGGGTATCGATGGCAGCACTTTCTGAGGCAAAAATCAGCCCATTTTCAGTCTCACCCATGCAGAGGGGTTTAATCCCCAGTGGGTCTCTGTAGGCAATAAGAACATCGTTGATGAGCAATGTGAGAGAAAACGAACCGATTAACTCTCTGGTTATTCTCTTTATGGAATCCTCTAGACTATGGGAGATAAGATATTTCGCTAGGAGCTGAGCAATAACTTCTGTATCCGATTCTGAATGAAATATCCGTCCTTCCATTTCAAGGTGACTTCTAAGAACATGGGAGTTGACGAGATTTCCGTTATGAGATATGGCGATATCTCCTGCACGAGATCTGACAACAAAAGGCTGACTGTTCTCAAGGGTGGATGAACCGGTGGTAGAGTATCTTACATGGCCAATGGCAACATTACCCCTTAGCCTGTTAAGTATATCTTCATTAAAAACATCGTTAACCAGGCCCATGTTTTTATGAAGCTTTATGCCGTTATCATAAGAAGCGATACCAGCAGATTCCTGACCACGGTGCTGGAGGGAGTATAAAGCATAATAGGCAAGATGTGGAGTAAGAGATGGATTATCGCTGTATATCCCTACAACACCACACAACAGGGACCACCATTACTTTCCTTTTTTTGATTTCCAGCTATATTTATTAATTCTTTTGCTTTTTCCAAATCCGCAAGCTGCACAGACTCTTTTACTCCGATGATACGCAACCTTGCCACATCGTCTGCATTTAATATGAACTCTTTTGTTTCGTTTGCCCATAGAAGGCGTTCCTTTGGACATGTTTCATTACCTCTTTTTTTCTTTGAAAAAGCTTAGGGAGAGACGAAAACCACGGTATCTCCTCGTATAATAACGGTCCCAAGAGACCTGATGATCTCTCCTTCTTTGATTTCCTCTGCGTTATCCAGTACAAGATTCATATGCATGTCATATCCTCTTAAAGACCCCCTGAACTCTCTTCCTCCTTTAAGCCTTACTATCACAGGTGAGTTCAGAGCATTATTCAGCACATCCAGCGGTCTACCCATCAGTTATACCTCCAACCAATACAGTTAAGTCTATGTTCTGCCCATCCACAGGAATGTATATAGACAGTTTGAAACCAGGCTTAAACGTATTTAAAAGTATCGGAGGGAGAGGCATCAGGATAAAAGCGCGCTATTTTCTGAAAAAGAAAGAAGCGAAGAAACTAATGATTGAGCTAAAAGAAAAACTGGAATCATCTATTGACCTTGGCCAACCAAAAATGGAAGTGATAGATTTTGGAGAACCTCCCAGGATAGTTCTGGTGGATAACGAGCCTTTGATTATAGACTACGATGGGAGATATTTTTTAACGGTTCTGGGAGCATTGAGATATAGACCTAAAAGCAAAAGAGTAGTTGTAGATAAAGGAGCCATTCCTTATGTAATGAACGGAGCTGACATCATGCGACCCGGGATTGTTGAAGTAGATGAGAACATATGCAAGGATGATTTTGTTATTGTCGTAGAAGAAGAGAAACAAACACCCATTGCAATCGGCATCGCTCTCGATGATGGGAAAAATATGAAAGGAGATAAGGGTAAAGTTGTTAAGTCTATCCATTATGTGGGAGACAAATTATGGAAATTTTTTACCGGAACGAAATGATTTAAATATATAGGGGAATCTTTACAGTAGAGGTGTATCTGGAATGAGTGTGTTTGATAAGATTCTGGGTGGTAAAAAGGAATATCCGGTCGGAGAGTACAAGGAGTTGGATCTCAGCGAATACGAAGAAGAGTTACTGGAAGAAGAGCCCGCTGAGGCTTATGTGAGGGTTGCTGAACTTACCAGCCTCAACGAACTGGCAGAAGTCAGACGTCAAGTGTACGAGGGAAATATAGTCATTGTGGACATTTCATTGATGAAGCATGACCGTCTTATGATGGACAGAGCTATAAAAGAGCTCAAAAGAGTTGCAGTAGATGTAAGAGGAGACATTGCAGGGCTGAAGGAAGACCACCTTATAGTAACACCTACAGGAATTAAAATCGACAGAAACAAGATTACCGGAGGAGAGAAGTGAAAACTTCCTGTCCGGTGTGTCGTGCTGAAGTACCAGTTGTAACAAAAGTTGAAAACATACCTTACTTTGGAGAAGTAATGCTCACATCCGTTAGCTGTGAGTGTGGATTCAAACATGCAGATTACATAATTCTAGGAGTTAAAGAGCCAGTCAGGTACGTTCTTCAGGTGAATCCATCTACTCTATTTTCTCGGGTTATCCGGTCAACTTCAGGTACCATTAGGATACCCGAACTGGGTGTGGACATCGAGCCTGGGCCAGCATCTCAGGCCTTCATTACCAATGTTGAAGGTGTGTTTTATCGGATAAAATCTGTTCTTGAGATGGTAACGAGATGGGGTGAGGAAGATAAGACAAAAAAAGCTAAAGAGCTTCTTAATACTATTGAGGAAATACTAGCTGGAAGAATGAAAGCAACTTTAATTATTGAAGACCCTTTTGGAAATAGTGCAATTATAGGGGATAGAGTTGAAAGAGAACCCATTTCTGAAGAAGAAGTAAGGAAACTGGAATATGGGATGACCATCCTGGATATTGCAGGAGTGGAAAATGAGGACGATTTACTGGGATCATGAGTCCAGATCTGTATTTTTGATAGATCAGACCAAACTACCTGCGAATTTTGAGTACATCGAATGCAAAAAAGTTGACGAGCTTGTGGACGCAATAAGAAAACTGAAAGTTCGAGGAGCTCCAGCCCTTGGGGTTGCAGGAGGGTATGGGATAGTCCTAGCATCTTTTGAGGTTGATGGCGCTCTTGAAGAGGTTATCGGACATATGAATGTTGCAGCAGGAATTCTTAGAGATACAAGGCCTACTGCGGTAAATCTGTTTTATGGCATCAATCGGGTTCTTAAGGTAGCCAGCACTGGTGATTCTGTTGAGGAAGTGAGGGAACTAGCTGTTAGTGAGGCTGAGGCTATCGCAGAAGAAGACATCAAACTTAACAAGTTGATTGGAAAACATGGAGCAGGATTACTGGAAGATGGAGATGTAGTGATGACCTACTGCAATGCAGGAAGACTAGCCTGTGTTGAGTGGGGTACTGCCCTAGGCGTGATACGAAGTGCCATAGAACAGGGAAAGGACATTCGGGTTATTGCCTGTGAAACTCGGCCATTAAACCAGGGATCTAGACTTACCACATGGGAGCTGATGGAAGATGGTATTGATGTCACATTGATTACTGACAACATGGCTGGTTTTGTAATGAAACAGGGAAAAGTTGATAAGATTATCGTAGGGGCTGACAGGATAGTAGATGATGCAGTTTTTAATAAAATAGGGACGTATTCTCTCTCTGTTCTTGCCAAAGAGCATGATATCCCGTTTTATGTTGCAGCTCCATCCACGACTTTTGATCTTGGAAAAAAAGAGTCAGATGTTGTTATTGAGGAAAGAAATAAGAAAGAACTGATTTTTTTTGGTAAACACCAGATTGCCCCAGAGAAAGTTAAAGTGTACAATCCGGCCTTTGACTCCACTCCTCTGGAAATGGTTAGTGCGATAATAACAGAAAAAGGTGTGATTTATCCCCCCTATGCCAGAAATTTCAGTATAATTAGATAACTTTTTTGTGGGGTGATATCAGTTGTCCATTTCACCTTCAACAGTGATCGTGAAGGCCCCTTCCCGCCTTCATTTTGGGATTGTGGATATGAAAGGGAGTCTTGGGAGGAAATATGGTACCGTGGGAGTTTCCATTGAAACGCCCCATACAGTAGTGGAAATTCAAGAATATGATGGATTGCTGGTTGAGGGGTCTGATGGCTCTGTAACAGAAAAAACCAAGAAATATGCGATTCAGATGGCAAAATTCCTGGAGGTTGATCCTAATTTCAGAATTGTTTTGAAAAACCTCCCTCCTGCCCATTCTGGATTTGGCTCTGGAACTCAGCTGGCCCTCTCCGTTGGGACAGGAATAGCAAGGCTGTGCGACGTTGACCTCCAGGTGGAGGAAGTGGCTTGGATATTGAAGAGGGGGAAAGTGTCTGGAATTGGGATTTATGCCTTCAGATATGGTGGATTTATTATTGATGGAGGGCATAAGATCGGAGATGAGTCTCCACCTCCTCTGATTTTCAGGCAGTCTCTACCATCAGACTGGTATTTTGTTATTGGAATACCTGAGCTTGAGGAAAAGATATCTGGGGTGGAAGAAAAGAAATTGATGAATCAAACAGCAAAATTCCTTGATGAGGACGTAGTATGCAGAGCCTCTAGGGTTGTGTTGATGAAGCTTATGCCGGCTGCTGTAGAAGGTGATATTGTAGCTTTTGGCCAGGGAATGAACCTTTTTGAGAAAGAGGTCGGAAGGATGTTCTCCTGTACGCAGGGAGATGTGTTCCGACATCAGGTTATAAAAGCAGGCGTAGAGTTCCTAATGCAACATGGTGCTTATGGTGCAGGGCAAAGTTCATGGGGGCCAGCTTTTTATGGCCTTGTGAAGGGAGAGCAGATTGCCAGTGATTTGGCGAAAAGGCTCACTAAATTCCTAGAAAGAAAGGGAGGAGGTAATGTTCTGTTTACTAGAATTAACAACACTGGCGCAGAGATAGTGGTGCGAACTCTCTCATCTCCGTAAGAGTTGTATAGGTCTCTAGATGCAATATTCGTTAATCTTATGTTTTACGGGGGGAATGGGAAAAGTGTAGATTTTGGAGATCATGGGATCGTAAATAGAGAGTTCATGTAATGTTTGCAGATAAAAATCTTCCAGAGTCTTGGCCTAGTACCAGAGTCGTCCCTTTGTACGATTAAAAGTCGTGAGAATCCTTTTTGTGTATACCTTTCTGTGTATACTATCTGCTGAAATGATACTGATGCTCATAAACTCGGTAGTGGTTTCCATTAAATCAGAAATAGGTTTATTTCTTCCAAATTTGAAGGTCGAGAGATATAATGGAATCTCCAAACCCTAGATAGCAACGCCGATAAATAAATGCCTGAATAAATAACTAACCCCGGGTTTTTATAATCTTTGCTGGAGTAATGATCCAATCTACCTTTACGTCCTTTTTGGTGACCAAATATGAGAGATCTTCGAAGATTTGAATATCATGGGCTATTACCACCACAAAACAGTCATCTCTTAGCAACCCGGTGTTATGTAGGAGATGGTATTCTTTATCCCCATACCCACTCCCCTTCCCTATTCTATTTCCCTGTAAATCTACAGCAACACATCCTTGGAGGAAAAGAGTAATGGGTGGAACTATGGTTTTTAGTTCTTCCAAGGATTTTTCAACTCCATGTTTCAACATTCCTGTGATGGTAGAGGCTTTTTTAGGATCCACTCCTCTGAGTAAAAGAAAACCTCGTAGATGTGGTTTTGCGGCGATTAGATACTTTCTGTGCAGAAGGGTTAGCTCTCTGGCTTTTCGTAACACAAAATCCGGGGCAGAAAATACGGATTTTGCCCTTTTGAATTCTCCAAGTTTTAGCAGATTCATACAGGCTTTTTCAGCTCCTTTGAAATTTGGAATTCTCCCTCTTGGAGGTGGAAATCTCGAAATACCAGATTCTTCAAAAATTTTCCATACTGAATCTCTCACTTCCTGTTTTGAACCGAATTTCACAGTTGTATTTTGGGATTGAGGGGTAAAAAATTTAACTCCGGATAAGTAATGGCATTACGATGAGTGTCAGTGAAAGTAAAGGAGAACTTCTGGAAAGAATTCGGTGGCTGAAGAACTCAGATGTGGCGGAGGTAGTAAAACAGAGGATTAAAGAGTTTAAGAGCTTTAATGAAAAATCAAGCAAAGAGTGGTTTTCTGAAATGTGTTTTTGTATTCTAACTGCAAATTCTTCAGCAGAGCTCGGTATGAAAATACAGGACAAATATGGTCTTCTTTTCTTTGAGAGCCAATATGATACTCTGAAAAATATATTGAAAGCAGAAGGCCACAGATTTTATAATAAACGAGCTGAATTTATATGTTCGGCTAGGAGATACGGAAATATTAAGGAGATTATTTCAAGATTCAGATCTGGGAAAGAAGCCAGAGAATGGCTAGTAGGACATATAAAAGGCCTTGGCTATAAAGAAGCAAGTCATTTTCTAAGAAATGTGGGATTTGATGATGTTGCTATTCTGGATAGACATATTATGAGAATCTTGGAAGAACATAACCTGATTGGGGAAATACGCACTCTGACAAAGAGAAGATATCTTGAAATTGAAAGAATCCTGGAAAAAATAGCAAAGGATGTGGGGTTAACCCTCGCAGAACTGGATCTGTACTTGTGGTATATTAAGACAGGTCAGATACTGAAATAAGAGATCAATAGGGAAAGAGAAGAGGTCACAAACAAATAATCTGTTTATTGATAACACTTATATACCTTTTGTTCAGAAACCCTACAATCAATGTTGCTGGACAGGATGAGATCTGAAGTTGAGATGACGTTGAGGCACCTTGTTGTTCTTAAAACTGTAAAAGAAAACGAACCCATTGGGATTTTTAAGTTATCAGAGTTGCTGAAGTTACCTAACCACAAGGTACGATATTCGTTGAGAATTCTGGAGCAATCAGGCCTAATTCGGCCTTCACCCCAGGGTGCAGTTGTTACTGAACGATATGATGAATTTAAAGGCAGGATAGAAAATGAACTTGAAAAGGTTCTGGAAGCGCTGAATGAAATACGATCCATTTCAGAGGAAATAAAAGAGTTATAATTTCTTTTTATTTGTTAAAAAATTAATTGTCGTTTACGTTTTCCAGTGACATCATGGCAAATATCATGGCAGATTAAACTTAAATCGATAGAAAATTATACATGTACAGGTATCATATGTGTTCTTGTGGATATCTCTGTGATGCTCGTGGAACTGAAATTTCCTGGGAATATAGGGTTTATTGCTAGGACCATGAAAAATTTTGGATTCAGGGATTTACTGTTGTTTAACTGCGATATTCAGCCCGAAGCCTATCAATGGGCAAGTCATGGAAAGGATATACTCGAGAATGCCATTGAGGTTAGATCTTTTGAGGAAGCAATCTCTGGCTACAATTTGGTAGTTGGAACCACGGGTATTACCGGCAGAACGGCTGATCGACACTTGAGGATGCCTTGGTATACTCCAGATGCTTTAAGGGAGTTGATTTTAGAGAAAAAGGGAAGGGTTTTACTTCTTTTTGGAAGAGAGGATCATGGACTTTCTAATGAGATACTCAAGCAATGTGATGTGGTTGTATCCGTGCCTGCCTCAAAAGATTATCCTGTGTTAAATGTATCCCATGCCGCAGCCATAATTTTTTATGAGCTGAGTGAATATAAGAGATCAGATGAAGATAGAAAAGAGAAAATCGAAATGGCAGACCATAATGACCTAACCAGACTTATTGGATTCATGGAAGATGTGCTAAAACGTGTGGATTATCCACCTCATAAGTTACAGAAAACACTTTTAATGTTCAGGAGAATTCTTGGGAGGGCTGTGTTAACGAAGCGAGAAATTCAGACGTTATTTGGTGTTATCCGGGAAATTCAAAGAAAATTGGGGGGATCTGAATGAGACAGAACTCTCTGGAATGGATAATAGAAAATCGATGGCTTATAATTTTTATTGTTTCAATTCCGTCGTTAATCCTGCTGGCCCTGTATCTTTTCTCACCTCTGATAGATGGAATCGTGATGGGGATTGTGTTTGCTTACGTCGGGAGACCTGTGAAGGATAAATTATGTTCCCGGCTTAAGTTTGGAGACAAGGTCTCCGCTCTTTTAGTAACTCTTCTTATAATTCTTCCCATTGGCTTGCTTGTTACTTTTGGCCTGATTGAAGGTATCAATCAGCTTATATGGCTTGTGACTCACCAGGCAGATATTGAGGCCGCTATAATGCGGATCTTGAAGGATCTCAATGTTCCAGAAGAATTTCTCAACCGCCTATCCCAGTTTGTGCCAAATCTGTTTTATTACGTTCAGGGATATGTTTCCAGATTCACAACTGTAGAGACAACCATCAAACTTCTCGTGTTTTTCCTCAATTTCCTGATATCAGGTTTTGTCTGTTATTATCTCCTTGCAGATGGCTCTAAATTTTTTAATAAGGTTCTCTATATAATTCCCGAAAAAAATAGAGGAAAAGTCAAGCAATTTTTTGTAAATGCAGATGAAATCCTCGGAGGATTGTGGTTTGGAAATTTCCTTGTGGCTCTGTTAATAGCTTTTGCAAGTATTCCGTTTTTCCTTGCCTTTAACGTTCCCCTGGTAGCTCTCCTTGCTGGATTGATGTTTTTAGCTGCCTTAATCCCTATATTTGCAGAGTGGATGATAATCGTTCCAGTGACTATATATCTGATATATTCGGGTAGTTTTGAATTGGGAATAGTATTCCTCGTCTCTGGAGCTGTGGGGCTATATATAATACCTGAGCTGTTTTTGAGACCGTATCTGGTAGGGTATACTTCTCGGATACATCCTTTGCTGTTGATGCTGGCCTTCATTGGAGGTGGGCTTGTAGGGGGTATTGCAGGATTTTTTTTGGCTCCCATGATTGTAGGTATACTCACCGCTTTATACAGACTGTATGTGGGGTGACATTTTGAATTTGTTTCCTTTTTTCCTTGGCGTATTTACCTCTATTTTTGTTATCGTTAATCCCATTGGAACTGTTCCTGTATTTATTTCTCTTACTGAAGGGATGCCAGTAAGTGTTAGAGAAAAGATTTCAAAAAAATCCTGTTTTTATGCTGGTGGTATCCTGATACTGTTTGCGATAGGTGGAAATGCGATTCTCGAGATGTTTAACGTTACTCTCAGCGGTTTGAAAATAGCCGGTGGTTTCTTGCTCATGATAATATCCATCGATATGCTTTTTGGCAATCCCCCCAGAACGAAGTATTCACGGGAAGAAGAAGGTGAGGCTCAGACTAGGGAAGATCTCGCTATATTTCCACTGGCACTTCCACTTTACACTGGTCCCGGCTCCATAACCACAGTAATAGTTCTGATGACTTCTGCAGAGGGTTGGTTAGCAAAATCTCTTATTCTAGTGAGCATCGTTCTAACCTATGTTATTGTAAGGCTAACCCAGAAATACAGCAATCAGATTTATCGAATTCTCGGGATGAGTGGTACAAGGGTGTTAACGAGGATTATGGCAATTCTTCTAGCCACGATAGCAGTAGAATTCATCTGGAGCGGGATCCAGGATAAAATTGCGTTACTCCTATCCAGTATGTAGGAGCTAATTCACAGGGAAGGTTTACCTTTGTTGGCAAATAAAGACATGAACTCTCCGCTATCCATAACACGAAAAGCAGGTAGTCCTCTAAAATCATTCACAACGAACTCATGTAATCTTTTCCAACTGGATGCACAACAGTCTTTCAATAAAATTGTGTAGAAATCCAGGCTGATTGCATCAAAGGCGGTGGATAATACACACACATGAGTGTTGATGCCAGCAAGAACCACCGTATCGATTCCCAGTTCTCTGAGTGTTATATCGAGATCTGTTCGGAAAAAAGCTGAAAACCGCCTTTTTTCAATGATTATGTCCCCTTTTTTTGGAGATATTCTATCGACAACAGTAAGTTCATCTGTACCCCTAACAGCATGTTTTTCCATAAAATTAAACAGCCAGTCATTCTCCAGATAGCTATCATTGGCATATATTACTGGGATCCCCCTTTCACGGCACCACTCAAGTAGTTTCTCAATCTTTGGTAGTATTTTTCTATGGTCTGATTTAAAGTAGGGCTCATTACCTTTTATCATATCTATAACGATTACAGCCGGCTTCATACTCTTTCCCTTGCAATACTTCCAATGAATTCCTCCATTCGATCTGCAGCGATTTTTAATTTTTCCATGGAGACTGCATACGAGCAGCGTATATATCCTTCACCGGTTTTCCCAAAAGCTGTTCCCGGAACCACGGCAACTCCATAGGATAAGAGTTTTTCTGAGAAGCTTTCAGAAGATAATCCAGTTTCACGGATGGATGGAAATGCATAGAAAGCTCCTTCTGGCATCTGGCATGAAAGGAAGTCATTGAGTCGATTAACAAAGAACTTCCTCCTCCTGTTGTATTCATTACGCATTTTGTCTACTTCCTTTGAGCCATTTTTTAAAGCCTCTATAGCCCCCATCTGAGCTGAAACCGGAGCACACAACATACAGTACTGGTGAATCTTCAACATAGCTTCCATGATATCAGAAGGCGCAATAGCATAGCCAATCCGAAGCCCAGTCATGGCATGGGCCTTGGAGAATCCATTAAGAATGATAACCCTCTCACTCATTCCATTCAGGGAAGCTATGGATACATGTCGTCTGTCATACGTGAGTTCTGCATAAATTTCATCTGAAATTACTATCATGTCTTTTTCTATTACCGCATCGGCTACCTCTTCCAGTTCTTTTTTTGAATATGTAACTCCAGTGGGGTTGGATGGGTAACCTAGGATTATGGCTTTGGATGGTGGATCAGAGTGGTTAACAATGTCTTCATAATGTATTTTAAAGCCAGTCTCTTCTGATGTTGGAACCAGAACAGGATTTCCATAGGCAAGTTTTACTAAAGGGATGTAAGAAACATAGCAAGGTTCAGGGATGATAACTCTCTCTCCAGGGTTCAAAATCCCTCTAATGGTTATATCAAGACCCTCGCTCACACCGGTGGTTATCAGAACGTCGTCGGGACTCGAACTCACGCCGAATTTTTTGTAGTAAGAGGATATAGCCTCCCTGAGCTCATATATACCCCAGTTGGAGGTATAAGCTGTGTATCCTTTTTCTAGAGAGTATATTATTGACTCTCTTATGTGCCAAGGAGTATAAAAATCAGGTTCACCTACCCCCAAAGAGATGATATCTTTTCTGGTGCTGATGAGATCAAAAAATTTTCTGATCCCGGAGGGAGGGATCTCTTCAAGTTTTTTGTTAATTCGAATCCCCACTTCACTTCCTCCTGTGTCACGGAGCTACTGCAAGGCGTCTATCCTCCTCATCCTCGAAAAGCAGTACACCCTCTTCTTTGTATGTCCTCAACACAAAATGTGTGTTGGTATCTCTCACCTCTGGAAGAGTGGAGATTTTTTCTGCTACAAAAAAGGCAACTTCCTTCATATTTTTTCCCTTGACTACGATCTGAAGGTCATAATCTCCTGAAACAAGTCGCACTGAATGCACCTCAGAAAATCTTGCAATACGTTTGGCAATGTTATTATACCCGGTCTCTCGATTCAGGCCTACTTTTACATCTATTATGGCGTATACATCCTCTTTACCCTGTTTCTCCCAGTCTATAATGGCTTTATAGCCCAGAATGACCCTTTCATCCTCTTTCTTTTTTATGTAGTTTTCAATCTCTCTCTCACTGTATCCTGTTATTTCTGCCAGCTTCTCAAGGCTGATTTTTGCGTCATTTTCCAGTATCTCAAGTATCTCATCCAACGCCCACACCTCTCTGGCCGAAAGGTCTTCTCGAAGATATTTAACTCTGTCGGAGATGTGTCACAGACCTCTCTTTTAAGAGATCTTAAGCACTGGAAGTGAAGAGCCTCTCTGATTGGTCTCCTTTTCTGGTTTTTATCGGTTTACGTCCCTCAAAGGAAAAGGAGTAAAAGGCTGGAGATTTATGATAAAAAGTCAATAGAGGTTTGTTACATCTTAGATGACTTTTGAACTCCTGTGATGAGCTACTACGGACCTATTGTGCCTGGCTATGAAAGTGATAGAGGGTGCATTGAAAAAAGTTGAATAGGGAAAGTTTATCTCTTGCGGCTGTAAGGCTCGTTGAGCAAACCCGTCCAGAAGCCCCTGTGTGAGCGGGGAAAGAGGGAAGAACGATTCACTCTGGATATACAAGTTCTTCTCCAGGTTTCAGAATGACTACCCTGACGTCAGGAACCTGCTCTGCTGCCAGATCTTTGAATTTTTCAGGATCTTGCTGAATTACTTCAAAGGTGTTGTAATGCATTGGGACTGCAACTTTTGGAGATACCAGTTCAAGGGCCTTCACCGCCTCTTTTATTCCCATGGTGTACCAGCTACCTATGGGCAACAGCATAACATCTGGTTCATACAAATCGCCAATCAGTTTCATGTCGTAAAATAGCCCTGTGTCTCCGGTATGATAGATCTTGATACCATCCATTTCAATGATAACTCCAGCCGGACTCCCGGCAGAGATCATCTCTCCCTCATCTTCTATATCTGCTGAGTGGGTGGCTGGAGTCATGGTTATTGGCACACCATCTACCACTGCTGTTCCACCGATATTCATTCCAATTCCTTGGGCACCTTTTCCATTTACAAATTGTGAGACTTCGTGAATTCCAACTATCTTACTTCCTGTTCTTTTTGATATGCCTACAGCATCTCCAAGATGATCTCCGTGGCCATGGGTTACTACTATAAGATCCGGGTTTAGCTCATCTGGTGTGACAGGAGCCACTGGGTTTCCAGTAATAAAAGGGTCAATTAACACTTTTTTACTACTTTCCAGCATAAAGGCTGCATGTCCCAACCATTGAATCTTCACGCACATCACCACATTCAGGTTAACCCCTACCATAATAAAGATATGGGTTTTGAATACACATGATCTTATAAACCAGGAATGATTTGGATTCAAGACCTATGAATTAAGCATGATCATATTCTGAATCTGAGAATGGCGGCGATACCACCAAGGGCCATAACCCGTTTTCCAGGTTCAAATTCACCACTCATGATTACCACTCTTCCACTGGCTCGCTCCACTTCAAAGAGCATAGCATCAATATCCCATGTTTCCCGTTCCTTCCTGAGATACTCATCAACAACGAGGAGCGTTTCAATAGCTCCATATGTATGGGCTCTCTTAACGGCATCAATGCCATAAACAGCCTTTCCTTCTTTTCCTATTTCTTCCATTAATTTATCGACATATCTGGCCTCATTGGCAATTCTAACATCTTTAGCAAGTCTTTCCACCGCACCCCGTTTTAGCACTTCAAGAAATCCAGATGTGCCGATGGAAGAGGAATCTTCTATAATAACTTTGGAGGCCATTTCAGCATCTCTATCTTTGAGAAAGCGAAAAAAATCCTCTTTAGTAAACCCAGGACCAGCCACAATGGCAAATTCGAAAGGTAAATTTTTCATCTGTGATAGTACTTCTCCAAAAAATTCTTCCCGATAATTTCCCTCACGTTTCCCATAGCTCATTGTAATAGTGGAATATTGCTCCACTCCGAACTGACGAAGTATGCCAATGGAAGCCTCACCCTCCTCTATGGTGACAATAATGATTTTTGGCTGTGTTGAAGCTTTTACTGCATCTTCAATTCTGGTTAATTGTTCCCTTTTCCACTCTTCTTTGATTATGGATAGATCTTTGCCAGTATCTATATTCAGAGTGTGGTAATTTCCCTGTCCCGTTCCATGTTCTATAATACCATGAATCCTGAGACGATTGGCGTACCTGTGATACTCAACTTTCTCTACCCTTACACCCAGTCTGACAGGCTTTTTCTCAGCTTTATCCGGTCGTATTTTGTCAGAAGCCTCTTCAAGGGTACGTTTTGTTAAAGCGAAAACCAGATCTCCCTTCTCGATTATGTATTTCAGGTGCCATAAGTCATCGAGGTTTTCTGGAAGGAGAGTAATCTCGCCAGAGTTGCCTTTTAACCGTCTGGATAACACTCTCATTTAACCACCATATCTGATTTTCCAGGTGGAAGGAATTTTGCAATGCTATCGAACTTGCATATAGAGTTCACTGCGATTTTATCCTCGTCTTTTGCTATGGAGTACAGATATCTGGATATAGCCCTGGAAAGTTCATTGTGACCTGTGGAACCTATTGTGAGTTTAACCAAGTAATCTGCATGTTTCTCTATAGCTGATGGAGGTCCCCCTATAACTCTTTGTTCTTCAAGGTTCACGCCAACAGCAACTCCCACCGGAACGCTGAGATAGTTCCTTTTTCCAGTGATATAGAAACTGCCCTTGGGGAGATATTCTCCTGATTTTGGGGATTTTGAAACCTGTTGGGGTGAGACATAATAACATTCTCCCTCATAAACTCCCCCTTTCCATAAGGAAGAATAACTTACTGCAAACTGTGCTGCCTCAAATATGGTTTTATCTCCTACCTCTTTTCCTTCGGTTTTCACCACCACCACAGGGCCTCCCGGATATTGAGTATGGAAAAACAGGTCGTGTTTCTCCATTCTCTTGGTGACGATCTCCTCATTCATGGATGCGTTTCTTCCTCCAATAACGATAAATCCTTCAGAGGATTTGAACCACCTGTATTTTTCATACCAGCTGACTTTTCTCCTTATCTTGATAGTGGGAACTGAAACCTCCTCTACGATCCTCTCTTTTGCTTTTTCAATCTCTTTTTCTGTGTTTTTTATAGCTTGAATGACCCCCTCTTTCTTCTTCCTTGCTCGCTTGGAAAGTTTGTAATATTGATCTGCTATCTGGTGAAGAGTTTTTTTGAGATTCAATATGAACTCCATACCATCTATAACCACAGTGACACTGGATTGTTTGGGATCGATATCTTTAATCAGGGATAGTATCTCATTCCCTGTGCTCTTTTCTTCTTTTATAATCCGGGCAATCTCCTCCCATGATTTCTGTTTGAGGGCAGCATTCAGCGCGTTGTGTATTCTCTCTAATAAGGTATAATGTATGTATATGGCATCTCCTTTTTTTTGATAAAGGGACTCTTCTCTTTCAAATTTTTTCATAGCCTCTTTCTGAGATTCGAGTCGCCGTTCAAGGCGCAAAACTCTAGAATCGACATCTGTTTCTCTATGTTTTTCCAGTGATTCAAGAATATGACGGCTGAAATACTCGTCTAATGCTTCATTAAAATCCTGAAATTTCTTCTTCTCCTTATCTCGATATATCTCAAGAGGGAATGGCAGCGCATCGATCATGGTGCCATTGTCCAGAATGATTACAGGATCGAATTCACCCGATTTAATTGGAGTGAATACTTCATTAATGGCTCTTAAGATGGACTCGATATCATTCTCATCCAGTTCAATCCCCTTTCTGGTTTTTTCTACGCCAGCCCTAAAACAAATTTCTTCTGCATATATCCCCCCAAGGTTAGTTCTGGTGGCCAGTATCTTTACAATACTCTTTTCAGAGTTCAGTAGATCTCGTAGTTCATCTAGTCCCATGCTGAAAGGATCTGGCTGAGATGGAGGATAGGTGTATACTTCTCGTTGTTTTACCCTTCTCGTTGTGGATGTTAATGTTTTGAGGGGCATTATTATCATACCACTTTCATCGGTCAAAATGAGGTTACCCTTAGTGAATAGCTCACATATCAAATGGAATTTCGCATCCTTTCGGGAAATTTCTATATCAACGATTCTGTCGAAATCATACTGCTTTATGTTCTCTATTCTCCCATTCTGGATATACTTTCTCAAAAGCATGGCGAAGGAAGAGGGGAATCTGGGACTTATTCGGGGATATTTTGTAAGGTGTATTCGTTTTCCTGCTTCAATGACCAGATCTACCTTTGTTCCTGCGTATATCCGGATCCGTATTTCGTCCGGAGGGTAGTGGTAGATCTTCTCAATTTTTCCCCCTGACAAGAATTCAAGCTCAAACATTATGGCTTTTATGTCGATGTTGGACATGGATTCTTTCATAGCATAGGGAATGAAAAAGTTTACATATATCAAGGTAATCATCCCCTCAAGATGAGTAAGGAGAAAGAGCGGAACAATAAAGCAGAGGAACAGGTCGATAAGAAGATCCGCTATAGAGAAGGAATAATAAAAACTTTTGTTGCATCAGTATTTGGTATAATTGCTGGTGCCATCTCATTTGCTTTGACTGGCCAGGAACGATCACGGGACGTTTTTGCCATTCTGATTCTTTTCTTTTTCATATATATCCAGAAATATTTCCTTGGCAAGTTTGGAGTAAAAACAGATGAAATGGGTGGAAAAGACTGGTTTTATGTGGGTTTCATAACCTTTGATCTCTGGTATGTTTCTTGGGTTATTTTACTAAATCCCTGATAAGGGTAGATGCTATGAGGATAGCTGTTCTTAAAAAAGAAAAATGTCAGCCAAAACGTTGCTCTCATGAATGTCTTAAATACTGTCCTATGGTGAGAACTGGAGATGAGACAATTGTAATAGAAGATAAGGCTGTTATTTCCGAGGAACTATGTTCTGGATGCGGGATATGTGTAAAAAAATGTCCATTCAGTGCTATATTTGTGGTGGGATTGCCAGATCAACTCGAAGGAAAGGAGATACATCGTTATGGCCAAAATGGATTTGTCCTGTATGGTCTTCCTGTGCCAAGAAGAGATAGCGTAGTTGGGTTAATAGGACCAAACGGAACAGGTAAATCCACTGCAGTTCGGATTTTAAGTGGACTTATGAGACCAAATCTAGGGAAAGAAGAAGTCAGTGAAGAAGAAATATTGGAGTATTTTGCTGGAAGTGAACTCCTCAATTACATGAAAGAACTGTTTGATGGAAACATTATTGCCTCTCATAAGCCTCAGTATGTGGAAGCCATTCCAAAAGCTGTCAAGGGCACTGTTAAAGAACTGCTCGCTAAAGTTAATGAGACTGGAGAAATGGACGAGTTAACCTCAAGAATGGGATTGGAAAATGCTATGGAAAACTCGGTAGAAACCCTCAGTGGAGGGGAGCTTCAGAGAGTGGCAATAGCTGCAACTCTGTTAAAAAATGCTGACTTCTATTTCCTTGATGAAATCTCGTCCTACTTGGATATTTATCAGAGAGTTGAAGTGGGAAAACTCATAAAAGATTACGGAAAACGTGCCCCTATCCTGATTGTGGAACATGATCTGGCCATCCTAGATATGGTGGCGGATTTTGTCCATATTGCTTATGGAACTCCTGGAGTATTTGGGGTTATTACTAAAATTAAAGGAGAACGAGTTGGTATTAATCAATATTTAGAAGGGTATCTTCCTGAAGAAAATATACGAATCAGAAGTGAACCCATTGAGTTTAATGTTCTTGCTCCAAGAGCAAATGTAGAGCTGGAAACTCTCGTAAAGTTTGGAGAGTTCACAAAATCATATGGCAATTTTACTCTCCATGCAACAAGTGGTGAAATACGAATAGGAGAAATTCTCGGCATTGTGGGCCCTAACGCTATAGGGAAAAGCACTTTCGTAAAAGTTCTGGCAGGTGTAACTGAGCCTGATACAGGAAAGGTGAACCTTAAATTGAAGGTCTCATATAAACCCCAGTATATCAAGGCAGATCTCGATACGAATGTAGGTCTTTTCCTCGAGTCTATCAATCCAATGATCCGGTCCAGTTATTATCAGACAGAACTTGTAAAACCCCTCCAGTTGTCAGATCTAATGGATTCCAGCCTTCAGGATTTGAGTGGAGGGGAGTTGCAACGAGTAGCTATAGCAGCCTGTTTGATGAGGGAAGCAGACCTTTACCTCTTGGATGAACCATCAGCACACCTTGATGTGGAGCAGAGAGTAATGGCAACCAAAGTAATCCGGAGGTTTGCTCTGAGCCAGGAGAAAAGTGTCATGGTTGTGGATCACGATGTTTATCTGATTGACCTATTGAGTGATCGATTGCTTGTATTTTCAGGAACTCCTGGTAGAGACGGCAGGGTGATGGGGCCATTTGAGATGAGAGAGGGAATGAATCTTTTCCTCAGAAATATGGGTATAACTTTTAGGAGAGATGAAGACACCAAGCGTCCTAGGGTTAACAAACTTGGTTCCAGACTGGATAGAGTACAGAAAGAGACTGGAGAGTTTTATTATCCCCTTGAGAAAGTTTCTCAGGAATGAACTCGTGTTTAATGGAATGTAATAAAATTTTAATAGGGGAGAATGCTATTCAGTAAAGATGATCAAAGAGCTGCTGAGGATCGCCCGGGAGATATCTCATTTTGTGAAATACGAGGTGGATTACCTTGTGGAAAGAAATGAGGGTGAAGCAGTGGTGAGGATGGGAGCAGATGGAACTCCCACAAGAAAGATTGATATGATAGCAGAGGAGGTCATTCTGGACATTCTATATGAAAAAGATCTACCGGTTAAAGTCATTAGTGAAGAAGCAGGAGAAGTGCCCATTTCTGATGATTATGAATATGTTCTCGCTCTTGATCCAATCGATGGGACCTTTAATTCCTTGCGAAACATACCGTTTTATTCTATTTCAATGGCTTTTTCTACATCAAATAGCATGAAGGACATTTTTTTTGGATATATATTTGACCTCAGTGGGGAAAATGAATATTATGCAACAAGAGAAGGGGCCTTCAAAAACGGCAGACCTCTGAAAGTTTCTAGAGAGCGAGAACTGTCTAGAGCGAATGTGATTTATTATGGTGGAGATGACTGGAAAATTGTTGACAGAATAAAAAGAACTCGTTTGCTGGGTTGCGCATCTCTTGAGTTGTGTCTTGTTGCTGAAGGTAAGATGGATGCTTTTGTAGATTGTAGAAATTCTCTGAGAGTCTTTGATGTGGCAGCCGGAATCCTGATGGTATCCAGTGCAGGAGGTAAAGTATCTAAAGAAAAAGGGCAAGAAGTGGATAACGGCATATCCATAGGTGAAAGGATTAATATTGTGGCTTCTAATGAGTTGCTTCATGACTCTCTGGTGGAGGCTTTGAATGAAGGTTAAAAGAATTGGGATAATATCGAGGAGAGATAGAGCATCTCTTAAATTAAGTGAGCAGATATACTGGTATCTTAAAGATTGCGTTAAGGTTACAGTTTCAAGAGAGTTATCCCATCTGGTGGGAGAAAAGATCAAATTCAGGCTGGCTGATTCAGATCTCTTGGTGGTTGTCGGTGGGGATGGAACCATTCTAAGAACACTCCATCTCTTGGATGAACCAGTCCCGATACTTGGTGTGAATACCGGGGACATAGGGTTTCTGACTGAAATTGGTGGAAACTACTGGGAAAAAGCTTTGAGGAAAATTTTGAGAGGAGATTTCACCATTGAAAAGCACACTAGAATTGAGGTTATGGTGGATGATGTGACCTTCCCAGCCTCTATGAATGAAGTGGTTATTGTAACCGCCAAACCTGCAAAGATGCTCAGCTTTAATATTCGTGTTAATGGAGAGATGCTGGATCATTTCAGGGCAGATGGCATAATTTTTGCAACACCTACCGGGTCAACTGCTTATGCTATGAGTTCAGGAGGGCCTATTGTTGAGCCTTCCATGGATTCTATAATAATGGTGCCTATGGCACCTTTCAAGCTAAGTGCAAGACCATGGGTGCTCCCTGGTAATTCGAAGATCGAGTTTACCATGGAGAAAAGGAGTAGAGAGGCTATAATTGCTGTGGATGGTCAAGTCTCCAGGAAAATATATCCGAACCAGAAGGTTATTGTGGGGAAATCTGACTCACCCGCTCTTTTTGTTAATCTGGGTATGAGTTTTTATGAAAAGATGAGGAGCAAGATAAGGAAAATTTACTGACTCAGTTTTATCAAATCCCCGATTAACATTTTTTAACCTTTTTTGATGTATGTCATCTCTTTTCGTTTTTAGTCCATTCTGTACCCAATCCCCTCTCCCCTTGCAACAAGCTCATCCTCTCTATGAACTCTCACTTCAAAAAAGGCGATTTTATTCCCTGTTATTCTTTTAGCCTCTGCGATTAGTTCATCTCCTTCAAAGACTGGTTTGTAGAATTCAGTTTTAATATATATGGCCATTCTCTTCTTCCCATCTGTATTTCCGGCAATTGCAAAGGCAAAATCTGTTAGTGCTGTTATAAATGCGCCATGACATACGTTGTAAAAATTGAGATGTTCTTTTTTGACAACTCCCTTAACTTTTGCGTAGTAATCCCTAATCTCGATTACCTCAACACCTAACAACTCTCTAAATCTATCCTGCTTTAAAAAATTATCATATTTTGATTTCATTTTCTCTCCAACTCTCATCAATTTAATTTAAGTCTTTCTGTGAGTGGTAGAATGATGTGTTATAGAGTAATTCCTGATAGGTTGTTGGTTAAGCCGTTTACCATTGAAAGTGTAGCTATATTTTACAATTCATCAAATTACATCGACATGGTCATCTAACTCATACCCTTGGTCCCAACTTGAAAATTGGTTATGCTAGTATAGAAGGAATGAAAAATAGATTAGGAGAAGAATTATATAGCATTTTAGCCATATCTCCCAGGAGAGAATGCCGGAACTTTTTAATGAGATAAAGGAAAGTCATCTTGAGTTTTACTTATTGAGTGGAATCAGGGGGAAGGGGGTATTATGGTGCTTTTCGATTCTCTAAGAAAAGTAGAAGGCAAAGTAAAAAACCTGAAAGATTTAGCAGTTAAAAAATATAAGCATGCAAAAAAATTAGAAAAAATGAAGATTGAACTTTTAATGAGGTTTGAACTAGATGAGTTGAAGAAAATATGTGAACTCCAGGGTATACCTACTTATTATTATGCTCTAAATCCATTGGATCCACTTTCTGAGAATAGGATAGAACTAGAGAATAAATACGAGCTGATTGTTGAGATGCTAAAAATCTCACTAGATGATATAATCGATTATGCAGAGAGGTATGGTGTGGAGTATAGAGATGTACTGGAAGAGCTTGAAGAATTTGAGAGATTGTTTCAGGAAAAATGGAATAGAAATACTATAGTATTGACTCAGAATCGGAGTTTGATTAGAGGAAAATATCGGGTTTAGGGCCAGTTCGGCACGTCATAAATATATGTGATTAGGATGTCTATGAAGGGAATAAAGGTCTCTTAACGTAATCCTTGACAATAAAAAAGCTCATAATGAGCTAATGCAAGAGGAGTCTCCCGTCCCTATAGGGTTCTTGTTGTCGGTATGTTGGAAATTCATCAGAAAGCGATCTCATACCGTATTCTTATTATTTCACTGATACTATTTTACGTACTTCTGTCAAGCTGTGTAGAATATAACACTCATGTAGTTCATTACATTGAATAACTTTTGAAAACCAAAGGAAGATTGAGAAATGGACGAAGCAACAGTATACCAAAAAATAAATATAGGACAACCTTCAAGTTAAATGCCGGAATTTCGGAGAGATGAGGTAGTCGCCTCTGAAATCCCCTATCAAGTGGTTTGAAGGCCGTTCGTTTCATCTAACATGTGAAATCCATTATATCTTCTGGATGTGGTGGATACAGGACGGGCCGGTAGATCAGGGGTAGATCGCCACCTTGGCATGGTGGAGGCCTGGGGTTCAAATCCCCACCGGTCCACTATTTTAAATATGATCTGAAATAGTTGAACAGTTAATGATATATTGCCAGATTTATTTTTTAATTTACAAGTGAAGATAACATTAAATAAAATACCCAGATCATATGCATCAGTCCTGAAATTGCCTTAAGTTCGTGAGGTTATTTCCATGTCAATCGAATTCAGAATAGAAAGGGAAAGAAGCAGATTCTTCAATCTAGTCGAAGGCAGAGAAGAAGAACTTGAAATAGAAATCCGGTTTGATCCCCTCACCAAAAAAACTTCCCGCATAGTGAAAAAACCACTCCCCATATCTCAAGACCCGGATATTCTCGAAGAAGTTGAGAAAAAGGGTTTTTGTCCTTTTTGTCCAGAGAATATTTATAAAGTAGCAACGAAGGATACTAGAATCCTTTCAGAAGGAAGGCTTGAAAAAGGAGAGGCTATTCTATTCCCAAACATTTCTCCCTATTCGTCTCACTCTCTTGTTGTAAGAATTACGAATCCCCACTATCTCTCTTTAGATGAATTCACCCCAAAACATTTCATTGATGCCTTTGAAGTAATCCAGGATTACATTTCCATGGCAAAAAGAGTAGATGAAAAAGCAAACTATGCCAGTATTAATATGAATTACCTGAAATCTGCTGGTAGCAGCATTGTACACCCTCATATTCAGGTTATGATCTCAGGGATTCCCACTGATTACCATAGAAGAGTTTTTGAGGCAGGAAAGAAGTTTTATCAGGAGTATGGCAGGAGTTACTGGGAGATACTGGTGGAACAAGAGCAAAATGGACCAAGGCTTATTGGTAGGACAGACATCTTTACCTGGATTACAGCCTTCGCTCCTAGAGGCTTCGACCATGTGACAGGGATATCTCCAAAAAATTTTATAGATTTCAGTAAAGGAGAATTTTTAAATTTATCAGAAGGTATTACTCGGGTTTTGAGAGCGTATAAGGAGTCTGGTTATAATTCTTTTAACTTTGCCATTCTAATTCCACCGTTAAAGGAACCACAGGGGTTTGCCACCATAATCGACATAGTTGCGAGGAGTAATCTTGATAAGTATTACTGGAATGACTGTTTCTTTCTAACGAAGCTCCATGATGAGGGATATGCTAGCTCAACTCCAGAAGAAGTAGCAAAAAAACTGGAAAGATACTTTTGATGTCATCTAGATCGTAAAGAGAGATAAATGAGGATCATTCCAGCAGTAAACATAACACTTTGAATGGTATGTGCTGTGACTAGGCTTTGAAGGAGTACTTCATAGATAATCCCCTCTATGATAACAGCAAATGAAATGACTGCAAACCCTGCTCCTAAATATAGAAGAGATGGATCAGATTTTTTAACGTAGGAACGATAGCTCAATAAGGCTATGTAGACTCCAATGAGGAAACTTACGATTTTGAATATCATCAGTATTATGTGCATAGGAGAATGGGTCACTTATCTCACCTCTTTAAGGCTTTTCCACATAGAGGCAAGACGATCTGCCTTGTCCTCTTCAATTAGTTTAACTTCAAGACCATTTCCATCCAGCATGACGAGGATTTTGCTGATGTTGGCTTTAAATATTCTGTAATGGTGGCCACGATCGTCTAGTTTCATTCTAATAATTTTGACGAGTTTATCGTCCTCAAGCTGTTTAAGCAATCTGTATACAGTCTGGAGAGGGATATTACAGTGTTCACTCAATTCACTGGCAGACATTTCATGTTTCATGAGGGCCACCAGAATTTTATACGAATGAACATTGCAGAGATGCTGAAGAATTCTTTTCTCCGTCTCATCCATGAACAATCTCTGGTTAGAGACATCATTGTATTAAAGTGTTATCAGACATTCTCATGAAATGAGAGTTGTTATTGTATCTGCTACTTTAAGTAAAAGGCTAGATAAGGAAAATCCTCTTCCTTCAAAACATTCCTGAAAAGAAGGAAAGTTTAGTATTTTCCCGGAGGATTTGATAAATCAGTTTTACTCTAGAGGATAAGGACGGTAATCTCCTTCTTGTAAATCTAGTTCTCTTATTTCTTCTAATCTTTAACTAATAAACGTGTTTATTCTCATTTCATGAGAATGAGTATCCCTGTTTAAGTAGTTTTTTTAAAATTAACTCATGGCACAGTCTTGGTTAATACCCGTTTTGCGGTAAATGGGGGCATAAAATGAAAAACGGACATGAGGCTGAAAAGAAGGAACTCTTTCAAAAAGTTCGGGATGTGCTTAGGGATAGATATTGGAACAAGCTCGTATTTGGTGCAAGAAATACTCTTTCGAAAGATAAGGTATCAAGACCTGTTCACGATGTGTTTGAATATGTGTATTCCGCATGGGAATCAGATCTCGATAAACGGAGTGAAACAGCTTACAGTGGCTCAGTGTTTCTCTATTCTGTTCTTAAAGGAACTGGAAGGCGGTTTACTTCAGATGTAACAGAAGCCAATGAATTGCATGAGGTTGGAAAAGAACTGGCCTCTTTTGTCTGGGAAAAGCTCGAAAAATCGTCCTCTGGAAAGGATGTCAGAAATGGTGATGGAACTCTGGCGGAGATATGGTATCAATTTTCAGAGTATTTGTGGGAGGAATTCAAAAGCGTCAAATTCAGGCGGATGGAGGAAGAAAAATGAGCAGAGTAAATATAATCAGAAAACAAATGAGTGGAATTAAAAAAATATGCCTCTTTGTGTTATTGATGTTGAGTTTGAGTGTATTTTTCCTTCCGGTCATAAATGCTGATGAAAGCTCGATTGAGGATGAATGGCTCAATGACCCCCATAATCATCCTGACGATATTAGAGTAATATATATTAAAGCATATCAATTTGGATTCGATCCTGAAATAATAGAGGTAAACAAAGGAGATAGGGTGATTTTCAGGATAATCTCTGAAGATGTAACTCACGGCTTTTTTATTGATGGATATACTCCATCTCCAGTAGATCAGAAGATCGTCATCGAACCGGGTAAAATCATTGAGATAGGACCAATAACTTTCGATAAGCCTGGTAAATTTAAAATCAGGTGTTCTGTGACCTGTGGCCCACTCCATCCTTTTATGGTGGGTGATATAAAGGTAAACCCCAATTTTACATACTATTCCTACTTGGTTGGAACTCTCTTCGTTGGCATGCTCACACTAGTTTATGTTAGGAGAGGACCAGAGAACAAAATGCTTGGGATTTCCCTTGAAAAAGAAATTGATCTTCTCAGAGTGAGAGGTATAGGTCCGATTTTAAAACGGATTCTCCAGTGGAGAGGATTTCATTTTGCAGTACTCTGGCCTAGCCTGCTGATTTTTGCAGTGGTTATCGTGGCAGGGTTTGTTGGTAATCCAGTTGGGAACAAGAATTTCTCTATTGCTGTGGTGTGGATTTTATGGTTTGCTCTGGTTGAGTTTATGATCCTACTGGCAGGAAGGACATGGTGCACAGTGTGCCCCCTTCCTGCAATAGGTGAATGGATTGCCAGAAGAAGGCTGTGTGGAGTACATAATGTGAGAAAATGGTTTGCCCTCAAACTTAAATGGCCCAAGCGTCTGAATAATATGTGGCTTGGTGCTCTTCTGTTTCTCACCATGTCTCTCATAATTCCGTGGCTGGTTACCCGGCCGGTGGTATCAGGATTACTGTTTGTAGTTCTGATTGCTGTAGGCACCATATTGTATATAACGCATCCTCCACGGAATTTCTGCAGGAGTGTATGTCCGGCGGGAGCTTACATAGGACATGATTCGAATGCTTCCATATACAGTGTCCGAGCAAGAGATAAAAGTATCTGTGATAAACATAAGGCAAAAGAGTGCATTCGGGGTAGTCCAGAAGGATATGGTTGTCCATGGAAGCTTTATCCAGGAGGCCACGATGAGAATACTTACTGTGGGCAGTGCTATGAATGTTTGAAATCCTGTCCCCTTGATAACATGACTGTTAAAATACGGATGATTGGAAAAGATTTAGCACACATGGCTGCAAAGGCGAAAAATAAGTTTGATGAGGCGTGGATGGGCTTTATAAGATTTACTCTGGGAGTTTTCTATATTCTGGTATTCTTTGGTCCTTATTCCTGGATCAGAGACTGGGGGAATATGGGCGTTAATTTCGGAGCTAATCTTGCCAGCATTGGGTTGCTCACTCCTGGAGTAGAAGGGGTAGTAAATTGGTTTAAGTGGGCTATTATGGTGGCTGGAGTAGCACTTGTAGCTTATCCAGCCGTATTTTACACCTTCTCGTGGTTCTCAAAAAAAGTTGCAAAAACGGATCAACCAACGAAACATATATTTCTGGCTTTCAGCTATGCACTGATCCCTTACATAGTATTCATATGGGCGGCATTCGCCGTTGCAATCCTCTTGGTATTCTGGGCATATCCGATAACAGCCTTTTCAGATCCTTTCGGATGGGGCTGGAATCTTCTTGGATTTAAGTTCAAATGGGATCCGTTTATTCCTCAGTCTTTGCCATATGTGCTAGCATCTCTGTCCATAATAGGGATGGCTCTTGCCATTAATTCTACTTATAACATAGCTCGCAAGATGCTTGGAGGACATGACAAAGCCTTTAGGGCTACATCGGTCATGGCATTGCTACATATCTTGGTAGCCATTGCATTTGTCTGGGTGGTAGCGGGGTGATATATATGAATAGAGGAATCTTCTGGGAAATTGTAGCATTGGTGCTTACTATTGCAGTAATTGGAACAGTATCCCTTCCGTTGCTGGATAACTATGTCATGCCAGAAAAAAGAGAGCCCAATACAATCCTGATAAGGGCTTACATACAGGAATCGGGTGGTTTTGATCCAGGAGTGATACGGGTGAAGAAAGGAGAAACAGTGAAACTGGTGGTAGAGGGGATGGATGTGGTTCATGGATTTAAAAGCGAAGCTCTTGGGATAGATCTTGGGCCGATAGAACCAGGGGAAAAAAAGGTGGTCGAGTTCACTCCTAAGGAAGAAGGAGTGTATATGTTTGAATGTACCGTGGTATGCAGCCCCATACACCATTATATGAGGGGCATAATTATAGTGGAAGGTGAGTGAGATGGGTAAAATTAGGGACTTTCTATCTTTTCCTCCTGTAATATTCTTCTCATTAATACTCATAGGAGCGGTGGTGGTTTTCGGTTATGCATCTGTCGTAGGAGAGCAGGCTGAGGAAGAGCCACCTCATGTGACACCGGTGGTAGAACTGGAGGATAAAGTGGTTAAAAAACCAGCAGAAATTACGGTGACTTTGAAAGTTCTCGCAGGTCATGGAGATGGTGGTCACGATCATAGAGCTGATGAAGAAGAGAGTTCAAATGAAGGGCATGATGAAGTAAAGAGTGTAGATGAAGATGCAGATCATAAAGACCAAGCAGATGAAAGAGGACATATCACAGGTCAGAATGTGGATGAGCATTTAGATGAGGAGGATCATAAGGATAGTGAAGATCATTCGGATGCTGAAGATCACGAAGAGGAAGTAGATTTCGGTGGTTTGTATGCAAAAATAGTCGTTTATTCCCCACAAGGTGGAATCTATACAGAGAAAGTAGGAACCACAGATGAAGAAGGCATGGTAAGCTTCACCTTTTTGATTGATGAAAACACCCCTCTAGGAAGATACAGTGTTTTACCCCTCCTTGGAAAAGATGAAAGCCTCCTCGTGATAGGAGACGCAGCTTTCCTTGAGGTGACCTGATGTATCTTTTTATGTTTCTCCTCCCCCTCCCCTCTTTTTTTCAGAAATATTACATTGATCCAATTCTCTACGATACTGGATACAATCCAGTGAATACCCTTACGTGGGCATTGCTGTTAGTTCTCTTCGTCCTCTTTCTTTTCAAACTCCTGAGGAAGATGGAAGTAACAGTAGACAGAACCTTTGTGGTGGCGAACATCCCTTACATCCTCTCAGGAGCTCTTCTGAGGGTAGTGGAAGATGGAGAGCTAGTTGCTCCTCCTTTCAAATACTTACTGATTACACCCCTCATCTATTTTCTCATCTTTTTTGTGGCTATCACAGCTTTATCCATCGCAGTCTTTCTAAAGAATCGACGCGGATATAGATATGAAAGGGTGTATGCAAGTATCGGTGTAGTGTGTGTTCTTGCTATAATCTTCATACTGGTATCCGGGCTTAATGTTATAAATGGAGCAGTTCTTCTGGCTGTTTTTGGAATTGCATCAGTCCTCACGCTTACTTTTTATTATGGGTTTCGAGCCATCTACTCGCCTTTAGCCACGACCATCAATTCAATGGTGATTTTTGCTCAGATGACAGATGCAACTGCTACTTTCATAGCCATAGATTTCTTTGGTTACTGGGAGAAACATGTTTTGCCGAGATTAGCCATTAATCTCACAGGATCTGGCCTTGTTATGTTTCTTCTCAAATTTATGATTTTCATACCCATATTGTACTATCTTGACAAGGAGCTCAGGTCTGAAGGAGAGCTGAATAACTTCATCAAATTCGCTTTGATCACAATTGGTCTTGCACCAGGAGTAAGAGATGCTGTTAGACTCACCTTTGGGGTTTGAGGAGATAGAAAAGAGGTGTGAAAATACAAAAAGTGAATCAGGAGGTGAAATATATGAGGAACATGAAAAAGGTGTTCAAATTAGGAATCTTGGTAGTGTTGGTGGCAGCACTGCTGGTTTCTGGATGTGTGGACAACTCCAAAAAAACTGAAGAAGTGCAGGTAAACGTGGAAGAAGGCCATGATGAAGTGGTGGTTGTAAAGGAAGGGACACCGTCTCTGACTGTGAATCTGAAGAACTTTGAGTTCTCTCCATCAGAGCTAAGAGTTGATAAAGGAGATGTAGTTGAGTTTAAGGATGAAGAAGGAACTCATACAGTGACGATTATAGAGGGTGAACATGGGGAGATGGTAGATGAAACACTGTCAAAAGGAGATTCATTGCTGGTTAAATTTAATGAGGATGGCGAATACAAACTGGTATGCAAGTTCCATGAGAATTCAGGGATGATCGGTACAATAGTAGTGGAGTGAGACGTGTTTCCTTAAATTTTTATTATTTTTTATTTATTTGATTTTGGATGGATGAGAATGGGTCAATATACCGAGCTGATAAAAATTACAGTATACAACAGCAAAACTCTGTTTTTAACCTCCTTCATTATCGTTTACTCGTTTTTGACTTTTTTTGATGCATATCTATATAGTCTTGTGTTCGGGTATTCTGCGGAAGTTTCAGTTCTCATAGCTCTTTCCCGTTTCTTCATCTACCTTCCTTTTTCTCTGCTTTTGGCTTTATATGTGGTTTTTGTAGCACCATCTTTCAGGTTGCGAAAATCCAGAAAAAATGGAGCAGCAGGATTTATGGGCGCAATATTTGCGGGAATCTTCAGTTTCGTTGGATGCCCACCATGTTTATTTGGCTTACTAATACTTCTATCTTCTCTGGGATTACTTACCGGAGGATTGTTTTTTTCCATCTTACTCGTTCAACAATATTCTGGGATCATATTCGTGATAGGGATAGTCGGAATGATTGTCGGATTATATGTTATGATGAGATCTATGGTATCCTGCAGGATATTCCCTGTTACAAATACTTAATGAATTAATATTATAAAATTAACCACAAGATTTATTTAGTGGGGGTAATACCCACATTCATGCAACAGCTTGTTTTCGATCTCGACCCTGACCTAGTGGAGTATATAAAGAATAAAGGCAGAGATTACAGGGTGTGTACTTCATGTGCTGGACCCGTGATATTGCCAGTGGAGTATAAAAAACCAAAAGAGACGGATTTCAGGATTAAGATTGGTGAAAATACCTTGTTTGTGTCTGCTGTTCAGGCAAAGTATATAAGGAAGTTCACCAGAGACATGGTGTACGATGGAGAAGTATAGGTTTATAGACCATACAGCTGACGTTGCCTTTGAAGTATTTGGCAGATTTCCAGAAGAGCTTTTTAAAAACGCAACTGAAGCCTTTGCATATGCTTTTGTATCTGTAGATAAAATTAATAAAGATACTAAAAGAGAGATTCAAGTAACAGGAGAGAATCTCGAAGATTTGCTGTACGCTTGGTTAAATGAACTGGTGTATTATTTTGATGCAGAATTTTTTGTCCCTCTGGAGGTAGAAAAAATTAATATAGAGAAAATCGAACAATCAGATGGTAAAACCATACTACGTCTGAAATCCAATGTCGTAGGTGGGAGGATCACACCAGATGTGGTAGATGTGGCTCCTAAGGCCATAACCCTGCATGATTTTAAAGTAGAGCAGGTAGATGATAGGTTCCGAGCACATGTGCTAATTGATATTTAGGAGGGTGAGTATGGAGAACATTTTCAAGAAAATAGATGATTATCTATGGGAGTTGCCAAGAAACCATAAGTATGGAATGAGGGTTCCAGCCTGGTTTTTCGTTTCTAGAAAGATGATGAACGCCCTGGAAAAAGGGGCTGTAGAGCAGGCAGCTAATGTTGCCATGATGCTAGGAATTCAAAAGGCCTCGCTGGTTATGCCTGATGTTCATGTGGGATATGGTTTTCCAATTGGTGGAGTTGGTGCTTTTGAGGTAAGTGAGGGAATTATAAGTCCCGGAGGTGTGGGTTTTGATATCAATTGTGGTGTGAGAGTTTTGAAGACAAATCTTAAAGTTGATGAGGTTCGAAATAAAATAAAAGAGCTCATAGACCAGCTTTTCATCAATGTACCCTCTGGTGTCGGATCCCAGAGTAAATTGAGGGTAACTGACAGCCAGCTTGATGAGATTTTTGTATCAGGAGCTAAATGGGCTGTTGAGACTGGTTTTGGAAAGAGTGATGATCTGGAACATTGTGAAGAAGGAGGAGCCCTCTCAGGAGCGAAACCTGAAGTGGTGAGTAGAAAAGCTAGAGGGAGAGGGAAACCTCAACTTGGAACCCTTGGTAGTGGTAACCATTTCTTGGAGGTTCAGTATGTAGATAAAATTTATGACGAACAGGCGGCCAGAGTTTATGGTTTAGAGGAAGGAAATGTGGTGGTGATGGTTCACTGTGGTAGTAGGGGAGCAGGGCATCAAATTTGTACAGATTTCCTTATGATACTGGAAAGGGCTTCGAGAAAGTATGGGTTCAAATTGCCTGACAAACAACTGGCATGTGCGCCCATTCAATCTGAGGAAGGTCAGAATTATTTTGGGGGGATGGCAGCTGCTGCCAATTATGCGTGGGCAAACCGGCAGATAATATCTCACTGGGTTAGAGAAACCTTTGAAAAGGTATTCAGAGCATCAGAAGATGATCTGGGGATGGATCTTGTGTACGATGTAGCTCATAATATTGCGAAATTTGAGGAGTATGTAGTGGATGGTAAAAAAGTAAAGGTTTGTGTACATAGAAAAGGTGCAACAAGAGCCTTTGGACCTGGAATGACTGAAGTTCCTTCAGATTACAGGGATACGGGACAGCCTGTTATCATTCCCGGTAGTATGGGAACCCCATCATATATTTTAAGGGGAACTGAAAAGGCTATGGAACAGAGTTTTGGCTCTACCTGTCATGGATCTGGAAGAGTGATGAGCAGAGCGGCAGCGAAAAGGAAGATACGAGGCAGGGAAGTTAAAAGATCTCTTGCTGAGAGGGGGATCTACGTGAGGGCAACTCATGATGCGCTGCTGGCTGAAGAGGCACCAGGTGCTTATAAACTGAGCGATGATGTAGTGGATGTGGTGGATAGGGCTGGAATCTCCAGCAAGGTGGCGAGATTACTTCCTTTGGGTGTTGCTAAGGGATAAGTAGATGGGATGGCCAAAAAGTTTAAGAACTATTGCCATGGACTGGGTAGGAGTGATGGAAAAATTTAAATTTCATTAGTGAAGGTACTCATCCTTACGTTCCATCGGATGAAATGGGGTTGGAGATAGAAGATTTGAGGCACATTATGTTTGAAGAATTGGCGTTTGCAAAACAGACTGGTTTATGGGCTCGTAGCTCAGTCAGGCAGAGCACCTGGCTTTTAACCAGGTGGTCAAGGGTTCAAATCCCTTCGAGCCCGCTATTTTTCCCTTTTACAGAGGCTATAGATGGATTATATGGTGGATGGGTATATAAGGAGGCCGGAAAGCTCGGCCAGGAGGTAAAAAAATGAAGATTAAATTACAGGAGCATATACTTGTTCCGAAACATGAGATTCTCTCGAAGGAAGAAGCTGAGAAAGTGTTAACCGTTCTGAACATTAAAAAGCACCAGCTTCCAAAAATACGTAAAGAGGACCCAATTGCTAAAGAGATTGGTGCAAAAGTTGGTGATGTGATTAAAATAACGCGAAACAGTCTCACTGCGAAAGAGGCTGTGGTGTATAGGGTGGTTGTGGAGTAGGTGGTGTCGTATGCTGGATAGGGCAGCTCTTGCAAAATCGTATTTTACTCACGAACGATTGGTAAAACATCAGCTCGATTCCTTCAACTACTTCATTGAGAAAGGTCTTCAGAGTGTGATTGATGAGCAGGAAAAAATTGAGACAGATATACCTGATACATATGTTAAACTGGGCAAGATATCAGTTGGAACTCCAATAGTTAAAGAAGCTGATGGATCTGAGATAACTCTTTTCCCTCATGTGGCCAGAATCAGAAATCTGACATATGCTGCCCCTCTGTATCTCACAGGGACAGTGGTGGATCAGGGAGAAGAAAAAGAAGAAGAGACCGTACGTATTGGTATGCTTCCTATAATGGTGCGGTCATCCAGATGTAATCTTAACACTGTTGATGATGTGAGCAAATATGGAGAAGACCCCCTTGATCCGGGAGGATATTTCATAGTTAATGGCAGTGAGCGGGTTTTGATGAGCCTTGAGGATCTGGCACCAAACAAGATTTTCCTTGAGTTTGAAGAGCGATATGGTGATAGGATCGAAGTGGCCAAAGTCTTCTCTCAGAAATTTGGGTATCGGGCTCTGGTTATTGTTGAAAGAGGGAAAGATTCTCTTCTTGAAGTATCGTTCCCATATATACCCAAGAGGTTAAGCTTTGTAACATTGATGAGAGCTCTTGGGGTGGAAAGCGACCAGGAAATAGTAGGAATGGTTTCCAACGATCCTGAAATACTGAAATACATGCTTGAAAACTTGGAGATGGCAGAGGTTGAAACTCAGGAAGAGGCCATTGAGCTGATCGGAAAGAAAGTGGCTCCGGGACAGGCAAGAGAGTATCGTATAACAAGGGCCAATTACGTAATTGACAATTATTTGCTCCCACATCTGGGGACAGAAGAAGAAGACAGACGTGCTAAAGCTTTTTTCCTAGGAAGAATGGCTGAAGCAGTGTTTGAACTGGCCCTTGGTAGAAGAGGAGAAGATGACAAAGATCATTATGCCAATAAAAGACTAAAACTGGCAGGAGATCTGATGGAAGACCTTTTCAGAGTCTCTTTCATCAGACTGGCTAAAGATATCAAGTACCAGCTTGAAAGGGCTAAGGTAAGGAATCGTGATTTAACTCTTGCAACGGCCGTCAGAGCTGATGTACTGACTGAAAGAATAATGCATCCCATGGCGACAGGGAACTGGGTGGGTGGCAGAACTGGTGTTTCCCAGCTCCTAGATAGAACGAATTATGTCTCTGTGTTATCTCATCTCAGAAGAGTAATCTCCCCTCTGTCTAGGTCTCAGCCACATTTTGAAGCAAGAGATCTACATCCTACACAATGGGGAAGAATTTGCCCGTCTGAAACCCCGGAAGGTCCTAACTGTGGTCTGGTTAAGAATTTTGCTCAAATGGCAGAAGTATCGACAGGAGTGGATGAGGATATTGTAAGACATATACTATTCGATCTGGGAGTTGAGCCGATAAGGAGGGAGTTCTGATGAAAAGTAATTCATTGGCCGGTGAAGAGTTAACCCTTGAAGCTTTACCCGTAAGCTGTAAAGTGTACGTTAATGGGGCTTTGGTAGGATTCCATAGAAATGGGGAGGAGCTGACAAAGAATATTCGAGAGTTAAGGAGACGAGGAAAGATCTCTCATCAGATAAATGTGGTTTTCTACGAAGATACCAATGAAGTCAGGATAAATACAGATCGTGGAAGAGTGAGGCGCCCTCTAATAGTTGTGGAAGATGGTACCCCCCTCCTGACTGAAAACCATGTGGAAATGCTTAAAAATGGAGAAATAACTTTCGATGATCTTGTCAATGAAGGGGTGATCGAGTATATAGATGCTGAGGAAGAAGAGAATACTCTCATCGCCATAGATGAGGAGAGTTTAACCCAGGAACATACCCATCTGGAAATAGACCCCTCTCTCATTGTGGGGATATGTACCGGTTCAATCCCGTATCCAGAGCACAATGCAAGCCCGAGGAACACCATGGGCGCAGGGATGATAAAACAATCTATTGGATTTCCGTGTTCCAATCTCAGATACAGACTGGACACAAGAAGTCATGTTCTTCATTATCCCCAAATCCCCCTTGTTAAGACATCCACCATGGATGCCATTCTATTTGATAAAAGACCTGCAGGTCAGAACTTCGTGGTGGCTGTGCTCTCCTTTGAAGGATACAACATCGAGGACGCCCTAATCATAAATAAAGGGAGCATTGATAGGGGCCTGGGAAGAAGTCATTTCTTCCGGACCTATGAAGGGGAAGAAAGGAAGTATCCAGGAGGACAGGAAGACAAATTCGAGATACCCGGGGGGGAGATCATGGGGGCTAGGGGGGCAGAAGCCTATGCGAGACTAGATGAGGATGGGCTGGTACATCCTGAAACAAACGTTGGCCCCAACGATGTGCTGATAGGAAAAACCAGTCCACCTAGATTCCTTGAAGAACCCACTGAATTTGGGCTTACTCCTCAGAAAAGGAGAGAAACTTCAGTTAACATGCGTTCCAATGAGAAGGGGATTGTAGACATGGTGGTTCTGACGGAATCGGAAGGAGGGTCAAAATTAGCTAAAATTCGGGTGAGGGACCTCAGAATACCAGAGCTTGGAGATAAATTTGCCTCGAGACATGGTCAGAAAGGGGTGATAGGGATTATAATCCCCCATGAGGATATGCCCTTTACAGAAAGTGGTATCGTTCCTGATATGATCGTCAATCCACATGCCATACCCTCCAGAATGACTGTAGGTCATGTTCTTGAAATGATCGGTGGCAAGGTTGGCTCCTTGGAGGGTAGGAGAATAGATGGAACTGCTTTTCAGGGAGAAGTTGAAGAGGACCTCAGGCAGGCTCTTTTGAAGTACGGTTTCTCCCACACAGGTAAAGAGGTAATGTACGATGGTATTACTGGTCGGAAGTTCAAGGTGGACATCTTTGTTGGAGTTATTTATTATCAGAAACTTTACCACATGGTGGCTTCAAAGATTCATGCACGATCAAGAGGTCCCATACAGGTTCTAACAAGACAGCCCACTGAGGGTAGGGCGAGAGAAGGCGGTCTCAGGTTTGGAGAAATGGAGAGAGATGTACTTATAGGTCATGGTGCAGCACTGGCATTAAAAGACCGGTTGCTGGATGAGTCGGATAAGGTAGAGGTTTATGTCTGTAGTCGATGTGGAATGGTGGCACTCTATGACAATAAAAGGAAAACAGCATACTGCACGACATGTGACGACGATTCAGACATTTATCCAGTGGAAATGAGCTATGCTTTTAAGCTCCTTCTTGACGAGATGAAATCTATGGGTATAGCTCCGAGACTTGTACTCGAGGACAGGGTATAGGGTGGTTAAAATGGCACCAAAACGAATCAGAAGTATTAAGTTTGAACTGTTAAGCCCCAGAGAAATCAGGAAGATGAGTGTAGCCAAGATCATTACTCCTGATACCTATGATGATGACGGGTATCCTATAGACATGGGGTTGATGGATCAGAGGCTGGGGGTTATTGATCCTGGTCTGAGATGTAAAACCTGTGGTGGGAAAATTGGTGAATGTCCAGGACATTTTGGTCATGTGGAGCTAGTCGCTCCTGTAATCCATGTAGGTTACGCCAAGTTAATCGGGAAGTTGCTGAATGCTACCTGTAGAAATTGTGGCAGAATTCTGCTTCCTGATAAAAAACGGGACGAGATTGTTGAAGAGATAGAGCGGAGAAGAGAGACTGGAGGAGATATTGAAGACCTTGTAAAAGAGGTATTTGCTATTAGCTCCAAGACAAAAGAGTGCCCTCACTGTGGGGAGCAACGTGTAGACATCAAATTTGAAAAACCCACTTTTTACTATGAGAATGAGCATCGCCTCACTCCAATAGATATAAGAGAAAGGCTTGAGAAGATCCCAGATGAGGATCTAAAAGCTTTTGGTATGGATCCAGCGAGTGCCCGTCCGGAATGGATGGTCCTTACTGTATTGCCAGTCCCTCCTGTCAACACTCGTCCTTCAATAACTCTCGAAAGCGGTCAGAGAAGTGAAGATGATTTAACCCATAAGCTAGTGGATATAATAAGGATTAATCAGAGATTCCAGGAGAACAAAGAAGCGGGAGCCCCTCAGTTGATTATTGAGGATCTGTGGGAGTTGTTGCAGTATCATGTGACTACCTATTTGGATAATGAGGTCTCAGGAGTTCCACCAGCCAGACACAGAAGTGGCAGACCTTTAAAAACACTCTCACAAAGACTCAAAGGTAAAGAAGGAAGGTTCAGGGGAAGCCTGTCAGGTAAAAGGGTTAATTTTTCTGCAAGAACGGTTATATCCCCAGATCCGAATTTGAGTATTGGAGAAGTAGGTGTGCCCAAAGCCATTGCAGAAGAGCTTACAGTACCCATGTATGTAAGCAGGTACAATCTTGAAGAGGCGCGAAAATTCATTCTCAGGACAGAACATCCAAAGGCCAACTACGTTATCCGGCCGGATGGACGGAGAGTGAAAGTAACAGAAAATAATGCTGAGGAAGTTACAGAGAAACTTGAACCAGGATGGGTAGTGGAAAGACAGCTCATGGACGGGGATGTCGTACTCTTTAACAGACAGCCATCTCTTCACAGGATGAGTATCATGGCCCATGAAGTCAGAGTTTTACCTTATAAAACTTTCAGGCTCAATCCTGCGGTGTGCCCTCCCTACAACGCTGATTTTGATGGAGATGAAATGAATCTACACGTACCACAGTCTCTTGAAGCCCAGGCAGAGGCTAAAATTCTAATGAGTGTTCAGGAACATATTCTGTCACCACGATTTGGTGGTCCAATTATTGGGGGTATCCATGATCATATCTCAGGCTTGTATCTTCTGACCAAAGGAGATAACAGGTTTACAAAAGAAGAGGTTATGGAGATAATAAAACCACTTGATGTCAAGAAGCTTCCAAAACCTGCTTATGAAATAGATGGTGTGAAATACTGGACTGGAAAACAGATTTTTAGTCTGATTTTACCAGAAGGCCTGAATATGACATTTAAGGCGGAGATATGCCGTAATTGTGATGTGTGCAAAGAAACTGAGTGTGATATAGACGCCTATGTGGTCATTAAAAATGGAGTTCTGGAGCATGGAACTGTGGATGAGAAGGCAATTGGAGCCTTCAAAGGTTTGGTGATAGATCAGATCGTCAGGCAATATGGAACAGCAGCAGCTAAAGAATTTCTGGACAACACAACCCGGCTGGCTATCAGGGCTATAATGCACATGGGATTCAGTTTTGGTATAGATGATGAAGACATTCCGCCGGAAGCAGTCAGGCAGATAGATGAAGTGATGGAAGAAGCTAAGAATGAAGTAGCAAATCTTGTGATGGCCTTCAAGAAGGGTGAACTCGATCCACTGCCTGGAAGAACTATTGAAGAGACCCTTGAACTGAGAATAATGCAAAGTCTTGGCAGGGCAAGGGATCGAGCCGGAAAGATCGCCGGAAATTATCTTGGGTTGAATAATTCAGCAGTAATAATGGCCATATCTGGAGCGAGAGGCTCCATGCTGAACCTCACTCAAATGGCGGGGTGTGTGGGTCAGCAGTCTGTTCGAGGTGAAAGGATCAAGAGAGGTTATTCAGGCAGGAGTCTGACACATTTCAAGCGAGGAGAGCTTGGAGCAGAGGCTCGTGGTTTTGTCAGGTCTAGCTATAAGAAGGGACTTAATCCCCTGGAGTTCTTTTTCCATGCAGTCGGAGGGAGAGAAGGTCTGGTTGATACTGCTGTTAGGACATCTCAGTCAGGGTATTTGCAAAGGCGATTGATCAACGCTCTCCAAGACCTTAAGATAGAGTATGACGGAACGGTTAGGGACACCAAAGGAGCAGTGGTCCAGTTCAGATACGGAGATGATGGTGTAGACCCAAGTAAAAGTTATCGAGGCAAGGCCATTGATGTGAAGCGGATTGTAGAGGAAGTGTTAAGTGGGGGTTAGTGGTATGGATATCAAAGAAATTGAAAAAGAATTAAAAAAATACCCTTTCCCTGAAAGCGTCAGAAGAGATATACGAGAAGAACTGGCAAAACTCGATCTCAATAAAAAGTCCCTTAAAAAAATAATTGATAGATGCTATGAGGAGTATCTTAGCAATCTGATGGAACCTGGAGAAGCTGCCGGGATTATTGCTGCTCAGTCAATAGGTGAGCCAGGAACTCAAATGACCATGAGGACCTTTCATTATGCAGGTGTGGCAGAGATCAACGTCACTCTTGGTTTACCGAGACTTATTGAGATCATGGATGTGAGGAAAACCCCGAGCACTCCGATAATGACCATACGCCTTCAGGACGATTACTCAAATGACAGAAAACTTGCAAGAGAAGTGGCCAACAGAATAGAGGCCACATACATCACAGATCTGGCTGACATATCTGTGGATATTACCGGAATGAAAATCATTCTCTTCCTCGATGAGAAAGTGATGGAACGAAAACAGGTGGATAAAGATGAGCTGGTGAAAAAACTGAGTAAAAGTCTGAAAGTTGATGTGGAAGAAAAAGATGGCAAGTTATACCTCTCGCCCAAAGAACCATCTTACAGGAAACTCCTTCAGACTGTGGAAAAGATGAAGGATATTGTGATAAAGGGGATAAAAGAGATCCGTCGGGTCATAATACGGAAAGAGGAAGGGGAATATGTTCTCTATACTGAAGGATCAAATCTGAAAAAAGTTATGCGTGTAAAAGGTGTGGATTACAGACGAACGACGACAAACAACATTCTGGAAATAGCCGAAGTTCTTGGCATAGAGGCTGCCAGAAATGCAATAATAAAGGAGGCTCTGGACACTCTAGAGGAGCAAGGTTTAAATGTAGACGTCAGACACATTATGCTTGTAGCCGATATGATGACTAACGATGGTGAAGTGAAGCAAGTAGGGCGACATGGAGTGGCAGGAGAAAAGGTTAGCGTGTTATCGAGGGCTGCCTTTGAAGTTACGGTGAACCATCTCCTTGAAGCTGCAATCAGGGGTGATACAGATAACCTTTCTGGAGTTACTGAAAACGTGATTGTAGGTCAGGCTATTAAGCTGGGAACTGGTGATGTAGAACTTATCTCGAAACTGGGAGGTAGAAGTAAATGAGTGTGGATATAGATAGAGCGATTAGAAAAGCCATTAAGAACGGAAAAGTATACCTTGGGTCGAAAAAAACTTTAAAAGCTTTAAGGGGTAAAGAGGCCAAAATGGTGATTGTTGCCTCAAACTGTCCTAGAAATATTCTAGAACAGATAGAGAACTCTGATGTTCCGGTGTATCGGTATGAAGGAACCAACATTGATCTAGGTGCTGCATGTGGAAAACCTTTTTCTGTATTAACCCTCGCAGTAGTAGATCCAGGAGATTCAGAAATTCTCCAAATCCAGTGAGGGGGTTTAATGGGTATCAGGCTGTCTACAGAAGGTATCAGATATCTTACAATATTTGAGTCTATAACCGGCGCTTCAGTGAAAGATTGTGTGGTTGATGAAGATAATGACAAGATTATTTTTGTGGTTAAAAAAGGTGAAATGGGACTCGCAATAGGACGGGGTGGCTCGAATATAAACAGGGTTAAGAAATTGCTGGGCAAAAAGATTGAAATAGTAGAGCATTCTGATGATGTGGTTGAGTTCCTGGAGAATATATTTAAACCGATCAAGGTAAAGGTATCCATGACCGAGAGAAATGGTAAAAAAGTGGCGATTGTTAACGTGGATTTCAAGGATAAGGGACTCGCTATAGGAAAAGATGGAAAAAATATAAATAAGGCAAAAGTGCTTGTGAGCAGACATCACGATGTTGATGATGTAGTTATCAGGTGATGATTCATGGCAAGAGGATTATTTGCGGCAAGAAAACTGGAAAATGACAGAAAGAAATTCAGATGGAAGGACAAGAAATATGCGAGAAGAGTATTGAGACTCAATATAAAGGCTGACCCCCTCGAAGGTGCACCTCAGGCAAGGGGTATAGTTCTAGAAAAAGTTGGGGTAGAAGCGAAACAACCCAATTCTGCTATCCGAAAATGTGTCAGAGTTCAACTAATAAAGAATGGAAGGCAGGTATCTGCTTTCTGTCCTGGAGATGGAGCCATAAATTTCATTGATGAGCATGACGAGGTTGTAATCGAAAGGATTGGGGGTGCTATGGGTAAATCTAAGGGAGATATTCCTGGAGTGAGGTTCCAAGTTATCAAGGTAAACAATGTATCCCTTGAAGAGTTGGTCAGAGGACGTAAGGACAAACCAGTGAGGTGAAAGTTGTGGAAAGTACTGAAGAAATGGGTAAATACAGTCTTACGAAAGAAGATGTTCTCGTTTTCGGAAAATGGGACCCTACAGAAGTAGTAGTTGAAGATGCTGCAATGGCAGATTATATAAATCTTACTCCAAGATATGTTTACCATAATTGTGGGAGACATGCTAATGTTCCTTTTGCCAAAAAAGAAGTTTTTATTGTGGAGAGATTGATCAATAAAGTGATGCGGAAGGAGCATAATACCGGAAAAAAGCAGAAAGCCTATAGCATAGTAAGGGAAGCTTTTGAAATCATTCATAAGAAGACAAAGAAAAATCCCCTTCAAGTTTTGATAAAAGCTATTGAGAATGCAGGCCAGAGGGAAGAAATTGTAAGGCTCAAATACGGTGGTATTGCCGTTCCAAAAGCGGTAGACACATCTACCCAGCGAAGAGTGGATCAGGCCCTCATGAACATTGCTGAGGGTGCAAGAAGAGCGGCCTTTAAGTCAAAGAAGTCTATTGAAGCATGTCTGGCTGAAGAAATCATTGCTGCAGCAAATAACGATAATAAGAGTTTTGCCATATCGAGAAAAGAAGAGAAAGAAAGGGTTGCCAAGGCTGCCCGATAAATGATAGCCAGATAAACCAGGTGAAGAAATAATACAGAGGTAATGGAGTATGGGAAGACGCAAGAAAATGGTTGAACGGGTAAAACATTTGATGAACTATCCGGACAAGATACGTAACATTGGAATAGTAGCCCACATAGATCACGGAAAAACCACCCTCTCCGATAATCTTCTTGCCGGAGCAGGGATGATATCAGAGGAGTTAGCTGGAAGGCAACTGTTCTTGGATTTTGATGAGATGGAACAGGCTAGGGGCATAACCATCAATGCAGCTAACGTTTCCATGGTTCATGAGTTTGATGGAGAGGATTATCTTATAAACTTGATTGATACCCCCGGCCATGTTGATTTCGGAGGAGATGTGACAAGAGCCATGAGGGCTGTAGATGGTGCAGTGGTAGTTGTTGATGCAGTTGAAGGTGTTATGCCTCAGACTGAAACTGTTCTGAGGCAGGCTTTAAGAGAGAATGTGAAACCAGTGCTTTTCGTTAACAAAGTTGATAGGCTGATCAATGAACTCGAAGTTGATAAACAGGAAATGCAAATGAGGTTGGCCAAGGTAATCAATCAGGTTAACAAATACATAAAATCCATGAGGCCGGAAAAGTACCAGGAATGGAAACTTGATGCATCTAACGGAACTGTTGCATTTGGTTCTGCCCTTTACAAATGGGCTATATCAGTTCCGGCCATGAAAAAAACCGGTGTTGGATTTAACGAAGTGTTTGACCTCTGTAAGGCAGGGAATATGGAAGAATTGGCAAGGAAAACCCCTCTGTTTAAAGTCGTTTTGGATATGGTTGTTAGGCACTTACCAAGCCCTACTGAAGCACAGAAGGAGAGAATTGGAGTAATATGGAAGGGAGATAAAGAATCTGAAATTGGAATGGCAATGCTTAACTGCAATCCAAACGGGCCAGTGGCTTTTATGATAACGGATATTAGTATAGATCCCCACGCGGGTGAAGTTGCCACCGGGAGATTGTTCTCAGGTATGTTAAAGAGAGGGACAGAGCTATACATCAGTGGCACTTATGCAAAGAATAGAGTCCAGCAAGTAGGAGTGTTCATGGGTCCAGACAGGATTGAAGTAGAAGAGATTCCAGCAGGCAATATAGCTGCCGTAGTTGGACTGAAGGATGCTTATGTGGGATGTACTGCCACCACCCTCGAAAAAATGATGCCTTTTGAGGAAATCCGGCATGTCAGCGAACCTGTTGTTACTGTAGCAGTTGAAGCTGATGATATGAAAGATTTACCAAAGCTTATAGAGGTTCTCAGGCAGGTCTCTAAAGAAGATCCTACTCTCAACGTGCAGATCAATGAAGAAACGGGTGAGCATCTAATATCTGGGATGGGAGAGCTCCATCTGGAAGTAGTGATTGCAAAGATTGAAAGGGATAAAGGTCTCAGGCTTAGAACTTCACCTCCGATTGTGGTATATCGAGAAACCGTTCAGGGTATTTCAGAAGTTATAGAAGGCAAATCGCCTAACAAACACAACAGGTTTTACATTCAGGTAGAACCACTGCCAGAATCTGTTGTAGAGCTTATAAAATCCGGCGAAGTATCCATGAGGATGGATAAAGTAGAAAGGCGAAGGAAATTTGAAGAAGCAGGTCTAAATAAAGAAGAGGCCAAAGGTGTTACAGAAATATTCCAGGGCAATCTCTTTATAGATGCAACTAAAGGTGTACAATACCTCAGGGAAACCATGGAGTTGATTCTGGAAGGCTTCAAAGAGGCCATGAAAAATGGTCCCCTGGCAAGAGAACCATGTCAGGCTGTCAAAGTGAAGCTGGTAGATGTGAAGTTGCATGAGGATGCTGTGCACAGAGGCCCGGCTCAAGTGATTCCTGCTGTAAGACAGGCTATTCATGCAGCTATTCTAACCGCCAAACCAGCAATTCTCGAACCAATGCAGTTCATATTCATTTCTGTTCCACAAGAGTTAATGGGTAATGTAACCAGAGAAATTCAGGGTAGACGGGGTCAGGTTCTGGACATGAATGTTGAAGGTGATATGGTAACATTGAAAGCCAAGGCGCCAGTTGCAGAGATGTTTGGATTCGCAGGAGATATCCGCTCAGCCACAGAAGGTAGAGCTTTATGGGCTACAGAGCATGCTGGATTTGAGCCCATACCTCAAGCAATGCTGAATGATATCGTTATGGATGTTAGAAAGCGTAAAGGTTTAAAACTTGAAATACCCAAACCAACTGATTACGTTGGCTAAATAATATATATGAGGAAAAAAATCTCGTAAGGAGGATGATAAGTATGTCGGACCAGAAACCACATATCAACCTGGCAATAATAGGTCACATCGACCACGGAAAATCGACACTGGTAGGCAGGCTTCTGTATGAAGCCGGTGAAGTTCCAGAACATATTATCGAACAGTACAGAAAAGAAGCTGAGGCCAAAGGAAAAGCAACATTCGAGTTTGCATGGGTCATGGATCACCTGAAAGAAGAGAGAGAAAGGGGTATCACCATCGATGTCGCTCACAGAAAATTCGAAACAGACAAGTTTTACTTTACCATAGTGGATTGCCCAGGCCACAGAGATTTCGTTAAGAACATGATTACCGGAGCAAGCCAGGCAGATGCAGCTGTTCTTGTGGTAGCTGCTCCAGATGGGGTAATGGCACAGACGAAAGAGCACGTATTTTTATCCAGAACTCTGGGCATCGGACAATTGATTGTTGCTATTAACAAAATGGATGCCGTGGATTACGATCAGAAGCGCTTTGAAGAAGTGAAGAAACAGGTGTCTGACCTTCTTAAGATGGTGGGTTACAAGCCTAATGATATACCAATGATTCCCACCTCAGCTTACAATGGAGATAATATAACGAGTAAGAGTGAAAGAACTCCCTGGTATGATGGCTTTACGTTCTTCGAAGCTCTGAACCAGCTTAAAGAGCCTGAAAAACCTGTAGACCTACCGTTAAGAGTGCCTATCCAAGATGTCTACTCCATTTCGGGTATTGGAACTGTACCAGTTGGGAGAGTAGAGACCGGGAGAATGAAAGTCGGAGACAAAGTGATCTTTGAACCACCAAAAGTGTCCGGAGAAGTAAAGTCTATTGAGATGCACCATGAGCCCATTCAGGTTGCAGAGCCGGGAGATAATATAGGCTTCAATGTGAGAGGCGTTGGGAAAAAAGACATTCGGAGAGGCGATGTTTGTGGTCATCCAGAAAAACCACCAACTGTCGTGAAAGAATTTACCGCTCAGATTGTGGTCCTTCAGCATCCAACGGCCATTACTGTTGGATATACTCCGGTGTTTCATGCACATACAGCTCAGGTGGCGTGTACCTTCATGGAACTTTTGAAGAAACTGGACCCCAAGACCGGACAGGTCAAAGAAGAGAACCCCCAGTTCCTCAAAACCGGTGATGCTGCAGTAGTTAAGGTGGTTCCTACTAGGCCAATGGTGCTTGAAAAGGTTAAAGACATCCCACATCTCGGTAGATTCGCCATCAGGGATATGGGTACAACTATAGCTGCTGGAATGTGTATAGATCTTGTACCAAGGGACTAAAATGAAACAAAAGGCGAGGATCAAGCTCTCAGGTGTTTCCCCTAGGGAATTGGATGGAATATGTCAACAGATTAAGCAGATAGCTGAGAGAACAGGGGTTTCCATATCGGGGCCGATACCTCTTCCAACAAGGCGTCTGGTAGTGCCTTGCAGAAAAAGTCCCGATGGAGAGGGAAGTGAGACCTTTGATCACTGGGAAATGAGGATCCACAAGAGGCTGATAGATATCGATGCAGACGAGAGAGCTCTTAGACAGTTGATGAGGATCCAGGTACCGAGGGATGTAAACATAGAAATAGTTCTGGAGAGTTAGACTCCATTCTTTCTTCTATTATTTTGACTGTTTTTAGATTAAAAGATCAAATTCGAATCTTTTGCCTTATTTAGAAAAGTTCTTTCGAGTATGCACCGATCTATCGATTTAATGAAGACGTTTATGAAAGATGAAGTTGAAAAAATACATGAAGGTATCGTCAACCTTACATGGAAATAAAAAACATATGCACTTCAAGATCATTCCATACCTTTTACTTTTGTTTTAGACCACTGATAACCTGTCCATGGGTGTCTTCTTAGGGTATTGAGGTCGAAAGTGCTTTCTACAAAGTTATTCTTTACCCCCTTCATCCTTTACTCCTTATTTAGCATGTCTTCGGCAAGCAATGCTGCCCCCTTGGCAACCATTCCGTCTTCCTTAATGATTTCTACCCGACATGTGAATGGAGGAGGTAGCATGGTATTGACATCTCTTTTTACAATCTCTTGCGATAACTTGTTTCCAATGCCACCTCCTATTGCAACGAGTTCAAGGTCAAGAATTGTCACTAGATGGGTTACCTCTTGAATAAACAATTCATATCCTTTTTCTCTGAATATCTGTTCTGAGTTTTCTTTGATCACCCTTTTGAAATCGTCGTACTTTTTTTCAAGAGACCATCCTGAAAAATAACATTCGAGATGATTTCTACCACCGCATACACATAACATATCAGGTATTCTTGCGATTGAGTGAATAACACTATGTCCAATCTCTCCCGCTTTTCCTCTCCCTCTAAAGAGTTTTCCATTCAGAATCAAACCCATGCCAATGCCTGTACCCACAGTAATGCCAGCCATATACAGTATTTCTGGAAATCTTAATTTTTGAACCCCGTAGGCAAAGCAGTTGGCATCATTTTCCAGAATGAAAGGAACAGGAAGGTTAAATTGAAAGTCCTTGTACCGCAGGTTGGGTGCTTTGACTACTCTTCTGTCCTCCAGCCATCCAGCGATACCGATTCCTATTGCTTCTGCTCCAAATCCTTCTGCTTCATTGATAAGAATGCTGTTCAGTTTTTTCAGATTGTCTTCATTTGAAGGAATTCGTTTTATATGGTAAAACTTCTCATCGTATCCTGTAATCTCGATTTTGGTCCCTCCTACATCAACTCCAAGGATTCTCATACAATGTTTATTTGTTATTATGATTAAAAGCCATATCGATATTAAAATTTGCATTGTAATTCTTACAGAATATTTGGAATTCTCTCACCTATTTGCCCTGATTACAGTGAGATATTCATAGAATTCTTTCTCCAATAAAGCGTTGTAAATGTCATCAGGTGAAAACAAAGCCATCTGACATTAGAATCAGTCAGCTAGAGTTTTTTAAATCACGTTTCTTGTAGAGCTAACAATACAATTTATAATGAGCTCATATAAAATTAAGAACAGCTAACAAAATCTCATTGAGGTAAATTTATGGGTGTATGTGGAGTATATGAAATCTTTTTTGATGGTCAATATGAGTTTAAGTTTTTTAGTTATAAAAAAGAAGAAAAAAGAAATTACATTTTGGGTGCTCCAGGGCGGAGCTTCTCCCACTTGGCAAGACCGAAGAATCTCACGCTAACTTCTTCTTTGAACTCTTCAAACTGTTTAACGAGCTCTTCCAGAGCTTTCCGTGTATCCTCGTCCTTCACATTCGCTACCAGTTCATGTAAATCGGCCATTTTTCAGCACCTCTCACTCAAGGTTTCTGGCTTTTCTTGCTTTTCTGAAATCCATCACCGAACGTATTGGTGTTCCATCTGCCAGTGTTAATGGAACAGTCAGGTCATGAGTCCATCCAAAACTGGGCATAACAAGACCATGTCTACCTGGCCCTCCAGCAACAATTACTTCTATGTACTCAGGCTTCGCTGTGGGTGGGACTTCACCATCAAACCTGTTCCATACCCATTTGGGCCATTCTGGCATCAGCCCCCCTCTAGGTAGCTCGTATCCTATCTGCTCGAAGAACTGCTGGTCCTGTCGACCATATTCCCAGATGAACATTCTGATGTCATCTATGTCATACCCATCCCTGTGAATAATTTTTGCATACTCAGGACTAACGACAATGAGTATATTACCCCAGCGCTCTGATGCAAGAGTAGATGGGTTCATTCCCGCCACACACACAGTTTTTGCATATGAAAGCAATAGGTCTTCTCCAGTCTCACTTCGGTGGTCCTGGACGTTATGGGGTCCTTCTAATCCCATCAGTGTTACGGTGGAGTCTTCTCTATCGTATCCACGTCTCACGTGCAATGGGTCCCACGGGCTCTCTTCTTCATTCTCGGCAACCACAAAAGAGTATTTAGTGGGAGACCCATGGGTAGCGTGATCTACAATTCCAGCCATCCCTCCTCCCAAGTTAAGCATACACAGAGAGATGGCCCTGCCGACTGTGGCGTTGGTTCTCCATCCAGGCCCAAAACAGTTGACACCACCGTTGAAAGTCAATTCTTGAATTACTGGTCCGTTAACGATGGTTAGAGGGTGCACAGGGTGAGTTGTAGTGATGATACCCTCTATATTCAGAGTGGTGGCAAGCTGATTGTAAGCTTTGTGTATCAATCCCATCACTGCATGCATTACTACAGGAAAATGTCCTGGGATGCAGCCAGCCATTACTGCATTAATGGCAATCTTTTCTGGAGTTACAACAGAGTTCCTCGGTGGGAAGTACCCCAGAATTTCGTCGGGTTCTCTGTCTATGTACTTCATCATCTTGAGAACTCTCTCTTTTGTAGGTGGGACAACAGGTAGTCCATCAGTCCTTCTGTTAGTGTAGAAAAATTTGTATATGTCGTCAATTGGCGGCTCTAGCTCGAGAATCGGCCTTCCTTCTTCGTCTACAGGAAGTTCAGCCACTTTGGATTCGACCACTTTCCATTCCCTTGATGTTAACTTTACATCTGCCATGATATGCCTCCATTTATTTCTCTTCCTCTTCTTCCTCTCCGACTTTTGCCTCAATAGACACGGCCTGGAGCGCTTCTACCCAGCGCCTACCCGAGTAGCGCTTAATTCTCTCTTCTTTTGAAAGGGTAAGCATCCCGATGGCGTCATCGATAACCGGTCTTACTCTCTCTCTGATATCCTCGGGGGTTAGACCCGCAAGGGGATGTTTGAGGGCACTTATGGGCAAATCTGGTTGCCCGAGAGCCTCAGCAACTATAGCCCCGAGGGGAGCAAACGCGGTCGAACAGAAGGTCGCCACAGGAACACCCTTGCTCTCGAGAATTAGCGCATCTCGGATAGTCCAGGCCGTGCATGATCCTCAATCACAATGGGCTGTTATCACAGCGTCACATTTTTCTGCAAGCTCACTGAGGACTTCTTCCGGAGCGACATTGCCTGCAAGTGGCTTCTTCCTGTAGATCCACTCTTTGACATCGTATCGCTGAGAGAGGAACTCCTTAAAGGCATTCACTGTCTCATCTGCATTGGGCTTGGCGTTGTCCAGGAGACCGATGACCTTGCCATCCAATGTCTCAATGCCGTCGTTGAGTTCAATGGGTTCTGCAGTGGTCTCACCGAGTGGATCCAGTACGTTTTTATATCTTATAACTATCTTTTCTGTCTTCAAATCAACACCTCCAGCTTAAATTTCAGCTGATAGCGCCTCAATTTTCGTCTTCAGCTGCCATCCCTTGTCTGTTATTCTCAGTTTTGGACGGGAGGACTCCTCGAATTCCACGATAAACAATCCCTGTTCAACAAGCTTCTTGAGATTTTCTTCCGATAGAAGCTTAGGAAATTGTTCCTGGAGTAATTTCAGGTCCAGAGGGGAGTAACCTCCTAAGGCCGGATTGCTACTGTACCATTGCTGAAACCTTGACATCAGTTGAAATAGCTCACTGTCTGCCAGTTCTTTAATTTTTTCGTTAATCTCTTTTAACGCTTCTGTCAAATCACTCCCTCCGATATAAGGCGTGAATTTGAGTTGATTTTCTAATTATTTAAGTATTACTATATGTAGCGAATCTGGCCGAAATGAGAAGAACAAGACTTATGGCGCTGTTTTATTAAAAACACTTTTGATATTAACCTGATTTTTTCATGATATATGATATAGGGTCAAGGGATGTCGCAAATGAGTCATCAGCTCCCACAACCTTAAAAGGGGTAAAGATCACTAAGGCCCTCCCTCTACAGTATTGGTAAATATTACTGTTCAGTCTGTACCACGAAGATTTGGGCCTTCTATTACTTGTGAGATATTCTCCACTGATATTCCAGTTGTTGAGCAGTATCAATGGAGGGGTTTTGAACTGTATCTTATGATATATTTTTACAAATTGTCCAGTTTCAATGACTCTTTTTCCGAGATTGTAGATCCTCATTAAGGAGTCAGACTCAATCTTTTTTTCTATTTTGAGTTCTCCTGTTGAAGGTGGATGGCCATAGAACAGGTTAAAATGGAGTTCAGAGAAAAAAATCCAGTCCTTTAGATGGATGTCAGTCACTTTTTTCAGAAGTTTTAGAATTCTTTCGGCAATAGCTGGATCATGAACCCATGTACACTCAGAACAGTTCCAGATAAGTCTGCCATTTTTGCGCGATTCCGTGTAGTTTCCACCAAGTTCAAAGTTCAGACAGGGATAAAATGGACAGAAACACCAGGTACAATCCTGTCCTTCATGATGGCATGGATAATATTGACAGGTTACTGACATTCCGGTAAGGCCCTTATCTATAGCTGTTTGAATGTGTTTTAGGGTCCTTTGTCTGAGAGTTTGATTCTTTGTCACATCAAGTTGAAAATCAGGATGCAATAAAAATTTAATCCTTTTATATCTGTATAACTTAACGCAAGTTAAAATAAGGGCTGATTAGAATTGTCAACTACAATTGTTAACTACAGCTGACAAATTGTAAGTCTACGACTTACAAAACCCTAAATATTGAAAGTAAAATTCTCGTTTAACCTCTAACACATTAGTGTTATTAGCAATGATCTGACTATCTCTTTGTATCTCCTTGTTGCCCTCTCATCCAGAAGACTCTCTAGAACAGTACGATCTCCAGAGATCTTTTCAACTATAGAGTGGAAACCAGAACTAAAAACGCATAGAAGAGATTGAGGGGATGAATAAAAAAGATTGATATATTAAATCCATCTCGTAGGACAGGTATCGCAAGTTATTTCTATCTATGATTCCCATTTCAATCGATGACAGAAAAAATGGATTATGCAAAAGCTGGAGTCGATATTAGGAAAGAAGAACAGGCTATACGGGCTTTGAAAGATAAAATTAGATTTTCACGCACAGGGATCGGAAAACCAATTCTTACAGGACATTATGCAGGAGTAATCGATATGGGCTCTTTTGCTTTAGCGTTAACTACAGATGGTGTCGGCTCGAAAGTTCTTGTTGCATCTGCTATGAGAAACTGGACCACAGTAGGGATAGATTGTGTAGCGATGAATGTTAATGACTTATTTGCCATCGGGGCAGAACCTGTGGCTTTTGTAGATTATATTGCTATTGAAGATCCGGATAAAGAAATTCTTGCTCAGATAGCGGTGGGACTGGAAGAGGGGTGTAGACTGGCAAATGTCACCTTAGTGGGTGGAGAAACTGCTACTTTGCCAGAGATTATCCGAGGTTTTGATCTAGCAGGGACCGCTGTAGGAGTTGTGAATAAAGAAAAGATTATCACTGGAGAGAAGATAGAGATAGGGGATGTGATTTATGGAGTGCCGAGTAGTGGGATACACAGCAATGGTCTGACATTAGCACGAAAGATTGTTGATAAGGCAGGACTTGATTATTCTGAGCCGTTTGGGAATCACACTCTTGGAGATGAGCTGTTGAAACCAACAAGAATCTACCTGGAGATCCTTGAGGTAATAAAAAAAGTCGAGGTACATGGATTGGCTCATATCACGGGAAGTGGATTGCTCAAACTTAAGCGTCTGAAAAATGTTGGTTATAACATTTATGATCCTTTGAAGCCCCATGAAATCTTTAATTTCCTGATGGATGAGGGAAATGTGGACATAAAAGAGATGTACCGTACCTTTAACATGGGAATGGGTTTTGCCATAATTTTATCTGAGAACGAAGTTAGGGATATTAAAAAGATTATAGATGGAAGAGTGGTTGGAGAAGTGGTGGAAGAGGGCATTTCAGTAGAGGATGTGAGAATAGACTGAAAGTCCGGTGAAAAAACCACCCTCTTCATGCTTGTTAGAAAAAATTTTTATAATGGTATTACGTGTGGCCTTTAAAATGCGAGTAGTAATGAAGTTTGGAGGAACTTCAGTAAAAGATGGAGACGCCATCGGGCACGTGGCCAGTCTAGTGAAGCATTTTTACGAGAGGGGATATGAGATAGCAGTTGTAACATCGGCAATGGCCGGTGTAACTGACAGTTTAATTGATGTATCTATGAGATTAGTTGAGAGTGGAAAAACCACTCTGGTTAAAGAGTTCATAGCCTCTATGACAGAACGTCATCATGAAGCATGTAGAAAAGCTATCGGTGATGAGGATATACTTGAGAGAACCCTTGTAGAAATAGATCAAAGACATGATGAACTTGAAAAAGTACTTCTTGGAATCGCCTATTTGGGTGAGCTTTCATCAAGATCAAAGGATTATATTCTCTCCTTTGGAGAAAGACTCGCAGCTCCAATAGTATCAGGAGCCATATGCTCTCTGGGGATAGATTCTTTAGCGATTACAGGAGGAAATGCCGGGATTATTACGGATGAGAATTTTGGTAGAGCCAGACCATTAATAGGTGTGGAAGAGAAGATAAGGACTCGCATTCAGCCTCTGATGCAGATCAAAAAAATGGTTCCCGTTATATGTGGATTTATAGGAGAAACAGAAAGTGGTGCCATAACCACTTTGGGACGAGGTGGTAGTGATTACACTGCTACGTTAATTGGGGCAGGAGTGGATGCTGACGAAATCTGGCTCTGGAAGGAAGTAGATGGGATTATGACTTCTGATCCAAAAATCGTTAAAGAAGCTAGGGTCATCAGAGAGTTATCTTACAGAGAAGCAATGGAACTATCTTATTTCGGAGCTAAAATTCTCCATCCCAGGGCTCTTGAGCCTGCAATTCGGAAAAATATTCCTGTAAGAGTTAAAAATACTTTTAATCCAGATGGTGAAGGAACAAGAATTGTACGGGAGATCAGGGCAAAGGAGGATGTAGTTAAGGCCATAACTCTTATTGATAAAGTAGGTCTCATCAATATCGGTGGAGCTGGTGTGGACTTTGCAAGTATCTTGGCTGAGACCTTTAAGTTGCTTGCGGATAATGGAGTAGGCATTGTAATGGTTAGCCAGGGGTCTTCTGAGCTTAACTGTTCCATCGTAGTTGCTCGAGAGGATCTAGCCAGGGGATACAGAGTTCTAAAATCGATAAATAATGATTATCTGGAAGTAAACACCATCGAAGACATCGCTGTCATCGCCATTGTGGGTGCAGGAATGGCTGGCACTCCTGGGGTGGCGGGAAAAGTTTTCTCTGCCATGGGCAGAAATAAGATCAATGTAATCATGATAAGTCAGGGCTGCTCTGAATACAACATTTCATTCGTGGTAAGTACGAGGGATGCAGAAAAAGCTGTAAAAGTTCTCCATTCGGAATTCGAACTTGAAAAGATTCAATGAGTTTAGGCCCCTCTACATTTGTGTTGGTTGTAAAATATAGTTTTACAATTTGTCAACATTAGTTGACAATGTCATCCATCTCCAAGGAAGGATAAAAGATAAACCAAAAAGAATTTATAAATTATTCAGGTACAACCATGCGATGTCTGCACCATCTACAGAGATAATTCCTCAGATAATATTAAATCTTGCCGTAATGTTGTTTGCGGCTAAAATATTTGGAGATATAGTTGAGAGATATTTTAAACAGCCAGAGGTTCTCGGTGAGCTAATTGCTGGTATAATTTTAAGTCCTTTTGCTTTTGGCCCTCTGTTTGGGTTTTATCCAGTAACAACCGGTCCAATTCCGGTCTCGCCGGAGATAGATATGATTGCCAATATTGGAGTTATCTTGCTACTGTTTCTGGTAGGTATAGAAACCGATTTCGAGAAGTTCATAAAATTCGGCAAGGTTGGAGGATTGGTTGGATTTGCTGGAATAGTTCTGCCCTTTTTTCTCGGTTTTTACACAATAGAGTTTTTCTATAAAGGACCCTATGCCTATGGAACTGCTTTGTTTACTGGAGCTATGATGACTGCAACCAGCGTTGGAATTACTGCAAGAGTTTTGCAGGACATGGGGAAGTTGAACACAGAGGAAGGCACCACCATTTTGAGTGCTGCAGTGATCGATGATGTACTGGGCATAATCGTCCTTGCTATTGTTATTGCCATCGCAGGCGTTAATGGCGCACCGATGAGTACATGGGAGATCTCGGTAGTTGTGATCAAAGCTATAGTATTCTGGGTAGTGCTATTGTTCTTCGGTTTGAAATTTTCTGATAAAATCTCTCAATTCCTTCATCTGTTTAAAGGTCCTGGTAGTCAGCTGGCAGTCGCTATCTCTTTTGGACTTTTTATTTCATATGTGGCCTACTTGTTAGGACTGGCTATGATAATTGGAGCATATGCAGCTGGCCTAGCTCTGTCATCCTCTGCTCATAAAGAATTTCTTGCCCAGAGGTTAAGGCCAATTTATGAATTTCTGGTTCCGATTTTCTTTGTTGTAATGGGGATGCTTGTTGATGTCAGAAAGATACCAACCATAGCTGAGCTTGGATTGCTGATTGTAATATTTGCGATCCTTGGTAAGTATGTAGGGTGTGCTATAGCAGCATATGTGGGTGGATTCAATAAAACAGGCTCTTCCAGAGTAGGATTTGGCATGATCCCGAGAGGTGAGGTTGGATTGATTGTAGCATACTATGGACTTTCATATGGAGTTGTTACTCAGGAGATATATGTAATTGCAGTTGTGATGTCATTTGTTACCACCATGATAACCCCAATGCTTCTAAAATACTCTTTCGCCAGAGGTCCCGAAAGTGGATGGACTGGTGAGAAGTTTTTGAAAAAGAAAAAGGCATAAGAACAGATATATGTAATGTTTCACTTCTTGGAAAGGCTGAAGAGGATCACTCGTTCCACTACCAGATCGGGTATTCTCTCTTTCCCAGCAATGGACACCTCGCTTTCAGTTAGGTTAAAGGCGTTGATAATATCTTCCTCCTTTTCTGGTATGAAGTCTAGGACCTGTTCTTCGGATAACATATTCCTTATCGAATCTTCGATGTGTTTTGAAGGAGGAATGACGACAATTCCCACCCGATTTAGTCCAGTATGTAGGCCAAAGTTCAGGGCCTTTTGTATCTGCCTTTGGGCTGATACATACAGAAGAATCTCCATTCCAAGAGTGGATGAAATTGGATTTTTGGAGAAATTTTTGATGGCCTTTTCTACAGCGACTTCTAGATGTTTATGCCCCGCAATCAGATCTGCATTTACAAACTGGATAGTGACGCCAAATTCCTTCTCGAGAGATCTTATTTGAGCGAGAAGCTCTTCTATGTGGTCTATGCGGATGATACCTTCGAGGATTGAATAGTAGGGCACCTCAAAGCACCCTTCGTAGCATATCCATTTTAATTCCTTTTTCGCTCAGGTCATATCTGATTATTTCTTTAGGTATTTTAAGGCCCGGCATTTTTCTGAATTTGACCGTTCGTTCAAGTCCGGTCTCTTTTTCATGAACCGCCATCTCAAAAACTCCGTCAACTTCGTACATAATGGCAGTTTCAGTTCTCGGGTCATGCATACCTTTTCCCATAGTCATCAAAATGACGCTATCATTTTTACGAACAACCATTGAACAGAATTCTATGAATTCTATGATTTCATCGAATTTGTAGTTCAGGATAAAATAAGACAGGGAGTCAATAACACATTTCGTAAAGGACCCTCTGTTGATAACTGATTTGGTGTGATTAAGCGGGTCATACCCGCTCCTAAGGTACTCTGCTGCAGATAGAGAGGTACCTGATTTTGAGAGAAGAGTAGGGAACCGCTGAGCGAATAGATCAACCACCTGAACAGACTCTTTCGTGAGATTTCTGTTAATCTCATGGAGTTTTTCCCATATTTCTTCGGCAGTGGAGTTGGTAGAAATGAACAAAGGTCTTTTATCTGAAGGAAGTGTATTTGAAGCTATGAAATGATATCCGAAAACTGCACCTCCCGCTCCAGGTTCTTCTAGAAGAAGAAATATGTTCCCTGTCTGATATCCACCCCCTAGGAGAGTGTCCAGGGTTTGAATCCCAGTGGAGATATACTCTGCCAATTTCCACACCTCTCGATGTATCCAATTGATGCATGCACCAATACAGGTATTATCTTTTCGGGGATAATTTATAAATGTTTGTAAAATATTACTTCATCAATGCTCAGATTGAACTGGGAAAAGGTAAATGGATTGATACCAGTTGTGGTGCAGGATTCCAAATCCAAAGAGGTACTTATGATGGCCTACATGAATGAAGAGGCCTTTGAGATGACACTGAAAACCGGATATGCCCACTACTGGAGTAGGAGTAGAGAGAAGTTATGGAAAAAAGGTGAAACATCCGGGAATGTTCAGAAGGTGAAGGAAATACGGGTGGACTGTGACAGAGATGCGTTACTTTTGCTGGTTGAACAGATAAATGCAGCTTGTCATACAGGGCATTACTCCTGTTTTTTCAGAAATATTGAAGGTGAAATAATTGGTGAAATGTATGAACATAAATAAAATTCATGGTGATGAAATGTGAATAATAAATTGAGATATGTAATTGATACAAGTGTTCTGGTGGATGGCAGAGCAACTCCTCTGGTTGAGGAGGGTACCATCCGGGGAACTGTAATCGTTCCAGAATCTGTAATTGCTGAGCTAGAAAGCCAGGCTAACTATGGTAGAGAAACAGGCATGGTGGGGATTAACGAAGTAAAGCAACTCCAGGAATATGCAAAAGATGGGTTTATAGAGCTTAAATTTGTAGGAGAGCGACCAACGATGGAAGAGATCCAGCTTTCAAAAGCAGGTGCTATTGATGACAAAATCCGAAAGGTGGCAATTGATGAAGGGGCTATACTGGTTACGAGTGATCGAGTTCAGGCTGATGTCGCTTCTTCGAAGGGAATAGAAGTCTTGTTTGTTAAACAGGAAAGGCTTGATCCTTATAGGATAAAAATCTGGGACTTCTTTGATCCTGAGACCATGTCAGTTCACCTGAAAGAGAGCGTTCCACCTCTTGCTAAAAAAGGGAAACTCGGTGCTTTAAAGTTGGTGAAGGTCAGGGAATCTCCATGCAGAGAAAGAGAGTTAAGGGAGATGGCCCAGGAAATCCTTGAAGCAGCGAGACAGAATCCTGACTGTTTTATAGAAATTGAACGTCTTGGAGTGACGGTGGTGCAACTTAAGGAGCTGAGGATAGCTATAGCCAGACCTCCATTTTCAGACGGTCTTGAAATTACTGCCGTGAGACCAGTGGCAAAAGTGTCACTGGATGAATACAACCTCAGCGAGGAGTTGAAGAAACGATTCATTGAAACTCAGAGAGGTATCCTGATTGCTGGGCCCCCGGGAGCCGGAAAGTCTACTTTCGCTGCAAGTCTTGCAGAGTATCTTCTGGGTCAAGGATATATTGTAAAAACTATGGAGTCTCCGAGGGATCTGATAGTGAAAGATGAAATAACTCAGTATTCTCCTCTTGAAGGAAATATGGCCCTTACGGCTGATATTTTGTTGTTGGTGAGGCCTGATTATACCATCTATGATGAAGTAAGAAAGACATCGGACTTCCAAATTTTTGCGGATATGAGGCTAGCAGGAGTAGGGATGATAGGTGTAATGCATGCTACTCGTCCCATCGATGCCATCCAGCGGATGCTCGGTAGGGTTGAACTGGGAGTCATACCACAGGTGGTGGATACCATAGTGTTTATCGAAGCTGGAAAAGTGGCTGAAGTTTACGAACTTGAGTTTACCGTTAAAGTCCCTTATGGAATGTATGAAGAAGACCTTTCGAGGCCAGTTATAGAAGTCAGGACCTTTGAGGACAAAGAGGTGAAGTTTGAGATTTACACTTATGGCGAGGAAATCATCGTGATGCCCGTGAAGAAAAAAGAAAGGAAAAAGTCCTATGGCGTTATTGAAAAATCCCTTGAACAGGTAGTCAGGAAATATGTTTCTGAGGCGAAAGTAGAGTTGATATCGGATAGGAAGGCTATTGTTATGGTTCCAGAAAACGAAATCCCTCGTATTCTTGGGAGAAAGGGTAGTAATATCACAGCCATTGAGAAGGAGTTTGGGATAAAAATAGATGTTAGAGAGCTAAAACGTGAGAATAAGATTGAAGCCATGGTGGATGAGACTGCCAGATACTATATAATTCAGGCTCTTGGTCTGGAAAAGAAAACGGTGGATTTATATGTAGATGGGACCTATTTGTTCAGTCCTACTGTCAGCAGTAAAGGATATATACGGGTGCGCAAGGATAAAGAGCTTGGAAAAATTTTGGCCGAAAATATGGAAAAAGGCAGGAAACTATACATAGTCTTTTAGAGTATATCAGGGGGGATGGATATGATTGAAGATATTTCCGAGATACAGGAGGTTACCAGGAAATTCGAAAGAGTTGGAGCCCATTCCCATATCAGGGGACTCGGTCTTGATGAGGATCTCAGAGCCATAGATGTGGCGGATGGACTGGTTGGCCAGAAACGAGCGAGAGAGGCAGCGGGAGCAATTGTTCGTCTGATAAAAGGAGGTAAGATGGGTGGAAGAGGCATTCTGATAGCGGGTCCTCCAGGAACTGGAAAAACCGCCATTGCGGTTGCCATAAGCAAAGAACTTGGTAAGGATTTACCTTTTGTGCAGTTGAGTGCGTCAGAATGTTATAGTGCTGAAATGAAAAAGACTGAAGTTCTCATCCAAGCAATGAGGAAAGCCATAGGAGTGAGATTAAAAAGCGTGCGAAAAGTACTGGAAGGAGAAGTGGTGGGCCTGGATTACAACATGGTACCTCATCCCTATAATCCCTCTATGAAAGTGCCAGATTCTGCAACTCTTACTTTAGCAACAACCGAAGAGAAAAAGAGCTTTACAGTGAGTGGAAGAGTAGCCATGCAATTCATGCAGGATGGTATCTCTGTTGGAGATGTCATCATGATTGACAGAGAATCAGCAAGAGTAGCGAGACTGGGAAGATCTGGAAGAGGTGAAAAGAGCTATGATCTTGATAGCAGAGATATAGTTCCGGTTCCAGATGGGAAGGTTGAGAAGGAGAAGGAATTCGTTTATACTGTGACTCTTCATGACCTCGATGAAGCTAACGCACGAAGACCTGGATTGCTTTCTATTTTCGCAGATACCAGCAGAGAAATCGATAATGAGGTACGACAAGCGGTGGATGAGCAAGTCAAATCATGGGTAGAGGAAGGTCGAGCCGAGCTTCTTCCGGGAGTCCTATTTATCGATGAAACTCATCTCATGGACATTGAGCTATTCTCGTTCATGAATAGAGCTATGGAATCAGAATTGTCCCCAATAATTATTCTTGCCAGTAACAGGGGTTATGCGAGAATAAGAGGGACGGATATTACAAGTCCTCATGGAATCCCGCTTGATTTGCTGGATAGGCTTCTGATCATAACCACAGAACTTTACAGCAGAGACGAGATAAAAGAGATCTTGAAAATACGGGCTATGGAAAGTGACATCGAAATTGAAGAGGATGCCCTCGATTATCTCACTGATATCGGAGGAAAAACTAGCCTCCGGTATGCTACCCAGCTGTTGGCTCCAGCCGCAGAAATTGCAGGGTTGAATGGTAATCCCAAGGTAACTAAAGCAGAAATTGAGAGAGTAGAAGGCCTTTTCGTAGATGTATCTCAGAGTAGCAAGTATTTGAAAGAGTGGGAAAAAGAATTTCTCCAGTGATTTCAAAGCTTTCTAGATTTGATGTTTTTAATTCTTTTGACTTTTTTATGATCTTCGTTGTTCCGATATAGAGTGTGAAAAACGTCAGTAAATACCTCTCTTGTAGATTTAACCTGAGAGATTCTCTTTTTCAAGGATATCAATCAGCTCTAATAAAGAATTGACGACGTAATCTGCTTGGCTTGAATACGCTCTGTTCCGTTCATGCAGTAGTAAAACAGTTTTTGTCCCAGCTTTATGACCCGCTTCTATGTCAAAAAAAAAGTCTCCTATATATAGAGCGTTATTGGGGGAGATTTTCAAGTAGTTGAGGGCCAATTTAATAGGCTCTGGTGACGGCTTTGGAGGAGCATCTTCCCTTGAAATTATGCAGTCTACATGGATTTTAAAGCGCTTCAGTATTATTTCAACAGACTCTCTGCAGTTTCTTGTAACTATGCCAGTTTTAATTTTTCTGTTTTTAAGATACTCTAGGAGTTCTTTTACCCCTGGATTCAACTTTGCTGAAAAAGCTGATGAAATTTCCATGTTCTTAAGTTTTTCAATAGCATATGAGCGATCTGGTTCATTCATATTCTGAATGGCCTCTAGGATAAATCTCTCTTTGATACCAAGAGCCTCACGAATTGCATCAAAGTTAAGATTTAACTCCACCAATGTTCCATCTAGGTCGAAAAGTACGGCCTCAAATTTCACAAGAGAAAAATGTGGAAATGATGTAATAAAGGTTTGTGGTTTCCATCTTTCATTACTACTCAAAAAATTATTAGTTTCGCTCCACACCAAAAGTATTTTTATAACTCTTGTAAGTATTAACAGTTTAAGAGACCTCCCCTCCAGTCGTCCCTTTTTCCTTTTTTCTCTTTTTTTACCATAATACTTATAACCCTTAACCTCTGGATTTATGTCTGATCTAGCAAGAGGTGTGGGCTCGTGGGGTAGAGGATATCCTTGCGGGCTTCGGACCCGCCGACCCGAGTTCGAATCTCGGCGAGCCCGCTTTTTTACTGATTATAATATTATAATGTCCTATCTTTGACAGAAAACCACATATTTCGATAATCTTTTTATCTAATACTGTATACAATATATTCAAAAATGAAGATAAACGTAATTTTGATCATATTTATCTATGTTATCCTAGTCCTTTATAGTTTATGTGAAAAGACTATGGAACGATTAACTGCTAGGAAAAACGGGAGTTATATTATAATAGACTTGCAATGCAATTCATTTACCTTCTTTATTTTCGATCTGTATATATAGCATACACCAGAAAGAAAACTCCGAATATACTGGCAGCTATGGCGTCATAAAACCAGAATTCGGTTGGAACGTCCCATAAAACAGATCCTGTAAACATGACACCCCACGCTATAAAGTATGAGACTAATCCACATATTATAGAAACCCACGCTATAATCTTCCACAGAGTTTTCATTTTACAACGTATCATAATTAGATACATAACGGTACATAAATATTGCGGTCGTTCTCTGTGGTGAGTGAATGGCTGGAAAAAGCTATGGATAATTTTTTGATAGGGCTACAATCTCTTGTTACAATTCTCGCAGTATTCTAAAAACTTTACTACCACTATATGCCGGTCATGGCACGTGAAGACAATTTCTGATTGGGTGTGTATTCAAGTATGTGTTGTGTAGATTCTCTCATTTACTATTGAAACTTGTGGAGGTGGTGTGGGCAGTAAATCCACTATGTTTAACAGTTGTAAAGTTCTGTGAAACTACTATAAACTCGAGTTAGAGATAAATGGCCCTATTATTATTCATGAAATAATTATTTATATGGTTGCAAAAGAGTAAAAAATGTAATGTATCGGTTGATCATTGAGACTTCTGAGAGACCAAAAGAGTCTACAGAAAAACTCGAAGAAATTCTTGAGCTTTATGAGGCGGAGGAACTGTATTATCATCAGATACTTGACTCTGTAACAGAAAAATTTGAAGAACTTGAACAGATGGACCTCAGGGTTTTTATCTGTGAAACTACAGATTATGCCTTGAAAAAATTGAGAGAAACAGGTTTATCTGGGAATATGCTTGATGAACTCTCAGAGTATGCAAAGAGTGGTGTACCCTTCTCTTTCGATGTAGATGATGTGGATTTCGTCTTTATTTTTGTATCTGGAGATGGATCTTATCTCAAAGCTAACAAAAAAGCTCTTGAAGGTCTCTTTGCCCATGAGATTATGCATGCAATCCACAGAAAAGCAGGGATTGACAGAGATATAGAAATCGGAGTAGAGAAGGTATACAATGTGGTTAAAGCTCTGGCAGAGGAACTTCCGGTGAAAGACTCCCAAGATATAATGAAAGATGTGCTTAAAAAAACCATCTTAACTCTTAAAGACATATTTGCAGATCGCAGGATCATGGCGCGCTCTTTCACAGATAGTTATCTTGAGCATCTATATAATCTGATAGGTGTGAAAAAATTCTGCCCTGCCCCAGATTTTGGAAACGATGATGTTGAGAATCTGGTGGAGAAAATTAAATTTGAGATTCAGATCATGAGCGCATGGTTGCCCATTGTGGATCTCGATCATCCTAAAGCGAAAAAAATAATGGAACATATTGAAGAATGCTATGAAGTTAATCTCAAAGAAGTAGCAAAACGCTTTAGAGATCTCGAAATTTTATATACCCAAAAATTTTCCATGACTGTAGATTTTATTATGGAGTTTATAATATCCGTGACACGAGTTGTGTATCAGATCCTCGCGGGAGATATGTTCGTAGTCAATCATCTTATCTCTGCCATGTCCCTGATTTCTGAAACAGGGGTTCCTGAGAAAGATCTGATAATAACTACATTATTGAAAGCTATTCACAATATTATGTTCCGAAAGAAATCTAGGGAGAGAGAGTATGAAGATAGATTAAGGGAATATGAGAAGGCACTGAAAGAACGATTGACAGAGGAAGATTTTGAGGAATGGATGGAGATAATTGATGAATACGATAAGGATGATCTTCTCAAGCTCCCGCTCTTCCTTATGGTGAAGTATGCTAGAGAACAAGAACTGAATAAGGTGGATGATGATACCCCTCTCAATGCCATTAATCTGATCGCAGACAGCGCTTACGAGGTTACTAACAATTCCTTGTATATAGATATCAGAAACTGTATTATTTTGGATTTTCCCAAGTTTGGAAGGGATCACATAAAAAAAGCAAAGGAATTGTTGAAGTACGAATTTGCACTGCACAAGCTGATTTTTGACGACATCCTTGATGCAGATCTAGCTATGAGCTTGCTTAAAAACTTCGATAAGTTTGATGTCGAAATAACCAATGAACTAGTAGATGGGGTCATCACAGTAATAAAAGCCTATGGAACCGTTCAAAACAAAGAACCAAAAGAAGAGCTGTTGCCGATCCTTATACGTTCCCAGCTAAATACTGGTGTAGATTCAAGACTTGTTACCCGAGTAGCTCTTTTAGCCCTGAATCTGAATTTCGATTTTGTAGGGAAGATCGTTGAGAAGGTATCAGATATTAAGTCTGAGTCGTGAAGTAGATACCTTTTCCAATCTCATGTTTGAAGACTGATTTGCACATCCAGTGAATAGATAGTTAAAATCAGTCTGTCGAAATATATCTGGGCCGTAACGGTGCTGCCGTTAAGTCCAGTCTGTAATACTGTGTTGTTAGTGTATCCCCTCATGGTCTCGAAATAATCTTCCCAGGCGGAAGCGTAGTCAGAAGTAATATCCATATTAACGTACCCACCACCCTCAAATATCCTGGTTTCAGAGGAGTTGAATAATACTGAAAGGTCGACAAATCCGTTTCCAGCTATGAAATCGTCTCCTTGGATTTTTACAAGGGCTACGAACACAACAGTCTCATTGTTAATACTCTTTTTGTATATGAATATCCTCGGTTCGAAAATCATAGAAGTTTGGTTCAGTTCCCTCATCCAGACCCCTCCGTTCTCGAAACCAATCACATAGTTCTGGTAAGCATATTCGATAACTCCCATGTCGCTTTCATAAAGGTATTGTGTAGTGTTGTTGCTCCTGATCTCAAGGCTAATATTATTGTCGTGGTCGATGTAAATCCTCCCTTCGTTCATTAGAATTCGGATACTTTTCTCAGGGTTGTTCATATAGGCAGTGTAATCAACCACATTCTGGATCTTTCTGAATCCTTGTACCATACTCCTGTACTTGACAACATCTTGGGCATCAGAAGCCATAGAAGAAGTTTGAACAAATACGAGAGAAATTGCAGCTATAATGAGTCCTAGAACCATTATATAGCCTAGTATTTCTGATACAGCCAGTTCAGAATAAATGAATTTCTTCAGTTCCGACGATTTTTCATCCTCTTCCATGTTATACCTCTATGTTTACCGTATATTCTGCTATGATCAGCCTGGTAAAGTTTAAACGTGCCGTATTTCCGTTTACAGTGGCATTGATGCTCTGGAAAAACTCACTCCATTTATCGGCATAATCTGATGTAAATGTTATCTCGACATATCCAGAGGTCTCAAATCTGTTTATCTGGGAAGAGTTATATCTCACAGTAAGGTCCGCAAATCCTTTACCTCCTGCTGAACCGCTTCCCTGTATCTTAATAAGGGCCATGGTAATCGATCCATTATCCACTGTGATTCTTGGAGGAGTGACAAGTAAGTCATCCACCCACACACCTCCATTTTCAAAGACACCCCTATTGGAGCGGTATGTGTACTCTATTTTGCCCATTGAGTCATTAATCTCATGTATCAACCCTCCTCCGGGATCATACACTCTAACAAGAAAATTATTTCCATTAGAGATGACAATGGAGCCATCAGAAAGAGCTATCCTGATAGTGGTTGTTGGGGCAACGTCCATGTAAACTTTGGCAATCTGCTCATTAACAATAGACATCTGAGATACGATATTTCTCATCCGTATCTTATTTTTATTCTCGTCTATGGTTGGAAAACCATAAACCAGCAGGATGGAAGTACCGGCTATGAGGATCGCTATCACGAAAATATTTCCCACTACTTCAGAAACACCCAGATTCCCTCTTTTTCCAACTCTCATTTCATTAGATCTCATTGTAGCTCAACCTTTTTGGCTCCTAGGCTTGTCACGTTAATCTCTCCAGGGGGTAAGTATATTGTGGTGAAGTTCACTCCTACAAAAGGAAAAGGTAGAAAAGTTACATTGGACGCATTTGGGACATTTGTTTCTGTTACTGATGCTGAAGTTGGAGTGACAAGAAAACTCACAGTCCATGTTTCGTTAATCCGGATAGATGGTATTTCCCATCTAATTATAGTCGTCCCGTTGCTGTAGGTGACATTTGCTCCAGAAGGTGTCTCAGAAAGTATTACATCGGGTGGAAGCACATCTGTTACAGTAACATTCTGAGCAGCCTTCTCTCTTAACTCTCTAGCAATCTGTTCATATATGCTTTGTAACTCTTCAGAAGTAGCAGCAAAATAGTAATTATTGGGTGAACTTGCTATCTCTTTCAATAATGTTGCGTTAGCATCTGGTCCAAATCCAATGGTGTATATGAGTATGGATTCATTGTTGATAGTTGTCTGTTTGGTGACATTTGCTTCGTCAAGAGCTTCCTGAATGGCCAAAGTTTCAGAAGGTTGCCCACTGGAGGTAATAGTGGGGTTTCCATCTGACAGAATAATCATCACGGGAATGTTTCCTGCTGTTGTGTTGGCAACAAGTTCTTCCCTGGCAGTTTTTATACCTCCTCCAAGTGGGGTTCCACCATAAGCCCACAGGCCATCTATACTTGAATTTGCCTGATTGGTATCATTGGTCAGAGGCTGGTCTAAAGTTATTCTAGGCGTCCTGCCACTACCTCCCGTTCCACCAAACGAGACTACACCAACCTGATCGCTCCCCCTCAAAAATCCGTTAAAGGTTTTAGCTGTGATCTTTGCAGCGTCGATTTTGGCTATAGATGTGTAGAGGTAAAAGTCCTGAGTTCCATAGGGGAAATCAGCCACAACGTAAGCTGTATAATTCCCTCCACCATTGGATTCTTCGTAAGCGCCTGAGTAAGGCCCATAACGAGTTGCGCCTTTCTCTACCCACAGGTGAAGTACCTTGCTACCGTTCACCGGAGTGGCCTCAATTTTCAGATTCTCTACAGATGGAATTTGGAGATTGAACGTGGTGGCATTTCCATTAAGAACGAAGCTTGAAGATGATACAAGGGTTCCTGAGATATACCACCATCCCCAGAAATAGCCGTTCTTCTCTACATCCACATTGACTGTATCGCTGTCTGTTGGATAATCCGCTACCACAGCGATCGTCCATTCCCCCTCGACAGGATTCTGCACATAATACAACTCTCCGTTGGTTATAAGATACTGGGCCCTTGCAAAATCGCCGTCTGGAGATTTAACCCATAGATCGACATCTTTGCCATTGTTTGAGTATGCCATAACTGTAAGACTTGAAAAACTGCCGTCTACTGTTATGTTAGATTCCCATTTGGATGGAATTGCGGTTCCACTGTTGGATGTGTATAGTGTATACCCGTTATCTCCATAATAATCTGGATCCATGCTACCGGAAACATCTGTGACATGTATCACGCTGATATTTCGGGCTGTTGAGACTATCCCTCCACCTCTGATATACAGGGTTATTCTAACAGGGTTGTTCGGCTCAGTTGTATCAGGGGTTACAAATTTATCCGCATGAAGGAAGGGATCAGGAGTAGATGGTAGGACTGTTATATTGATCGAGTCTGTATCGGAATATCCAAGAGCATCCCAGACTGTCAGTGTTGCAGTGTAGTTTCCTGCCACATTATATGAATGATCTTCCAGAGAGTTGGAAGGATTGTCAGAGTCATACTGTCCATTTGCTGAGTTTCCATCTCCAAAATCCCACTGATACCAAATGTCTCCTTCTCCAGTGGAATAAGTCATGTCGAACGTAACGTTGGTGCCAACTTCTACCTTGGTGGGATAAGCCAAAGCTACAGCCGTGGGTTTGAGATGGGTTGAACTGGTGTATATGAGTTCGTGATCTTTTTTCAGGCTGATTGTATAACCCATAGGGATAATCTGAAGAGCCAAGTTATTCAGAGGGACGTATTCAATCTTATTGAGCTTATCTGATTCAATTTTCAGGACGTAGTCCCCCCCAATGTAAGTGAATTCAGCCCGATAATCGTAGTCTCCTATGGCGTATGGCATGTACACCTTGGCTCTGATGTACCCGTTATCGGGTGCGATCAAGGATATATCGGTCAGCTTGGTCGCAATCTGATTACCTATGTCCTGAAACTGGTTTTTCATTGCTACCCTTGTGGGAGTTTCTATAAAAATATCGTTTAACTGAAGTACTATCACCCCCATGAAAACTGCCAGTATTCCGATTATCAGGATGTATTCAAGAATTATTGAGACACCCCTCTCATCAGATGACAATCTGTCTGGTGTGTTCATAATCTACCACCGCGTTACTGAAAATGATTTTCACCGAAAAAGAGGTGATATCTCCGTTGATGTTTGTTTTAACATCGTAAACATCTATATCTGCATAAGCGCCATGGAGGGCATACATCATTGTTATCTGCTTATCCAGTTCTCTGACATATGTCAGAAAATTCTCAGGGTTATTAATTGCATAGTATACCAGTTGCTCCTCCACAATCCTGTTTAAATCTCGTATCTCGTTCTTTGGAAAATTAAGCTGAGTTAATGCAGATTCGGTCCCTGCCAGCAAATTCTGGGTATATAACAGGGATAGACCAGCAAGTAGGACTGATATTAGCAGAGCCATAATTATCAGGATTTGCCCATTTTCATCATCTGTGAATTTCTTGGTACTCATAGATTTCATATGCGCCATAGTATCAGTCTCACCTCCAGAACCACTGGAAACTCACTATTGCTGACACTCTCAATATCGGTGTAATTAACAGGTACTTTAAATGGAGAATCTGAGACAAGCTGACCATTTCTCAAAACAATAATTTTAGTAGCCGTAACTGTGTCTGGAGGATTGCTTTTATTTGTGATTGGATAGATACCAGTCTGATTAGTGGTAATATTGAAATAGGCTATTTCTAGATTGTATTCCAGGTTATCTGGGAGAATGGTATCCAAGCTGTTAAGTAGTTCTGTGGGATATACTGAACTGTTGAGTTTGGCAATAGAGTTTTCAAGAGTATCATTGGCATCTGACTGAGGGTTACTCAAGATGTTGAGGGCATCCAGTCCATATTGCCTGATCTGGACATCCACTATATCCCCTGAAAGGGGTGATACAATCAGTGTGCTTTGAAACAGGAAATATGCTACGACCAGTATAAGAACTCCTGCTATCACACCTTCAAGAGTGAAAGCTTGGCCTCTATCCTTTGATCTGCTGTTACCACAGGATAACGACGAGCTTGGCACCAAGTCTCCCTCCCACATACTCCCCTCCGTCCGTAACAACAACATATCCTTGGATGTTATGGCTCTGTATCCACACATACACTGTTTCAGAATATCCGTTTACATAATCCGTAATATCGAAAGTGGTGATGGTAGCGTTTCCTGAGACGTTTATTACCAGATTTCCGTTTACCTTGACATTCATCCAGGGTTCACTAGCTGTCTGGTTAGTGTTTCTATCTTCCACCACAATAATAAAAGCACCAATGGGGGGAGTCACATTAAAAGTGTTAACAGTGGTGCTTGGGGTTCCAATATTGCTGGAAATGGAAGCTATTGCAGTCAGGTTATCGTAGGCCACTATTCTCTCATATCTTGCTACTTTTCCTATATCTGGGACTGGATTTCCTACGAGAAGCAAAGGTCCGGATTGGTTTCTGGCGTAATTCACCTGCCCGCTATTGCTGGCAAATAGCTGGAGTGAGATATTATAGTCGTACTGTCTAGTAGGTGTTTCAAGACCTAGGGCTCTTCTTACAGACTCATATCCATAATTGTTGTAGAAATCATTAAAGGCTGCTATCTTTTCTACACTCAAAACGTTCGCTCCTCCTCCAGATAATCCTATCCTTAAATCCACATTGAGGTGATTTTCCCAATCTGTGCCATTGGCACTCCCATTGTTCCAAAACCCACTATCTTCGGCAAGAATAGCTGAGGTCCGGTAGGCAAGAGGATACAAACTCAGTTCCTCATTCTCCACTACAAAAATAGATGGGATGTACTGGGCCACAAAGATGAAGGCGATCATGAATATTGAGAGTCCAATTACTACATCTAAACTGAGTTCTCCTTTTGTATTCATCGTACTTTATGTATTCAGTTACCAAAGTATTTTAATCTTTCTCATGATTACAATAATGATGGAGTTCTTTGACCAAACGACTTAATTTTTCTTTCGACCTTTCCAGTTTTAAGTTGGCCTGTTCTACTACAATAGAAATATAGGATTCAGGGACAATAAGACTACCATTTTTTACGAGAGGCACTTCCATAATTTCAGTGGTGCTGATCTCTACAACAGCCTTCCATGAGGATATACCTATTATGGATGTTCTTTTAAATCCAGCATTAAGCCCCATTTCGACAAGCAACTTGGCTTTACTCAATGAATTTGCAGCGATGTGGAATATGGGCCCCTCTACCCGCAACCATCCTTCTCTGGTACATTGCTGGAGAGTGCGATATACCTCTTCCCACGACACAGGGAAGTGCCATTTTCCTAGAAGGATCGATCCGTGTTTATCTCCAAATTTTTCAACGTCCAGTACTGTTATTCTACCCTCGCAACTTGAAAGAGTTACGAATTCAGGATACCTATTAAATCCATCCAGAATCGGGATTATCCCTTTATCAACCTTTCCAGAATTGACTGCATTGCGGTATTTATCATATGCCTCTCGTTTGAATGATCTCCACCGTTTTTGGACTTTGCCATTGTGTTTCAGAAGACTATGCTCTTCACCAATTTCATACCATGCCCATGCCCAGATCACGCATTCGAAAGCCCTTATAAGGTCCTTCTTATTCATAAAATAATCTGTGTCTGCGAGATAGGCCTGGATATTCTTTATGAAATCCATTCCATGTATCTCTTTTTCAAGTACATTGCTCATCCGTATTTCTAGTCGTTGTTTCCATCTTTTAATCTCTGAAATGAGCTGATTTTCAATATCCATATCACTGATAAATGACCATGCAGTTATTTATAGGTTAATGCCATCATTACTTGTAATGAAGGTTGAATGCCCTCATAGAAGGTTGACATTACTGGGGACGGATAAGGGGGACAACAAGTATTATCGATGTGAAGATTGTGGATGCGGCATCATCGTTTCACCGGAAGGTCAAGCATGGCAGATCCCTCCGAAGACCCAAATCCAGAATGAGATGGAGTAGCCCTATACCATACTATATGGGTCGAGGAGTTTTTCTGCCTTTTCAGAATTCATAACTCCATCTTCTACGAGAACCTCTTTAATGGTTTTGCCAGTTATATATGCCCTTCTTGCTATTTCTGCAGCTTTATGGTATCCTATATAAGGAGAAAGGATTGTCACGAGAGATAGACTCTTCTCAGCGAGTTCACGACATCTTTCAGAATTGGCCTGTATTCCAGATATACATTTCTCATTGAGAGTGTCTATGGCTTTGGATAGGATGTGAATAGAAAAGAGGATGTCATGGGCAATAACAGGCATAAAAACGTTCAATTCCAGCTGAGCTGACTGATATGCCATAGATACAGCAGTATCATTTCCGCATACTTGAAAACACACCATGTTAACCATCTCCGCTATTACTGGATTTATCTTTCCTGGCATTATAGACGAGCCAGGCTGGACTTCTGGAAGAGTTATCTCCCCTATACCCGTTCTTGGACCTGATGCAAGGAGTCTTATATCGTTGGAGATTTTTATCAGACTCAGTGCGATCTCTCTCAGGCCAGAACTAACCCGCATAGCTCCAAGAGTATTCTGTGTTACTTTGAAGAAGTTATCTGCCTTTTTAAAGTCCAGTCCAGTCATATGGTTGATCTCACGAATGGCTATTTCTGAAAATTCCTTTGGAGCATTTAATCCTGTCCCTACGGCAGTACCTCCGAAATTAAGCTCTAAAAGTGAATTAGACGAAATTCGTAGATTTCTGTAGTTTTCTTGCAATGTGGCAGCGTATCCAGAGAATTCCTGTCCGAGGGTAATCGGTACAGCATCCATCAGATGAGTTCGCCCGGTTTTTATATCCTTTGAGAATTCCTTTGCTTTTGATGAAAAGACATGGATGAGTCTTTCACATGCAGGAAACAGCTTGTTATAGAGGCTTTCAAAAATCGTAATATTCATGGCTACATGAAAGGTATCATTGGTGCTCTGGCTCATATTAACATGGTCATTAGGGTGGATAAGGCTATAATCTCCTTTATCGCCTCCAAGGATTTCAATAGCCCGATTAGCTATCACCTCATTTACATTCATATTCTGAGAAGTTCCGGCACCAGCCTGAAATACATCGAGAGGAAACTGATCATCCAGTTTCCCTTCAATAACATCGTCACAAGCCTGTATAATTGCATTTCCTATAGTCTTTTCTAGTTTCCCTAACTTCATATTGGCTATAGCGGCAGCCTTTTTTACTATTCCTTGGCTGCGAATGAATTCTCTTGGGAACCACAATCCGGAAATCGAAAAGCTCTCCATAGCTCTTGCTGTCTGGACCCCATAATAAGCATGGGAAGGTATTTTAACTTCTCCAAGAAAATCCTCTTCTTTTCTGAATTTCATACTTTATTCCATGCTGCGAAAAGATAAAACTGTATCTCTAGATATATATCTTCAAGAAGATAGGCAGATATGCTTGACATCACAAATCTTTGCTTATTTCAAGAAATTGAGTTACAGGTTAGATTTCGACACCTTTTCTTGGTTTTTTATCCATCATGTATTTGAGTTCAACCATTTCTGTGGCGATATCTGCAATGTCGATTATTCTTCTTGGGGCATTTCGACCAGTCAATACAACGATGATATCGCGATCTATAGAGTTGAGGAAATTAAGTACATCCTCCTCATCAAGCAAACCCAAGGAGATAGCCACGTTTATTTCATCCAACACCAGAACATCAACTCTATCCTCTGTAATCAACTTTTTAGCGAATTCTAAACCTTTTTTTGAAAATCTAACATCTTTACGAGGGCGATCTCCAGGTTTAAAAAACTTTCCACTTCCAAATTGGTATATCTTAAAATTTTCTGGGAGCAGTCTGGCTGCTTTAAATTCTCCCACCTCTTTCATGCCTTTAAGAAACTGTATTACTACTACCTTCATATCATGACCGAAAGATCGGAAAGCGAGTCCGAGAGATGCTGTCGTCTTACCCTTCCCACTTCCAGTGTATATGATTATTGTAGGCCTGATCTTCAACCTGTCACCCAGATTCGGAATGGAGAGGGTTTATTTAATATTTACCATATTTTGATTTCAATCCGAAAATACACTCGAAGAATTGAAACAGGTACATTAGAAAAAATGGAGATTGGAGAATCTACATACGGGCAGTTACCTTCTTCCTGATGTAAAAGTCATCTTTCAAACTCCTACCAGTCTGTTTTTCCCATTCTTCAATTGGGATTCCATATTCTGTCTGGATTTTATCACGGTACCATTCGGGTATCACATTAAAAGCACAGAAAGGTATGATTCTTCCGTCAGGGGTGGCATAGTGTATATCGCATCTCATCACCCTGTTAATGTCATAGTTGTAGAGATCCTGGAAATGCATCATTCCGATGAATAAGCTTTTGAGATGGAACTGTCCGAGAGAGTGGTAGTCATGTTTGATAAGCACATCGTAGATTATTTTCGCGAAGTTGAATTCTCCCGGTTGTTTGTCTTTGTCTATGAATTTTCTTAGATTCAGTAAAAGTTTTGCCCCTACAATGAACCTGCTTCGTCCCTTTTTAATCTCCTCTGAAGCTTCTCTAAGAAATTCAAAAAGTCCTTCAACATCAACGAACCGAGTTATGGGTATCAGTCTGTCTCCTTCTTTGAATACATAGGTGGCCATGCCACATGCGAAGTGTATAGAGAGTTCATACTGCGGTCTACCAGTCACCGCCTCTACAAACTGGGTTATGGGGCTTACACACGGTACCGGGTAAAAATCCTCCCTTCCTATTTCCCCATCCATCTGGTCCTCGATTCTTTTTATCAGATCAGGGATGGTGATCCTGAATTTCTCCCTCTCTTTCTTGGTCATTCTCCCAACCAGAGAGACCGGCTGGAAATTTACTGATCGAATTATATCGATGTTTTCAAATCCAAAACGGATAATGTTACCCGCTTCATGATCATTAACGGTATTGAGAATCGTGGGAACAAGGACAATTCCCAGATTGGCTTTTCTGCAGTTTTCCAGCACTCCCGGTATCTCCCAGTGGTTTTTCTTATTGGTCTCGGAAGTGGTGCCATCAAAACTCAGATATAGAGTGTTAACCCCAGCCTCTCTAACTTTTTTTGTAAATTCGAGATCTTGAGAAATCCTAATTCCATTTGTATTGAGCTGAATATGGTCAATTCCCTCCTCCTTTATCATTTTTATGATGTCTATAAGATCTTCTCTGAGTGTTGGCTCCCCTCCAGTTAGCTGTACGGCATTTCCAGGGACAGGCTTTTCGCTTTTAATGAGTCTAACCATCTGTCTAATTTGCTCTATGGTTGGCTCGTAAATATAACCAGCTTTTTTTGCGTAAAAAAAGCAGTACCAGCATGACAAATCGCATCTGTTGGTCAACACTATGTTTGTTAATGCTGAATGGTTGAGATGAGTTCTGCACAACCCGCAATCAGTGGGACAGACAGGATTCTCTTTCTCTATGTTTGGGTTCAATAACTTCTTACCTTTTGCCTGAAAACGGCTAGCCTTCTTGAAAAGTCCCACGTCACCCCAGTAAACGTCTTTAAAATATCCATGAACCTTGCATTCTTTATCGATCATTACCCTTCCATTTTCTTCGTATATGTTGGCTTCTATGATGCTTTTGCACTCCGGGCACAAAGATCGAGTTTTGGATGGGAGTATGATTTCATTGGTTTTTAGAGCCATAGTACCCTCCTATAAGTTATCACCTTATTATAATATATTAAAATGTCGTTCATTTCTTGAGTGAAATGGTTAAGGATTTATATATATGTTTCGAATCATAGTAGGATGCTTACTTTGGTTCTATCTGCAATATGGCTCATGCTTCCGGCATATATCCCTAACAATGTTGCCGTGCTTGTGGGGGGTGGGTTACCCATTGACATGGGGAGGCATTTTATCGATGGTAGGAGGATTCTTGGAGATGGAAAAACTTTCAGAGGTTTTTTTGGAGGATTGGCCGGTGGAATAGCGGTCGGCGCACTGGAGTATATAGTGGAAGTTAGTACTGGAATCTCTCTCTTCTCGTCTTTGAGTTATTATCATGCCATTCGGGTAATTGTGCTTCTCGTCTTTGGCTCTTTAGCTGGAGATATGGCTGGCAGTTTCATCAAAAGGAGGATTGGTCGTGAGAGAGGCTCGCCGGTACCATTACTGGATCAATTAGATTTCGTGGGAGGAGCTTTTGCCTTTGGTTTTGCTTTTGGATCCCCTTATATGGGATCTCTTTTCACGAAAGAAATCGTGGTAACTGTCCTTGTTATAACTCCCATTCTACATATTTTAGTAAATTATATAGCTTATAAAATTGGCAGGAAAAATGTACCATGGTGATATTGTGAGGTGTCATTTATGTGGGAAGGAGGAGCTGCTAAGGAAGTGTCTTATTTGCCAGAGTTATGCATGCCCTTCTCATTTTGAAGTTATGCTTGGTGTGTGCAGCTCATGTCTGAGAAAGGAATGAGAGATTATCTGAAAAATCGATTAAAGGAAGTTGGGGCAATAAGATATGGGGATTTTATCCTTTCTTCTGGAAAAAAAAGCAATTTTTATGTGGATATTAAATATGCATCTACATTTCCAGATATAATAAATGCCATTGGAGACCTCATGGTGAATATGCTGGATAAGAAAATTGCAGGGATTGCTTGCATGGAGCTTGGGGGTGTACCGTTATCCGTTACACTATCTTTAAAATCCTCTTTGCCTTATATAGTTTTCAGGAAAGAGCGAAAGCAGTACGGGGGGAGAGAAGAATATATTGGCTCTATTCATAAGGGATTCCAGTATGCTGTGGTAGAGGATGTTACCACCACGGGAAATTCGGCATTGAGGGTTGTGGAAAAAATCCGAGAGAAAGGAGGAGAAGTATCTCAGGTGCTAGTGGTGGTGGATCGAGAAGAAGGGGCAAGGGAGAATTTACTATCCAGTGGGTTGGAGAACTTCACACCTATCTTTAACAAATCTGAATTGCTGGAGCTGGTGAGATGAAGGCATTATTAATTGGTGGAGGAGGTAGAGAACACGCTATTGCAGATGCAATAGTGAAAAGTGGGATAAACCTGTATGCAGTAATGAAAAACCGGAATCCTGGAATATCCAGACTGTGCAAAGAGTTTCTGGTAATAAATGAAACTGATGTCAATGCGGTGGTAGAGTACGCAACAAAGAAGGCTGTGGATTTTGCGATAGTGGGGCCAGAAGCTCCACTAGCAGAGGGTATTGCTGACGCTATGGGGGATAAGGGAATACCATGCATAGGTCCAACTAGAAAGGCAGCGAGACTTGAATGGGACAAAGCCTGGGCCAGGAGATTCATGAAAGAGCACAAGATTGATGGATACCCTGACTTTGGGGTGTTCGATAATGTGGAAGAAGCAATTCAATTTGCCTCTGAGCTGGGAGATTTCGTCATAAAGCCTTCTGGTTTGACTGGAGGAAAAGGCGTTAAAGTGATGGGAGAGCATTTCAATTCAGTAGACGAAGCAAGAAAGTTGATGGAAGATGTGGTGAAAAGCCATAAAATAGTGGTGGAAGAACGATTGATTGGAGAAGAATTTACTATTCAGGCATTAGTAGATGGAAAGACCATTGTGGAGTTTCCATGCGTTCAGGATCACAAGAGGGCTTTTGAGGGGGATACAGGCCCCAATACTGGAGGAATGGGCTCTTACTCTGATAGAGATCACCTCTTGCCCTTTCTTGACAAAACGGATGTGGAAGAAGCTCTTGAGATAATGGGAGACACCATAACTCATATGAATAAAGAAGGAATTGAGTACCGGGGCATTCTGTATGGGCAGTTTATGGCTACATCCAATGGAGTGAAATTAATTGAGTATAATGTCCGGTTTGGGGACCCAGAGGCTATGAATGTGTTACCCATTCTTGAATCCGATTTTGGAGAGCTGTGTATGGATGTCCTTCAAGGAACCCTAAAAGGCGCTAAATTCATGAAGGTGGCAACGGTATGCAAGTATTTGGTTCCAGCAGGATATCCCGAAAATCCAATGACAGGAACAAAGATAGATGTTCCAGTTGAGGATTCTGAACTCCTGAAAGTATTTTTTGCGAGTGTCTATGAAGAAGACGGGAGTATTTACACAACTTCTTCCAGAGCTCTGGCTCTTGTGGGTCTGGGAGAAAGTATCTATGAGGCAGAAGAGAGAGTGGAAAAAGCAATAAGTTTAATAAAGGGTAATCTATTTTACAGGAAAGATATAGGAAAAAAACATCTGGTTGAAAGGCGTGTCAAACATATGAAGGAATTAAGGAGTGGGATATGAAACACCTACTCTCTATTTCGGATTTAACTTTGGAAGAAATTGAAGACATACTCAAAATGGCCGGTAAGTTGAAAGAAGACCGGTATAGAAACAGAGTATCGGATTACCTCAGAAACAAAAGCCTCGCAATGATTTTTGAACATCCATCCACCAGAACCAGAATTTCTTTTGAGGTGGCTATGGCAGATCTTGGGGGTCATGCTCTGTATCTCTCATGGAACGATCTTCAGCTTGGAAGAGGGGAAACCATCAAAGATACAGCCATGGTTATGGCTCGTTATGTTCATGGGGTTGTGATTCGCGCCAGAAAGCATGAAACTGTAGAAGAGTTTGCTAGGTATTCTGAAAGACCAGTAATAAACGGTCTGAGTGATCTGGAACATCCCTGTCAGGTTCTGAGTGATTTATTTACCATTGGAGAGTATAAGGGCAATTACAGGGATCTCACAATTACATGGGTAGGGGATGGAAACAACGTATGCAATTCCCTGGTCTTGGCATCAGCTATTGTAGGGATGAAAATGGTAGTCTCTACTCCTGACAATTACAGGCCAAGAGAAGACATTATTAAAAAAGCCAAGGAGGCGTATGGAGGGGATATAGTCGTTGAACCAGATCCAAAGAAGGCTGTGGAGAATGCGGATATCATATATACCGATGTGTGGGTTTCTATGGGAATGGACAATGAAAAAGAAGATCGTATCAGGAATTTCAAAGGATATCAGGTGAACCAATCATTGGTGGATAAAAGTAAAGATGATGTTATTGTTATGCACTGTCTTCCAGCTCACAGGGGGGAGGAAATTACATCTGAAGTTCTGGAAGGTACTCATTCTGTAGTTCTGGATCAGGCTGAGAATAGATTGCATGTCCAGAAAGCTATTTTGGTTAAGCTGATGTCGGATATCGAGTTTGAAGAATAAAGTCAGGTATTGTCAGGTGTAATTGACAAATAAAATAGTTTAATATTAGTCAATTAGTACCACATCTTTTTTTATGCCTACCCTGAAATGTACGGGGCAATGTTAATTCCTTTGAGGGTCGAGATCGCATAATATGGGGAATTCCAGTCTCATGCGTTTCCGACATCTGGTTCAAGGTATGATTGCCCTCGTCATTGTTTATGGTTGGATTCAGCTATACAGGTTTGTCAGGCATTTTGATTCCAATGGCCAGTACCCCTTTGTTCCAAGGCCTCAGTTTATAGATAGTTTTCTCCCTATTGGCTCATTGGTAGCTTTGAAAAACTGGGTTATTAATGGGGTATTTGATAAAGTGCATCCTGCAGGACTGGTGATATTTGTTGCAGTACTTGTATCAGCCATACTGCTCCGGAGGGGGTTTTGTAGCTGGGTATGCCCTGTTGGCTCTCTTTCTGAGCTGTTATGGAAATTCGGGAATAGAGTTATGGGGAGGAATGTTAAACTCGGGAAGCATGTTGATCTATTTGCAAGATCTATCAAGTATCTGGTGTTGATATTTTTCCTCAAGGCTATATTGCTGGATATGAACTCCTTTGTTGTTTATGCTTTTGTCAATTCTCCCTATTACAAAATTGCTGATGTAAAAATGCTGGATTTTTTTATAAATCCGAGCGATTTGACCCTCATGGCCATAGCCTTTCTCGTCGTAATGTCTTTTGTGGTGAAAAACTTCTGGTGCAGGTATATATGTCCTTATGGGGCGTTACTTGGGGTCATGGGCTTATTAAGCCCCTTTACAATACGGAGGGATGTAACTAAGTGTACTGGTTGTAGGGGATGTTCTAAGGCATGTCCCGTATACCTTGATGTTGCCGACCAGAAAAAAGTCACCTCTCCCGAATGCATGATGTGCCTTGAATGTATTGAATCCTGTCATACGAATGCATTACATGTGAAAACCATTTTTCCCTTTAGAATCTTTGCTACACCTTTAAAGTCTTGGATGTATCCTGCAATGCTCCTTGCCATATTTGCACTCGTACTCATGTTGGGTATCCTGACCGGCAACTGGAGCAGTTCTGTTAGTTACAGTGAATATGTCCAGCTTATACCATTGAGGTTTATGATAACCCACTGAGATTGGTCAAACCTCTTTAATCTAGAATACTACACCCAAAATTATAAAAACTCCTTTACAGTTTAATAGGATGGTGGACCGGATGAAAGTTGATATTAAAGATCTGGAGATCCTTTATCAGATAATGGCAAAAAACGAGATAAATATTGAAGCTGTATCCAAGGAGATGGGTATACCAAAATCCACCCTCCATTATCGTTTGAAAAAACTGCGGGAAAACAAAGTCATTAAGGGCGTATATTATGATGTAGATAGTGAGAAGCTCGGGCTGGATATAACTGCTATTTCTTTGGTAAAAGCCAAGTATTCAAAAGGATATGGGGATAGAGTTGGAAAGAAACTTGCAGATATACCCGGCGTATGGGCTGTGTACTTTGTGCTTGGAGAAAATGATTTTGTTGTTCTGGTCAAAGCTAAAGACCGAGATAGTTTGGGCAGGATTATGGACCAGATCAGTGAGATACCTGAAGTTGAGAGAACCTCAACAGCATTTGTTCTCAAGGTTATAAAGGAAGAAAAGAATATTCTGAAAAATTATAGAAAAGAAGATATAGAGAATTACTTCTCTGACTAACTCACTTACCCCCTCATCTCTGGAATAACTCCCGAGAAATTATCAGACGCATGATCTCACTAGTCCCGCCCCCAATTTCAAAGAATTTGGCGTCTCGGTAACCTCTCCCTACTGAAGAGTTCTGGAGAATACCATGCCCTCCATATACCTGAACCGCCATTCTGCTCACAGCAATGGCTACATCAGCAGCAAACAGTTTAGCCATGGCCGGTATGGCTGGAGTGTATGTGCCATTATCGTACTCCTGAGCTGCGTTGAGAGTAAGGAGTTTTGCAGCCTCCAGCTTGGTATGTAGATCAGCCAGTGCCCACTGAATTCCCTGAAAATCACTGACAGTTTTATTAAACACCTCTCGTTTTTTTGAGTAATCTATTGCCTTTTGTAACATTTCAAAAGCCAGTCCTATAGCTATCCCTGCTTGGGTTATTCTAGCCGAGTTTAGAGAGTGTAACGCTACTTTCAATCCCCTGCCAGCCTCTCCAAGGATTCTCGTATCCGGTATTTTGCAATCAAATCTTAACGATGCAAGACCACTGCCTCTATCGCCAAAAGGTTCTAATGAGCGGGCATTGACACCATCTTCCTTTTCTACTATGAACGCTGTTAGTTTGTCATCTAGTTTGGCGAGGATAATAAAAATCCCACAATACATTCCATTGGTTATCAGGGTTTTTGTACCTTTGATACTGAATCCACTATCTGTTTTCAGGGCAACAGTTCTGGTGGCACCAACTACATCACTTCCACCAGAAGGCTCGGTAGTTGCTATAGTCCCAAATTCTCCTCCGGCAAGTCTGGGTAGATACTCCCGTTTTTGCTCCTCGTTTCCGAAATTTTTAATGGCTTCTATGGCTATATGGTGTGTCATAAGAGACCTCGCGACAGATGTGCATATCCTTCCAATCTCCATCATTGCGATGGTAAGTTCAAAAATACCTAGCCCTTGGCCTCCATGGATCCTTGGAGCCGTGACACCGAATAAACCTCTCTCTGTCAGAATTCGAACAACCTCTTCAGGGATCATGTTCTCTTTGTCAATTTTTGTAGAAAAAGGTTTGATTTTTTCTGCAGCCTTTCTGGCAGTTTTCTGCACCTCTTTTGTATCTTCTTTCATCATGTATTTGGGAATTGGTATCATATGAATCAATGAGGTTGAAGTAAACAAAGGTAAATAACTGTATTGGATATGTCACTTCTTTTGGAGCTAGTATAAAGGAGGATCAAGATATATGCTCGTATTTCATCGCAACAGCCATACTATCACCTAACTTCTCATAAAATAAACAACAAGATCATGACTGAAATGTAGGAACAATGGAAGATGGATAAGGGATCAGACAGAACCTGGACATTTTCGCGCATACAAGGTATAAGAAGATGTGAGAATGGGTTTTAGACTATTTTACATACTTCTGGGCTAAAGTTTTTATATCATGAACATTGTAGAGTTACCGTCATGATTAACTTTATGAGAATCTCTTTCTTGAAGAAAAGCTCATCCTATAAAATTTTTTCATCAGATAGGGGATTGTCGAAGACAAATTCTGTCAAATTTGATATTTATTCTCTAAAAAATGTAATTTTTCCTTTGGATATGTCTATTAAAAAAATGTTTACACATGATGTAGAAAAATTTTTTGGACGAAAAAATTTCGGATTTTACAGGAACTCATAGAAAAATTTATATACTTATTGTTATCATTATAATGATTGGAGGTGAGGTGAATGTTTAGAAAAGATGAGAAGGGAGTATCGCCTGTTATAGGCGTCATTTTAATGGTGGCAATAACGGTCATTCTTGCGGCAGTGATTGCAGCGTTTGTCTTCGGGCTTGGCGGTCAAGTAGAGACGAAGAAGAGTCCTGCTATCTCTGTGAAGAGGATTAATTCGACTGCAATTCAGCTAACATTGCAAGATAAGGGTGGAGCCAGTACTATTCAGAATGTTGATATAACCTCTCCATATTCTGCAACAGATGTGCTTAATGCCACTGATCCGTGGGATGTAGGGGAGACTGTTACTCTTAATAATGCTGCTTTGACGTCTGGCTCTCACTTGGTTGTTGTGGCAGAAGTGGACGGAGAGGATCAGGTAATCTTGGATACAACTATCTAAACTTAAATTTTTTTTCTTGTTTTATTTTATCTATTCTCCCTAAAATTGTGAACAATTTAATTCTATACATATCCTGTGAGATCATGCAGTAAAAATAATAGTACTAAAACGATTCTCTCAATTATAAAAAGCCGATTATATTTTCTTTGCTTTTTCTACAAAAGGTTTAGTTTGTTTCGGTAATTCCACCATTTCTTTAAGTTCTTCTTCTTTAATGCGGTAGTATTCATGAGCAATGAGGTCTCTTAAAAATACTAATCGTTTCATGGCTTTCGAAAATTGTCATCAATAACTCCCTCTCTGTGGAGTAGTTCAAAAATCCCTCTGTATCGTGATGAGAACCAATTTCTTAAGTTAAAGAGCCATATGAACTCGATTTTGAGTATATAGTTTAGAGCATAAGGTAAATGGGGAACTCCTTTATAATATTTATTTATAATGTTGAAAAAAGAAAAATATACCAGTAAAAACAGTAAAAATAAAAGTTCTAGCAGACGTTCCTGATGAGAAGAATAAAGCTACTTATTGCTGCCGAGCTATATTAATGAAGGCTCCATAACATTAAAACCAGCTGCTGATCTGGCTGAGCTACCAGTCTGGAATTTTTATACATGAGCTGGGAAAAATGAAAGGATAGAGTTATTAGAAATCGCTATTTTCACTAGAAAGCGTTTTGAAACCCGTTCCACTAAGATTTGAGTCAGATCTTCTTTTCATTAGCAGTGAAAATATTTAGAAATCGTTGAAAGCTTACATAGCGAAACACCCTTCATGTGGAAATTTATTCTTGCTTTCTATCGGAAAGTCTTCGTTAGTAATCCATTAGAAAAATACATATAATTAGCGACGAATTTGTTCTATATCAAGAATCCTGCATATAAACCCATGAGCATCTGGATATAACTCCATCTGAAATCTAGATAATCATACAAGAATATAAAATAAATGAATCAAAATAGAAAAGGAGGTAGTATGTCCGAGATTGTTGTGGGTCTTATGAACAGAAGACTTGCTGAGATTAAACAATTGCTCAAAGAGATTGCTCAGATCGTTGATCTTGGTATGGAGAGGTTTTTATCAGACTCGTACGTTAGAGATGCAGGAAAATATAAGCTTATTGTAGCTATTGAGGCTACTATTTCAGGTGCAATCATATATCCGTGAGAATCGTTAATGAGATTCCAGGAAGCTACTCGGATTGTTTTATAATTCTTGGTAAAAGCAGAGTAATTTCTAAAGGTCTGACAGAAAAACTTGCTGCAATGGCTAAATTTAGAAATATGCTCGTTCATAATTTCATTTTTACTGGAAAATAGAGGATAAAAAGGTTTATGAAATATTACAAAAAGATGTTATTGATTTAGGCGAGTTTATCAAAGAAGTGAAGAATTACGTTAGTAAATAAAGAAAGAATAAGAGAAAAGATCAAGGAAGTTTTGGCTGAAAAAGATGAAGTCATCTTTGGTTATCTCCTTGGTAGTTTTAATGAGGTTTATTTTAGAGATATTGATATTGCTGTTTATGTGGATGAAAGTAAAGTTAAAGACATCTTAGATTATGAACTCATGCTTTCTATAAAAATTGAAAAGAATATACACTTACCAGTGGATGTTAAAATTTTGAATTCAGCACCAATGAGCTTTAAATGCAACTCCATTAAAGGTGAGCTGTTGATTAGTGAGGATGAAGAAATAAGATTCAGATTCATAGAAATGACTTTAATGGAGTATTTAGACTTTAAACCTGTAGAAAATGGGTTGATTGAAGAACTATTGTCAACTTGATTGTTTGACTTGGTTATCGGGTAGATAAAAAATTAAAAAGGAATTTCTGACCGATATTTAGGAGGTTAGTAAATTGTAAATTTTCAAATTCTAATTTACAACACTTTGAAAATATTTATTAAAATATAATTATGATTGGTAATCTTGTGAATCGAACCATAGGGTAAAAATCTCTGTTATCTATCTCAAATTGATAAAACAACCAAAAAAGATTTATATATGAAAATGCAGTATAATAACTCAACATCAATGCGACGATGGGACACGGAGGGTGATGGCTTCAAATTCGACAATCGCCGTCAAGGCGATTAGTCATGCCTTTTTACACTAACGAAATGGATTTCAGCGACTGTCGAAGAGTAGACTTTATATAGGAAAAAAAGTGAATGCAAAAAGCAAAGCAAAAAAGCAAGTAATTTATATAAAAAGGTGGTAGGAAAAAGGGAAGATTTAAGCTTGCTTAAGGAGGTTTGAGAAAGTATGAGTAAAGGTATGAGTATAAAAGGGAAAATCGGACTCACGGTTTTACTGTTGATCGCGGTGCTGGCAGTGACTGCAGGGGCTGTTAGTGCAGCAGATACATTAGACATGCTAAATGAGGACAAATATACATTGGGATATGAGATCTACGCAAATGGAACAGCGAATATAAGTGTGTTGCTCGATACAACCACGAATCTAGGAGCAGGGAATGTTACTGTCCAATTCAATACTTCGCTAAATTCCACTTTAGGAAATTTAAATCTGACATATGTACCAGCTACATCATATCGGTACCAGGGAACGTTAAATCTGGTGTATGGTTCAAGCGTTATTGCAAATGAGACAGCTGGAGTTGGTAGCGGTCCGGGAACATATATATATGTATATTATCCAAATGGGACTTCTCCGACAGTACAGAGGACTGCCTATATAATGGCAAATGCTTCTCAAAAAGATTCTTGGTATATCGGTGAGCTCGTACAAGTAAATATCAGCCCAGCTTCAACTGCAGTGGTCACTCTTGAGCCAGATACAGCGAATGGAACTCCTTCGAGTTCGTCATTTGCACCAACGACAGTGACAGACGGCGGGTATGGTGATTTGGCAAATGATGGGTTCGCAGGTTTGTTCCTAGATCCCAATTCTAATGCAGCTAATTTAGCACCAGGTTATCATTGGATCAAAATATCATATGATGGTGGGTTGACATATACAACAACCGGAAGGGTTTTCATAAAAGCGAATAACTTAGTGGTCTCCTACGTAGATGGATCAATTTATTCTGGAGAATCATTAAAAGTAAAGATTTTCAGTGCTAGAGGTCCTTATGTGCCATTGAGAGTTGAAATTAAGGATCCCTCGGGTGCAGTGGTCACTGAAGGAATTGAAGCTTGGAATGATCCAGACACATTTGCAGGTATTTCTGGGAATTATATCTGGTTGATAACTAACACTAACGGCTTTGCATACTTCCAGTGGAATACAAGTGCAGTATCTGGTGGTATTCGAGATGGGGCATACACACTAACGGTGAGAGATTATAGAGGTGCTGTATGGTCCGTCTATGTGAGTAATACTGGTGCAGGAGTTTCAGCGAATGTAGTCGGGAATTCCTCATGGTACCAAAATGGAGATATAACTGGAGTTAACTTATTTATGACCGATTTTGCTAAAGTCCTAGAGGAATCATCGACATTTACTGTAGGAGCAGTCACAATCTCCGTCAACGTTGACCCGGCTGAAGTCACGAAAGGAGATTACATTTATATAACAGGTTCGACAAACAGCGGAAAACAGGTGAACCTCACCATTACAGGTCCAATGAATGGTAGCTACACCGACACAATAACTCCTGCTGGAGATGGAAGCTTCTCCTTCAAGGTAGATACAAGTACTCTCGACAAGACTGGCACTTACAAAGTTAAAGTTGAGACTGACGGTACTGATGCAAGCACAACCTTCACACTCGCCGGAGCATCTCTGACAGCAGATGTCTCTGCTACAAGTGTGCTGAAAGGTGAGAGTGTAACAGTCAGCGGAACCACGAACTTGGCTGACACTGGCTCTGTGTATGATGTACTGAGATCTGGTTCATTCAACAAGGTCAAGATATGGGTAGCAACTTCGAGTGATCCGAATGATATATATCAGGATAACAATGGAGTAAACCAGACCTTTACTGTTGACATCAGCGATGGTACATACAGCAAGAAGATAAGCACAACATTCTATGACAAGGGAACCTATGTCGTCTATGTAGAATTATATGAAGACCCAACAACGATACTTAAAACAAAGACTCTGACATTCTCTGTACAGTCTCCAGAATTCACTCTGTCGGCAGATAAGAGTGAAGTGGTTAGAGGAGCAAGTGTAACCTTCAGCGGTCACACAACCCTTGGAACAGGCCTGAAAGTTGACTTCGACTTTGGTGGCCTTGTTGGAGCTGCAACTACTTACACAGATGCCAATGGAGACTACAGCATGAAGATTACAGTGCCAAGTGATGCTGACATCAAGTCTTACAAGATTACTGCAACATTGACTGATGCAGAAGGTAATACTCACGATGCAAGTGTGACCATATCTGTGGTCGAGCAGGCCATTTCAATAAGCGTGGACAAAGAAACCTTGATCAGAGGAGATTCATTCACTCTTACAGGCAGTTCAACAGTTAAAGATGTGCCGCTCAGGGCATATTTCATCGGTCCATCTGGTACATTCGCTGGCTTGACTGAAAAGACTGGAGCTGAGAACCCGAATGGAACTCTCGTTAATGGATTGCCAATAACAGTAACCTCTGAAGGAACATTCACACAGACTTTTGCTGTAGACATCGGTCAGGCAACCGGTGTGTACAAGGTGTATGTATATGCACCATCCAATGCAACCATTGTGAAGAAGACTGATCCATTCGATGTAGTAGTCATCAATGTGATCAACCCATCGATCACCAGTCTGACGATACCTGAAGAAGTGGTACTGAACGAGAAACTCACTATAACGGGTGCTACAGACTCACCAAAGACTGGAAGCACAACTGTTAATGTGAGAATCGAAGGTCCGAACATTGACAAGCTGTTGACAGGTAATGCAGTTGCTGGAGACAAGACTTTCAAGGTAGAGTGGGATACGCTTCAGAGTGCGACAGACTCATCCAAGAACCTTGCAGTAGGTGAGGAATACACAGTAACAGTAGATCTCGTGTATGATGGTTCCGGTGTTGATTCCGCACAGGGATCCTTCAAGATAATCAGACCCTACATACATGTAGCAGCACCAAGTGCAGTCCAGATAGGCGATGATCTGGTTGCAACAATACACACTAACCACGGTAAGAACTGGGAGATCTGGGTCTCCATGACAGGTCCGAACCTGCCATTGGGAGACTACATGAAGAAAGTCTACACTGATGAGAACGGAACTGCAACAGCAACCTTTGTAACCAAGGGTCTGTCTGAAGGTACATACACCATAACTGCAAGAGACTTCAGTAAGACCAAACTAGCTGGTCAGGATGAGAAGGATATATTCCAGATCCCACCAGACAGTTCAGAAGCTGACGAGAATTCAGCAGATGACGATGCAGTGTACAGTGTGGATGTCCTGCTGACCGTAACTGCGCCAGCAGCCAACATTCAGGTAACTGATGTCAAAGTATCTCCATCGCAGGTTGAAGTTGGAGAGCCAGTAACCATCAAGGCAACAGTAGAGAACTCTGGAGATCTTGAGGGTTCAGCAGACATAACTCTGAAGGTTGCAGGCACTGAAGTCGCTACAAAGAGTGTGTCTCTTGGTCCAGGAGAATCTGACATCGTATCCTTCACAGTGACAGAAGATACACCAGGAACTTACAATGTTGACGTGAATGGCGTTACTGGAAGTTTCACTGTGAAAGCTAAACCAACACCAACACCACCGCCAAAGACACCAACACCACCACCAGCAACTCCGAAACCGACAACACCACCACCGACACCAACTCCGACACCAGAGAAACAGCCTGGCTTTGAAGCAATCTTCGCAGTGGTAGGACTGCTTGCAGTAGCCTACCTGCTCAGGAGAAGACACTAAACCAAAAGTTTTCTCCCCTTTTTTATTTGTTTTTTAACAATAAAATAAGATTTTGAATGATATTTTTACTGATTGAGATTTTTACAGAAAATCTGGTTGTTTATAGAAACATTAGAATCTATCAATGTAAGCTACTAGTTCTGTGGTAAATAAGGGTTTAGACTCTTACATACCCCTCTCTCAACGCCCACTTCCTATATGAGAGAGATTAGTGGCTATATAAAGAAACATGTCTCACTCTGATTGCCATACCAGAATCCATCTCTAGCATCTCTCTACCAGACATAACCGCTTTTCCCACCCCAAAACATTGAGAGTTGTAGAAAACCACTTCATCTCCAGACCTAATTCTTCTATCAACGTCTACAACTCCAACTGAAAATATATTCCCTTTCGGAATAAATTCGTCGATTTCGACGTAATAAGTATGTAGTTCAAGCAACCTTTTAGCAAAGACCAATGAAATAGTCAGTGATCCTGTTTCTGGGTTGATCACCCCTATCTGGCTAGACTCATCAAAGAAGGTCAGTCTGGGGTATCTACCTTTCCACGTTACCCGACCGGTAATCACTTTGTTACTTATTTTACCAAACTGGTAATCAATGAAGGCCGTTAGCATATCTTTGAAGAGGGTATGATTATTCTCTATGTTCAAAGTATCCATAGTAGATTTTAAATTGGCAAGAGAGTTTCTATCAAGTATGTTGCCTTTTGAAGTGTAAATAACTTCAACTCCTATTTGGGGTTCTATTTCCTGAATAGCTTTTAGATATCCTTCATCAAGGTGAGCTATTACCTGTTTGAAATTACCCTTCTCAAGAAGTCTTTTCAGATGATGTCCTACATATGCTATCTCTTCTCTATCCCACTGTCCAGTGACAGGTGTATCATAATGGGCTGCGGGATAAATCAGTTCCATCTCTCTTGGGACAACAAGAGGTGAGGAGATTATGATCTCTTTGATATTTCTGTACCCTATCCATTCTCGTATCTTTCTATGAGTTCGGGACAGCATGTAGGGTTTTTTTGCAGAGCATGGTAAAAGTAGAACGGCCTCGTCTCCCTGATATATTTCTTCAACTCGATTAAAAAAACGGATAATCTCCGGTCGGTTATAGGATTCTCGAGAGTTTGGATAAATCATGGATTTTTTGAAGACCGGGATTCTTTCTTCGAAATACTCAAATTTCTGATCAGCGTATCTTATATAAGCAGTCAGATACGGATTGTTTTTACACTGTTTTTCCACATAATTTCTCAAAACACCTCTCTCTAGCAGAAATTTCACTTTTCTCAATTCTTCGTTTAATTTCAATGTGTTGTGTTCTGCTAGCAATTTGAATTTCTCTTCGTGAGACAAAGACCTTACTTCATCGACGGTATTGCTGTTACACACTCTGCATTCACATGGAAACCTCTTTAATGAATTGAAAGGGAATATTCCCTCCTGTGTGAGATAGTTCCCTCGAAATCCTTCTATGATTGGTATGATATTATCGACTACATCCACTCCGGTGTAGACCAGTATGGAAAGGTTTTCAGGAGTTGCAATAGCCGGAGCATAATATATCTTCGAAAACTTCGATATCTTTGAAGTCAGAGTATTCACAAGCAATGAGGGATTGTTTTCTATGATCCTCAGGCCTCCAATAGTTTCCAAGATATTCTCAGTCGTCAGTTTTTTTATTGATTCATATAATTCTGGGTATCTCTGCTCCAATATCACAGGAACAACGTTTCTTTGAGAGATACATGAAAGAGTTTTATCTCTGACGTCGATCATGAAGGGGATGAAATGAACGTCATTGCCGATTTTAATGGTTCCTGATCTACCTCCTTCACGGTGCTCGACATCTAAAATTTTTATCTTTTCCTCCGTCATTTAACCTCCCTGAAGGACACGTTAGTGGGAATCTGGTCAAAAAACTCGGATATGAGGTTTTTCCATCTCGTATCGCAAATAAGAGTGATCCTTACATGCTTGTTCTTCTCAATAAATTCTTTCAGATTCTTTAATCCTGTTTCTATGGTCTCTGCTTCGATTATTGAGGGTATTTCAGCATGTCCAACCGGATAGCTCTCTTTCAATGCCCTATGGTATATTCCGAAGGGTGGCTTGAAGTAAAACTCGGCATCTATATGAGGACTAAAGGAGATAGAAACCTCTCTATTTTCGATTTTCAGCTCTAGAGTCTTCTTTTGGTGGCGAATTACAGCAGGTCTGTAGCAACTCTCGATACCAGTATAGAAAAATGTTCGCTTGTAAGATGGATCAAATCTCTCTATAGTGCTCGCAAAATCTTTTTTAAAAATTGCATTTCTCCATCCTTCCAGCAGACTCGGATGGGATCTAATCCTCATCTCAACCAGTTCAAATAATGTGTTGGATTTAATGGCCTGTTTGATTGTATCCAGCTCTGTAAATGTTGTATGGAGGTTATGGATCGCTAAAAGCCTTTCTTTATCTTCAGAAGTTCTTAGTTCTTGGGGGGTATAGCTGGAACAGACCTCACAGTTACATGGGAAATAGTGAATCTCGTTGAGCTTCAGGGTTCCTTGAGGAGTTAGGTATCGGTCATTTTTGGCATATAGAGCATAGGCAGCAGAATCAAATATGTCACATCCAAGGGCTACAGCCACAGCAAACATCATAGGGTGGCCTGCACCAAATAGATGCACCGGTCTGCTAGGGGAAAGGCATTTCTTGACCTCTATTATAATCTCGGTAACAGTGGAGTATTCGTAGTTGTCCATCAGGGGTACCATTCCTCCGATGGCATAGATATCGAAGCCAATTGATTCTGCAGTTTTTACTGAATTTGTCCTTAGATCACAATAGGTTGAGCCCTGTATTGGACCAACAAGAAGTCGGTCATCACCAATTTCTGAATGAATTTTCTTGGCCTCTTTCAGTCGACTGGAGGTGGTTTTGAGATCTTCTTCAGCCTCAGCTCTTGTTACATAAGGTGGAGTCGGTATATCTAGAGGTGTTAGTATGTCAGCTTGGATGATATTTTGGAATTCAATAATTTCGGAGTTTGTTATCTCCACATCTCCATATACTGATAGCTGATAGGATCCTGAGTCAGTCATTACAGGGCCTTGAAACCCTATAAGATCGTGGATTCCCCTTTTCACGGCCTTCTCTCTGAGATTATTTGTTCTGTAGATTATGTAGGCATTAGTTATAACACCCTGAGCTCCCAACCTTCTCAGCTCACGGGGATGTATGAAATCGATATTTGGATTTATAACAGGAAAGAGTGTAGGAGTTTCTATGACTCCATGGGGTGTTTTTAATTTCCCAATTCTTCCCATGATGTCCTTGTCGGTTATTTCGAAAGATCCATTTTCCATTATTTTTCCCTCGGCATCGCTATTACCTCTCTGATTGTTATATCAAAAAAGTTGTTCATATGGGCGGGATGTATTATTACTGCTGTATCAGCCCCTCTTCCTTTGCCCCCTACAGCTACCACATCTCGGTATGGTATAACCCCTGCATCTGCTGCCATTACTGTTATCTCAACACATACTTTCAGACCGTGACCAAACAGACTGCGCAATGCCTCAGCAATGGCCTCGGTTCTGGACCCTCCTCCAAGTTTTCTGGATATAGAGCGCTCAAGACCAGCGAGAATATGGGATTGTATCACTACGGGAATCTCCCTTTTATTGAAGAATTGTCTGTATTCTTCCTTTAGCTGTATCCTTCCTGGTTCAGCATATCCTGCGTGGTGAGTAACAACCACCAGATGTAAGTCATGCTTCTGCTCTTCCAGCAGTCTTGCAGCTTTATACCCTACCTCTCCTGTGGTACTGGCAACCACCAGATAATCTATGTTTTCCTTCACAGCCCTCTCTATGGCCAGTCTCAGCACTTCATCTGTGTTGTGTCTTCCGGCCTTCTCAAAATAGGTTATTTCTTTCTTTATCCCTTTCATACTCTCACCATAAATGTTAATGCAAGAATCATGAGAATTATGGTCAGTAATAATGCTATAACTGCATATTTAGAATTTCCGAATACTATAGGGATAGGTCCAATAAGAATCACCCCTCCACCTTCAATTTTTTTCTGATGAGATGTATCCTGTAACATCTCTGCATCTTCACTAGGAGAATAAACCTCCTGAAGATCTCTCTCAGGGATTTTGGGTATTTCCTTCTCTTTTAGAAAGGTTCGTATCAACATGAGAAACCCAATGCCCAGAAATAATATGCCGAGGTATGTTAGAAAGCCCATCCCTACCACCTCCACATCAAAAACATAATGGCAAAGAAAATAGCAGCTATGAGGATGGTAATCCCAGCCATCTCGGAAGAACTTCCAAACACAATGGGAATGGGCCCTATCAACACTACACCACCGTACTCCACATTCTCGGCTATGTTATCTAACACGATGAGACTGAGACCCATCAGAATAACTGCGATTCCAATCAGAGCCCCAGGTCGAAGCATATGAAAGAGTCTGGTAAAGAATTATATATCTTTTGTCCAGAGATTCATTTGTGTTGATTGTTGATTTCAACCCTCTCAAAAGAACTGTGGTATCCTCTGATGGGGAAGAATACCCTCTCGCGAAATTATTGCCGTTGAAGCTGAATGAACGAAAATTTACCAGTAAACCCTTTGATCCCTGTTCTGCATGCAAAGGGATCTGTCTTAAAGATGATATGGATTGTTATGGTGAACACGTGGTGTATATAGCTGCATATTCAAGACAAATCCTTAAGGTTGGAGTAACGAAGAAAGAACGATTACCTATCAGATTGCTAGAACAGGGTGCAGATGCAGGTTTTATTGTGAATGAATTTAGTGATGGGCTCTTGGCTCGGAAGTATGAGCAGGAAATATCAAATAAGCTGGCCATCCGAGATATGGTAAGAGCTGAAGAAATCGCTGAGGGAGCATTTTATTTCCCAGATTTTTCTGAGTTTGCTGACTTTGTAAGGAAATATCAGCCAGAGAGAGTGTACTATTTTGAATATTTTCTCCCACGATTGGATCAAAAACCATTGAAAATCAGGTTGAAGAAGGGACGTATTATTGGAGGTACTCTGGTAGGCAATAAAGGGCGTATAGTGCTCCTAGAACATGGGGTTTACGGATGGTTCAGCGGGGATGAACTTGTAGGGTGGGATGTAGAAAAGTCTGAAGCTAATTCTGATATACAAACTTCTCTGGAAAAGTGGTGATAAATTTTAGATCTGCCTGCTCTTTAAGCAAATCATCATATTACGACAAACTCCTGGCAAATTCCAGCAGCAAATCTCCATGGAAATCTTATGTCAGATTATGGTGGGAGATCTTGGAGGTATTTTTTTGATATACAGGAAAAATAGAAATGAAAATATTAGAAAAGAAGATCTCCATTGGTACCAGTGATATCAAGCACAGTTTCCAGATCGATCTCAAATCCTACCACTGGATTTACCAGTTCAAAATTTTCTAGGACCATGGGATGAATCTCTCCGAATATCCCTAAAGGTCTATCAGATATCGAGATTGCTCCACATCTCCCAGAGATAAACGCACTATCATGTCCTTCTTCAATCTCATATCCTACATTGATTTCAGCCATTAGTCTTTGAATCACTGAACGAATCTCCGCAAAGTTCGCATTTGAATGTGTAATCACTCCTGCCAGTCTGAGGTGGTTGTGGTCTGAAATCACCACTTCTCCAACCTCAAAAAGTTTCTGAGGTAAGGGATTATGTTTGTTGATGGAGAGGGTTTCAAGCAAATTTGGAAGGAGATCGGTTCTCAGTATTGTGTAGTCTTCGGAAATGGGATGCATAACATCTGTGTAATCTTTCTCGGATCGTCTCATTTTGACATACTGTACTTCAGGGCTGGTAAGAGTAAAGGTAAGAATTTCAAGAAAACCCAATCCAGTCATAATCTCTCTAACTAATTCTTTTAGATCCTCCCATGGATGAGTGGCCCCTATAGTTGAGACATCTGGGTAAATTGGCTTCAGACGGTCGTATCCATATCCTATTGCAATATCCTCAATAATATCCCATGGATGCATTATGTCGGCTCTATATGCTGGAACCTTAACTTTTAGAGCATTGCCGGGGGTTACGCCATATCTCATTTTCTCCAGACTGGAAATGATATCTTCCCTGGCCAGTTCAGTTCCAAGGAGGGATGATATTTCGTCGAATTCAACCTCAAGATCTCTTGGAGATAAGTCTGGTGTTCTAAAAGTCTTCTCTCCATCCACTATGACTATGGATTCTAGTTTACCCCCTCTGTCAGCTAACATTGAGACAAGTATGTTCAAGGCTTTTTCTACAGAATCATCCAGTCCGGTAACGTCAATGAATAAATCAGAGGTATCTTCTGTCAGCCGCGTTCTCTCGCAATTTATAATGGGGGGCATGGAAAGAACTCCCTCGTTAGCATCGATAATTATAGGATATTTGTCTGAACCTTCCAGAATGAATCCGAATTCAATTCCCTTTTTATGATATTCGAGGATTTCTTTGATGGACATTTCGTATGAGTAGTCTAAAGGTACAAATTCAAAGTTCTCATCTACTGTGGTATATTTGAGGGGGAATTCAATTACAGAGAGATCATGAATCCCTATTGCAACTTTCCTCCTGTTACGGCCTATGGTCCAGTGCAAATCTTCCTGTAATTCCACTAGAGACCGAATTACTTCATCGGTAAGTCTTATTTCTCTGACAATAGCCCCCACGATATTGGGTCTGACTTTTTTGACTGATGGATCAATAGTCAGTTTTTCCGAGCTATCTTTAACTTCATACTCTTTAAGTCCTGTTTCCAGCTCAAAAATACCTCGCAAAGCCCTTGCAACACCCTCAACACTGTAGAGGTCTGGTCTGTTAGGGAAAAATTCCACGTCAATATGGTCTTTTTCTATTCTCTCTATATCACTCCCGAGCATTGGAAGGACCTCTATAATCTCATCTATGTCCTTACCAACCATCTTTTCCAGTTCGTCAGTGTATAATCTTACCACTGGCATACCGGCACTCTCCTCAACCAGCTTACGTCAACCTGATACAACTTTCTCAAATCTTTCAGGCCTAACTTGAGCATGGCAAGCCTGCCTATACCTAGACCCCATGCCAGCACCTTGTGTTTTATTCCCAGAGGTTCAGTGACCTCTTTTCTGAAAACTCCTGCTCCTCCAAGCTCAATCCAGCCCATATCAGGAATATACACTTCAGATTCAACAGAAGGTTCTGTGTAGGGAAAGAACCCCGGTCTGAATCTCACGTCTTCAAATCCCATCCTGATATAAAACTCTCTGAGGCATCCAAGCAAATGAACAAATCCAACGTTTCTGTCCATAACAACTCCTTCTAGCTGATCGAATTCAGGTAGATGAGTTGCATCGATAGCCTCACGCCTGTAAACTCTATCAATGCAGAAAGCTTTAACTGGAGGTTCCGGATGCAGGGCGAGATAATGGATGGTTAAGGCGGTAGTATGAGTTCGCAATACTAGTTGTCTTGCCTTTTCAGGGTCCCATTTCCCACCCCAGCCAGTAGAACCGGTTTCACCTCCAGTTTCATGAACTGCTTGTATTTTTTCGATAAGATCCTGTGGAATGTCTTCAACCCTCCTTTTGAGATAGAAAGTATCTTGCATGTCTCTCGCTGGATGATCCTGAGGTTGAAATAGAGCATCAAAATTCCAGAAAGAAGTTTGTATGAATTCTCCCTTTATTTCGGTAAATCCCATCTCCAGAAAGATTTTCCTAACATCTTTGATGATACGCTGATATGGATGAATCTTACCTCCAAAAATGTCCTTCGCTGGTACGGTCACATCATATTTCAAGAACTCTTTATCTTTCCATTTTCCTGTAAGTAAAATGGCTGGAGTAAGCTCATCGATCAGGTTTTCTACGTCCTCTTCTAAAGTTTTCCGTAAGGTAAAATATAGACGACTCTCTTCTTCATCCCTAACCAACCCTCTTTTTACCAGAGTTATGGCGATCTCTCTTTCTTCTGGAGTTAAATCACCCTCGTTTCTGGATATTTTTAGAAGGACTTCTTTCTCTGGCATCTCTAACTCATGAACGGGTCTGACGATTCCATCTGTTATCTCAATAACACCTTTTCTGCGAAGCCAACCCAATCCGATCTCAAGGGTCTTTTTGGGGAATTTTTTCTTCAACTCCTGGATTGCACTCTCTCCGTAGTTGAGTAGATAATCAAAAACCAGTTCTTCTGGAAATCCCTTTGCGAGATACATCTTTCCCTCTTCAGTCACCTCATATTTTTCCCTCTTTTCTTCTCTGATTTCAGCGAATCCCCTGTCATGGAGGAGATATACTCCCTTCACGATAGCATCCTTTGGTAATCCACTTTGAGCTTCTGCCTCTACTGGAGTGTACTCTTTGTCTTTTTCTAGACTTTTCAGGATTTTGAGTTCAAGTTTTGATAACATGATTTTTCACCTTTATAGCATCATTAAGGCAGTAGAATCCTGTTTTACCATTTTCATCACATAATTATGTGGTATTCTTTTAACCTTTCCCTTGCCTCCTCTCTCCCCTCTGCGAGATTTTTCAGGAATATGCTCAGACGTTCTGCTGTCTCTTTCTTACAGGTTCCACAAATTCTTCTACCACCTCTACATTCGGAATAAATCTCGGCCAGTTCTTTATCGTCTTCAACCAGATGGAATAGAAGCATCTCGTAGACACTGCATGATTCGGGCACCCCCCCCAGTTTTCGTTGTTCTTCAACTGTAACCCTACCTCCAGTTTTAGCTCTCATGATCTTCTTATAGCCTTCATCCGGTTTTTCGTTCATGGCTATATAGCTTTCTGGATTGCTACTCGACATTTTTCCACCGGTAAGGCCACTCATGAATCGATGATATGTGGAAGAAGGGAGTATAAACCCTGTTCCACCATGTTTGAGCTCGAATTTTCTTATTTCTACGTCAGCTTTTTCAGGCTCTATGCCGTACACGTCTATATGTCCTTCGTAGATCTTCACTTTTGCTGTTTCAAAAATTGAGGCGAGTGGTTTCAGCAATTCTGGATTTCTTCTGCTACGTACCCTTATGTACGAATCTTTTCTTTCAATAGAAAAAAGTCTGGTTCTTGTAGCAAGGTCCCGTGTGAGCCTTAAATGGGGATCTTGGTCAGGACCTACAGGAACAACCACAGGTTTTGGCCCATCATATTTACCTAATTGAGGCATGAGTATGTCTGCACATTGAACAATTACGCTCACCATATGGGATATGGTGGTCTCTCCAGAAAAGCCGTATATGCCTTTCAACTCAGAAAAATTGGCTTCGATTCCAAGTTCAAAAGCGAGATCGCGGACATCTCGAGATCTTGACTGGAAATATATGATAGCACCCTCTTCCAGACCAAGAGCAATGATGTTAAGAACATATTCTTCGATTCCTAGCTGTTTGCAAGTATTCCAGCTTATACCCCGTACAGAATGGGCTTCCATATCAGCAATGCCCACGTATGCGTCTCCCCCTGATTTTTGATGCCATATGATCTCTTCCATTACCATCTTATTTCCAAAATGAGCCTTTCCACTGGGCATGAATCCACTCATTACCGCAAAAGGCATCTGTTCTCGTATCGCTTGGGCAATTCTCTGATAATCTCTGTGACCGAAGATGATGTTACGTCTCATAAACCTGTGGGGATTAGGTACGAAATCAAGAACATTGGTAAATGGTTCAATCCCAAATTCTGCAAGCAACTTAGTGTAGTCCTCTATTAACACTGATCCCCATGGATCCAAGAATATTTTTTCTTCAATTTCTTTTTTATCTTTCATATCCTGACCCTCGATATATTGATAAACCTGATATGAGACCCTTCTACCAGAGCATACAACATTAACTTTCTGACGTTATGGGCAAGTCTAACAGAGCAGGCCATTTCAGGGAAATATACCTCATCTGAGGGTGATACTACGTTAATAAGATATTTTGAATGAGGTAACTGCTCTACTTTATCAATCTTTTCATAGGCTCTAAAATCACTTCCGAATTTGAATCCAGTTTTTATGACCATCCCAGAGTCTCGGCACATACAATACACTTTATATTTCGCACTGAAATCCTGTTCAATATGTTCTGCAAATTTTCTGAAGTTTTCAGGGGATACATTTACATTCAGATTAAGAACCTTTTTTTCCATTAAGTAAAGGGCTTCCATTAATGAGATCTGGATGACTTCCCCTTTGTCACTTCCAAAAAAGAATTTATCAAAGAGCCAGCGACCTTTATCTCCAAATACAAGAACTCTATCTCCACTGAGAATACCATCTACTGGCTTTTGAGAAATCTCACCCATTTTTCCAGACACTATTTCGGGAGATATCTGGTAGTAAGTGATCTCTCCTTCCTGATCCACTACTGCTATGATAAGGGTAAGACCATCGTTTATAGCTCTATCCATCATATTTTCAATTTCAGAGTATTTCATCCTAAAACGCTCTGATACTGCATAGACATGGAATTCAGGTTTTAAGAACTTTTTTTTCGCCCCTCTGGGATAGACAAGAAAGTTATGTTTCTCTGGTTTGATTTTGATCCCTCTATCCCGGATATCTTCATATACGAAATAACGAATTTCAAAATCAGGGATGAGATCTGATGCAATCTTGAACAGATGTTCGGTATTCTGTATGGTATTGCCATGAACATTCACCTTAATTCTTTTTTTCTTGAGCAGGTACACACCTTCAAATAAGTCCAGAATCAGTCGATTACCTTCTTTTGTACCATAGCCTCTGTTAAATAGGGAATCTCCTCCAGGGATAGAGATAGTATCTCCTTCAAGTGTTCCGATCATCCAGTGGAAAAAAGGAGTGGAAATATATTAATGTTACCGGCTATTCGGGGACCCTCCTTACATATATGTTTCCAGCGACCTCATCATCAATAGCAATCTGTGTCTCTTCGAGTTTTATTACGAATGTGGGTTTTTTCTGGATCAACTCTATTTCTGCACCAGGGACCAACCCAAGAGACATTAATTTATGCATCCGTGGAAACTTCTTGGTCAGGATGTAGGAAACTCTCCCCCTCTCCCCATTTTCCATTTCTTTCAGAGTAAGAACAATTCTTTCGATGACCTTTCGATGTAATTTGCAACAATCTCCAGGAGGGATTGCCCTTCCATGGGGACATAATCTTGGATGCCCCAGAAGCGTGCATATGGCCTCCTCCACTTCCTTGGCTATAGCATGTTCCATAATGCATGCATGTCCGTGAAGACTCTCACCTTTTATTTCGAGAACGTCATGAAAGAGCCTCTCTGCAAGTCTGTGATTTCGGACCATACGTCTGGCCTCTTCATACCCTGAAGTGGTTAGAGTAATTGTTCCATTCTTCTCTTCCAGAAGTCCAGATTCAACGAGTTCCTGAATATCCTGTTCTGTTAGCTCATCTCTTATGTCTCTCTCGTCTTCCATAAGCATCCAGATTTTTTCTAAGATTTCCTCAATTTTCTCTTCCATAGTCACATTCCCCCTTTATGGGATTAAGGTGAGCAGCCTAGTCAGCACTCCACCCGCAAGAAATGCGTAGGTAAACACAAATAAAACTATGGCTGCTGCAGTTTTACCTCCCCTTTCTTTAATTATCACAAGTAAATTGGCAATACATGGAACAAACAATGTGATTACGACAGCACCTACGATAATCTGATTGATGGTGAGGAGACCCTCAGATGCCATTGAGTACAGTCCTGCTGCACCATAGTCCCTTCTCAAAAAACCCATAATAAAAATGTTTGTGGTTTCAGGTGGAAGGAACAGCAAACCCTCTACTAGAGGTCTGGAGACATTCTGTAATTTTAGTAAAAGGCCTGTTTTATCAAGAGTGAATAGAATAAGTGTTCCAAGAATGAATAGAGGAATCACTTCGATGATGTACCATTTGAGTCTGAAATACACCTTGTACAATATATTCTTGAGCCTTGGAATCCGTAATGGTGGAAGCTCTAAAATAAAATCCGGTCTATCTCCTGGAAGGATTTTCGAGGCGAGGACTCCAACGATTACCATCTGCAAGAATACAAATCCGAATACACTGAATAGAGCTTTTGGGCCAATAGGAACGAGAATAGCGAGGAGCACTCCCAATTGTGCAGAACATGGCACACCAAGAGCAAGGAGAGTTGTAGCTATAATCCTTTCTCGTTTGGTCTCGAGAGTTCTGGTAGTTATGGTCGCCATTGTGTCACACCCGAGCCCCAGAACCATAGGTAGAACAGCTTTACCGCTTAAACCTACTTTTTTAAAAACTCTATCAAGAAGCATTGCAAGCCTGGGTAGATATCCAGAGTCTTCCATTATACTGAATGCAATGAAAAATGTTGTAACTATTGGAAATATAATCGCAATGGCATATGTAAGAGCTAGAGTGATAATTCCAAATTCTCCCACAAACAGTTCCTGTAAAAGAGGAATAGGCAGGTAGGTGATAATGAGATCTTTCAGGAAAGGGTTGAGATATTCGTTGAAAATGACATTCTCTATGAAATCAACTAAAACTCCCGCTCCAAATTTGCCCACGAACAGATAGGTGAGGTACAAAACGAGTAGTAATATTGGTATGCCTGTAGAGATCCGAATGGTCATTCGGCTAAATAATTCCATATATGTGATTGACTTCAATGATCTTTTTACAACTAAACTGGTGATTTTTCTGGCTTTTTCTGCAATTTCACGCTGAATATATTGAGAGATTAGAGGATCAAGTTTTAACTTCTCTTTTATGAGTTTAGCTACTCCTTCTCCATACTTCTGTGTAATGTAGTCAAGTATGGTCTCATCTCCGCGCAGGAATGAAAGGGCACAAAAACGGTCGACATATCGGGTTGCCTCGGACAGATATCTCTCAACTTCTTTAGTGAATCGGAGCCGTATTTCTGGTTTCTTTGCTCTACTTATAGCAGTTATCAGTTCTTCTATTCCTACTTTTTTTATAGCTACGGTTCTGATAACTTTTATTCCAAGTATGGTGGAAAGTTTCTCTATGTCTATCTTCATTCCAATTTTTTCTGCTTCATCAAAAATATTCAGTACAAGGACCATAGGTTTTCCAAGCTCGACGAGCTGAAGTGTGAGCATCAACGTTCTTTTCAGGTTTTTTGCATCCCCTACTTGAACGATCACATCTCCCTGATTGAGAAGGAGATCCCGGGTGATACGTTCGTCTTCAGATGTAGGTAAAAGGCTGTTGGTGCCCGGTGTATCGATTATCGTCATATCTTCTCCATCAATTTCTCCGATTCCATGAGATATTTCTACTGTTGTACCAGGATAATTACTCACTGTTGCGTATTTTCCAGTAAGAAGGCTAAAAATAACGCTCTTCCCAACATTCGGATTACCTACCAGCAGTATGGTTTTGTTGGTGGATATTGACTTGATATCAGCCGAATGACACTCCATTTTTATCACTTTTAGGACAACCTAAAAAAGGGGAAATAGAATATAAAGGTTTCGATCATGTTAAGATAACTAACGTGAAACAAGTTTTTCTACATCTGCCATAACGTACTCTATATCATAATTGGGTATCACCGGGATGTTGTGTCGTTTAGCTCTCTCTATAAGGAACTCTTGGGTTATTCGGATATGCTCAAAATATCTCAGATGCCTCTCAGTATCTCTCTCCTTGTGCTTGGATCTCAACAAAAAACGCTGATAATGTGTATCTTTATCCACATCGAGAATGAAGAATACAATATCGATTTTGTCTTTTAACTTAGAGAGGTTCAGAGATCCGGGACACAGATGTACCCCCTCTATGATCAGGTTCTCTCTATCTTGATAAGCTCTTTTTATAATGCTGGTGACAGTGGATATAATGGGTGAAATATGCCACAGATATCCCAGAGTGACAAGATCAGTGAGATCGAAACCCTCTATGTAAAATCCGTAATCCCTCAGAATCTCAAAGGCATTGTAAGAGCTTTTGTGTAGAATAGGGGAGTGTTTCCGGGAGATTATAGTTCTTAGAACTTCTCTGAGATAGTCCGTCTCGATGACATGAGTAATACCATGCCTTTTACTGAGTTCATTTGCGACAGTGGATGTCCCAACTCCTGAAGCCCCACCAATCAGTATAACCTTAGTCATACCCTATTTTCATTCACTAATTAGTATTAACTTTTCTGGAAGGCACTGATTGGTTCAGATTGATATTGTCAGCATCTGTTGACTAATTGCAAATCATAGATTTACAACAATGAAAAAAATTAAATATAGCAAGGGCGGTAATGGGGTGATGAGGATTGATATGTCCCAAGTATGATCGTGCTGAAAGAAGGATACAGGAAAGAAAAGATAATACAGCTTGCTTTCATACCAGACAGATGTGATGGTTGCAGAAGCTGTGAGAGGACGTGTCCGGAGAGTATTGTTGCGGTTGAGCGATTTTATGGCGAATTTCATGTTTCTATAAAAGAGCAAAAATGTCGATTATGTGGGACATGTGTTAAGATGTGCAGATCTTTTGCTATTGAGATGTATCAGGATGGAAAACCCATTAAAGGATCGAATCAATGAGAGCGGGCAGAACTTTATTTTAAGGCATGATCTCAATTTGTGTTTTCCAATTAACATGCACTTCTAAAAGTCCATCATATCCAAGCTTTGAGAACCCATTTATTATAAGAATTGGTGTACCAATGTCTATATCTTGGATTATATTTGTTCTTTCATTCCACAAAACTACCCTCACTCTGCCAGTTTCATCAGAGAGGTAGATATGTCCAACCCTTCCAAGTCTTCCATCCTTTGTGGTAAATTCTCTCACTCTCTCCATACCTGAAACTTCACCTTTGATATTGACGACACGCCTGGGAACGATATCTGCAATTTTGGTTAGTTCAACTTCTCGGTCTGGTATGCCTTTTATAGTGATATCGTTGGAATTCTCAACATGCCCTTCTCCCCCTTTTACATGTATCTTAACCTGAACAAGATCTCCTGGTTTAAGATCTCTGCAACGGTCTACGGCATCACTCCAGCAGTTAATTTTTATGGACCCCGACTCATCTCTGATGGTAAATCTAGCCACTTTATCACTCTCGATTGATTCAATCTTTGGGTCTTCGGTAACTGTGCCGGAAATGGTGAAAGTTTTATCATTTTCAAGATCTTTAATATACATCTCTCTCTTTTTTTCTAATATTTCTACTATGCCGAATTTTCCAACATGTAGTTCCAGTCCAAATGAACCGGCTTTAGTGTATCCTCTTACTCTGATCATGTCCCCTTCTTGGAGGGATTTCGTTTCAATTAGTTCTGCAATCTCGTTCCACAAAACTACATTCAGAGTTCCGGTATTATCAGTCAGTATGATATTAGCAACCTTACCCTGTTTACCATTTCGTTCAAAATCCCTGACATTAAGGATTTTAGTAACAACTCCTGTAACTGTAACATTACTTTCATTTTCACCTATATCCTTTATTTTAATAGAAGAATCGAGCCCTATTTCATAAGCCACCAGATATGATGCAGTCTGAATGTCGAGCAATCCACCAAAGGCTTTAATTTTTTTTTGTACCCTCTCTTCGAATTCGTCAAAGGATACCCTCTCTTTTACTTTACTGTAAAATTCGATCCAGTCTACTTGCATCGAAAGGTAATTATTTCATGATATTAATTACCCTTTTGATTCGCTATGATGGGAAAGACAATCTCTGAGAAAATATTGTCTGAAAAGACTGGTAAAGATCTCTACGCTAGGGATTTTGGATTTGCCAGAGTCGATAAAGCCATGGTTCATGACATAACGGGGCCTCTTGCGATACAGGGGATGCGAGAAATAACAGGTAATGGAAAGGTCTGGGATAGTTCACGTGTGATAATGCTATTTGACCACCAGGTACCAGCAGATTCTATTATTGCTGCTGAGAACCAGAAAATGCTGAGAGAGTTTGCGAAAGAGCAGGGGATTTTAAATTACGATGTTTATGAGGGTATCTGTCATCAGATAATGGTAGAGAAAGGACATGTACTCCCTGGAGAGCTTGTGGTTGGAGGCGACTCTCATACATGTACCTACGGAGCTCTCGGAGCATTTGCCACTGGTATAGGCTCTACCGATATGGCAGCAGTGTTGGCCCTTGGACGTCTGTGGTTCAAAGTTCCAGAGACAATTCGGTTTGAGATCTATGGTAAATTGCAGAAAAGAGTGGTATCCAAAGATGTAGTCCTGAAATTGATAGGTATAGTAGGAGCAGATGGAGCCACTTACTGTGCTTGCGAATTTGCTGGTGAAACCATTGAAAAAATGGATATGGCTCAGAGACTGACCATGTGTAATATGGCAATAGAAATGGGTGGAAAAACAGGAATAATAGAGCCAGACCGAGTTGTTGAAGAGTATCTAAAGGAAATTTACCCTGAATACAGGCTTGAGGATGGACTGAAAAGTGATGAAGATGCCGTGTACAAACAGAAAATTACCCTGGATGTAGCTGATTTAGAGCCGCAGGTGGCAGTTCCCCATAGAGTGGATAACGTAAAGCCTGTAAGTGAAGTCACAGGGATTAAGGCTGATCAGGTGTTCATAGGTTCATGTACCAATGGAAGGTATGAAGATCTCAAAATCGCTGCGGAAATACTGAAAGGAGAAACAGTGGCCAAGGATACGAGAGTGATTGTAATCCCGGCTTCACGAGGGGAGTATGTAAAGGCCCTGAAAGAGGGGTTGATCGAGATATTTATTGAGGCTGGAGCTCTTGTGGAGTTTCCTTGTTGTGGGCCATGTATGGGTGGAGCTTTTGGTTTGATTGCTGGTGGAGAAGTGAGTGTATCTACATCCAACAGGAATTTTATTGGTAGGCAGGGAAGTCCAGAAGGGAAGATATATCTAGTCTCTCCAGCTACAGCTGCTGCCACTGCCCTCTATGGGGAGATAGTGGATCCAAGAGCAGTCTGAATTATAAATTGGAGATTTACAAATTGTGAGCATACGTTTACAAAAATGAAAAATTTTAACTTTTTCGATTATTTTTAATTCTAACATCATCCATCCTGTCACTGTGGTGCGATTTCATCACTGATTTTGAGAAAAACTTAAATGATTTAGAGAGACAATCCCTAATATGGCTGAAAAAATTGATGACGTTGATATTAAAATCATGTCTGAACTTCAGGAAGATGCAAGGAAAAGCTTGAGAGAGATTGCAGAAAAGCTGGGAGTTGCTGAGGGAACTGTTTATAATAGAATTCACAAACTCAAAGAAATGGGTGTAATTGAACGTTTTATTCCAGTTATCAATTTTTCGAAGCTGGGGTATGATCTAACTGCTCTCATAGGTATTGTGGGAGATGGTAAACACATAGTTGACGTAGAGAAGCAATTGGTCAAAGAAAACAATGTTACGGCTGTTTATGACGTTACCGGGGAGTTCGATGCCATAGTAGTGGCAAAATTTAAGAACAGATCTGATATGGATGAGTTCATCAAGCGCCTGCTTTCCATGAGATACGTTAACAGAACATATACAATGCTGGTTTTGAATGTTCTCAAGGAAACCCATGGAGTAAGACTTTAATTTAAAGTTTTTTTTACCATTTTAATTCTCATGTAAGATTCTCTATTGGTTTTTACTTTATTTAGGTCATTTTTATCTGCATTTTTGATTTCATTTTAAATAATTTTCATGAAAAAGCTTAAATACTATTAAAATACTCATTTTTTTGTAGATATGTTATGTATATATAAAAGTAAATACAGTGAAAGGTGAAAAATTTGGAGAGAGAATATATGAAAAGGAAAATTTTGAAATTTGTTTTTGCAGTACTGGCTTTTCAGACTTTCATATCTGTAGTAAGTGCAGGAAATCCGCAGATTGACAGTGGTGATACAGCATGGCTTATCGTGGCAACTGCTATGGTAATGTTAATGATTCCCGGTGTTGGATTCTTTTATGGAGGTATGGTACGTAAGAAAAACGCGTTATCTACGATTATGCTGGTATTCGCGACATTAGCGTTGATAAGTATCCAGTGGGTTCTTTACGGATACAGTCTGGCTTTTGGATCTGACATAGGAGGTTATATCGGCAGTCTGGAGTATCTGGGCCTTATGGGAGTAGGAATGGAACCTGTAGGCACAGTACCTCATTTACTCTTTATGATGTTTCAGGGAATGTTCGCCATAATTACTGTGACGCTGATTGTAGGAGGAATTGTCGAGAGGATAAAATTCAGTTCTTGGCTTGTTCTGTCTCTGTTATGGGCCACTTTAGTCTACGATCCTGTCGCTCACTGGGTATGGGGAGGAGGATGGCTTGCTAGTTTGGGCGCTCTTGATTTTGCTGGTGGAACTGTAGTGCATGTAAATTCCGGAATTTCAGCCATGGCTATTGTGCTGGTGCTGGGAGCCAGAAAAGGTTTCGGGAAAGAACCAATGGAGCCCCATAACATTCCACTTACGGTACTTGGTGCGGTATTGCTGTGGTTTGGATGGTTTGGATTTAATGCTGGAAGTGCCTTAGCGGCTGATGGCATTGCCGCAAATGCTTTTGTCACCACCAACACAGCCTCAGCGGCAGCAGCATTAGTCTGGATGATTCTGAGCTGGCACCATAGAGCTCCAAGTGTTCTAGGAATAGCTACTGGAGCGATTGCAGGATTAGTAGCCATCACACCAGCAGCTGGCTTCGTAACACCCTTAGCGTCTATACTTATCGGAGCAGGAGCAGGAATTTTCTGTTATTATGCGTTACTTTTTAGAACTAGAAAAAAGATAGATGAATCTCTGGACGTGTGGGCCGTTCATGGAGTTGGTGGAACCTGGGGAGCAATAGCTACTGGAATATTTGCCAGTGTTGGAGCTTCTGGTATACTATATGGCAATCCAGCACAACTGGGAATCCAGATAGTTTCTGTGGGTGCTACGTGGATATATGCTTTCGTGGTGAGTTATATTCTGGCAAAAGTTGTAGATAAGGTAATGGGCCTGAGAGTTAAAGTAGAAGAAGAAGACGTCGGATTGGACATCTCTCAGCACGGAGAATATGCATATGCGTAAGGTGGTATCATGAGAAAAATTGAGGCGATTATCCGGCCAGAAAAACTGGAAGATGTTAAATCAGCTCTGGAAAAAGAAGGAATAATAGGCATGACAGTTTCAGAAGTCAAGGGAAGAGGATGTCAGGGAGGTATATCTCTTCAGTGGAGAGCTGGCGAATATAAGGTTGACCTCCTTCAGAAGGTCAAAGTAGAAGTGGTGGTAAAAGAGGAGGATTATGAAAAAGCAGTCCAGGCAATATGCAAAGGGGCAAAAACAGGAAAAATTGGTGATGGAAAGATTTTCATTTACCCTCTTGAGGAAGTAATACGAGTGAGAACTGGTGAAAGAGGAGAAAATGCTATATAACTCAAAGAACTGGTGAGTTACATGTTTGTTGACGCCCATATGCACGCTGATACTCGAAGCTATGAGGATTTTGGTAAAATGAGGGTAGCTGGAATTGATACAGTGATAACGTGCGCTCATGATTTCCTTAGAATGTCCTCAAGTCATGTGTATTTTGACCATTTTGATAGACTGCTTAACAGAGAGGTTAACAGAGCTGGAGATAATGGCATTGAGCTGTATGTTGCTCTTGGAATACACCCTGAAGGTATCCCCTCTGACTATACACAGGTGATAAAAAAACTTCCAGAATATCTGGACAGAGAGAGGGTTGTGGCAGTAGGAGAGATTGGACTGGAACAGGCAACTGAAGTGGAAGTTACAGTATTCAGAGAGCAACTTGAAATAGCTCTGGATATGAATCTCCCTGTCGTGATTCATACCCCCAGAATCGATAAGAAAAAGATTACAGGGATTATCGTTGAAATTCTGGATAAGTTGAAGTTTCCACCCGAAAAGGTACTGGTAGATCACTCCGATAGAGACAATTTATCTGTTCTGGAAGACAGGGATTTTTTTGTGGGCCTCAGTATCCAGCCACCCTCCAAGCTAACTTCTATTGAGGCTGCGGAGATAATCAGAGAAGGGAAGAATAATTTTGTGGTTAACAGCGATTGCTCTTCAAAAGCATCGGATATCTATGCAGTTCCGAAATGTTTCGCTGATATGGAACGAATGGGAGTAGAGGAAAAAAAACGATGGAATGCTGTTAGCATTAATGCCCGGAAACTATTTAATCTTCCATAGGTTTCTTAATTTTTTCCATGACTCGGATGTTTTCGATGGCTGTTCCAGGATAATTTCCCGACTCATCCTTTTCCATGGATTTTACCATATCCCATACTGTCAGAAGAGCTATAGAAACAGCAGTCAGAGCTTCCATTTCCACTCCAGTCTTTCCTTGAGTTTTTACTTCAGAAATGGCTTTAATTCCATGAGGAAGTATATCAAAATCTACTGTGATGGAAGTAACAGAGATGGGATGGCACATAGGTATGAGTTCTGATGTTTTCTTGGCACCCATAATGCCAGCAGTCCTCGATACAGCAAGAACGTTTCCTTTGGTTATGGTATCTTTTTTTATCGCCTCTATGGTCTGTGTTTTTAGCTTAATAAACCCCTCAGCTCTAGCTATTCTAAGAACATCTTTTTTTTCAGATATATCAACCATTCTGGCCTTTCCCCTTTCAATATGGGTAAGTTTCATGGTTGTTATTCAGAAGTATAGTACTAAATAATTTCTGGTATTTTCAGGCTAACTCAGATGATATTTCTTCTGAGTCGATAGGCTCTGAGAATAATTCCTCTTTTTTTATTTTTTTTCTGAGAATGATCTTTACCGCTATCAAGCTAATCTCATAAAATAGGATGAGGGGAAAAGCCACCATCATCTGGGTGAAAATGTCAGGACTTGTTACGGCTGCGCCGACAACAAAAAAACCTACATAAAAATGTCTTCTGTATTCTTTTAGCGTTTTGTATTGAACAAGGTTGTAGTTTACAAGAAGAGTCATGACGAGAGGCATCTGAAAAACAAGTCCAAATATGACTAATATGAGGAATATGAACATTATGAACTGGTATATGGAGTAACTGGCGATAACTCCAGCACTAACAGCGTTGGAATATAGAAACTGCAAGAACAGAGGCAACATGAGCAAATATCCATAACTTACTCCTGCGATAAATAGAAGAGCTGATGATATACCGTAAATAAATATGGATCTTCGGGTTATGGAAAAATTGTTGAGGAAGTCTGTCCTCTCCCTCAAAGCTTTTCCAGCAGTCCTGAGAATGTAAGGAAAAGAAGCAATAACTCCAAAAAGTAATGCTATTTTTAGTTTTAGTATCCAGTATTCTAGTGGTGTGAGAAATATAAGCCGAGCACCTTCAGGAAGAAGATCTCGTGAGATCTTTCCTATGAAGGGATCAAGGAAATAAAAAGTTACAACTGTCACACTCAGAATTATCCCAACGATGATAAACAGGCTTTTTCGTAACATAAGCAGTATTTCAGCCATATCTGCACTAGTGATTCCTCTATCCTCAGCCATCCGCTAACTGAATTTGATATAAGGTATATAAGGTATTCTATACTCCTTACAGCCTTTAGTGGTTACACTATCTTCAGGAGTTAAAATAAGTCTGGTCCTGAGTTCATCAGTTGATCTGGGTGGAGTGTAAAAATTACTGGACTATACTGGGTGGCGCTGATTGGTACAGACTGTAGAGCTTGACACGATTTATAATAGTAGTTGTAAAATGTAATTATAATATATTTGTAGAATATAATCCTAAAATTAATCTTAATACAGAATGAACTAGGATAAAATGATGCTAAGTAAAATAAACCATATAAAAAAATAAAAAAGTAATTTATTTCCTTCTAAGGAAGTACAGGACTGCCAGCACTCCTGCTATTGCGAAGATTGCTTCAAAGCCAGGCTGTTTCTCTGGTGTCGGAGTTGGTGTCGGTGGTGGTGTTGTCGGTTTCGGAGTTGCTGGTGGTGTTGGTTTCACTTCCTCTTTTAGTGTCATTGCCTTTGGAGCGTATTTCAGAGCCCATTCTCTGTCTTTGTCTTTATGACAGCCAAGACACGCATATTCAACTGTTACATACCCTCCTGCCACATATTTCCCGTCGTCAGTGAATATCTTTGCGTTTGGATCGATGCTAATAGCAAAGAGATGGGTTCTTATATCTCCTTCGTACTGGGACTTAGCAACGGCTGATTTACTGGCTCTAGGCATGTGACAGTCAATACACTCTACACCAGCTTTGTCCATTACAGTACCTTCATATTCCTTTGCAGCATCGCTATGGCAGCTCTCGCATCCTATTTTTATGGCATCTGTGACGGTCGGATTCTTAACGCTTTTGTGGGGATCATGGCAGGTCACACAGTTTAGGTCTTTCATAGGAGATGCCAATAGCTCGTTGTACTGTTCATGATGTCGAATAAATCCACCTTTGGCAGGAATGGAATCTTTATCACCCCTGATGTGACATTTACCACAGAGTTCTTTGGATTCATCTTTTACGATGTTATCTTTGCTTGGGGCTTTAATGTGGTCCCCTCCTGGACCATGGCATGCTTCACACTCTATTCCTGGAAATGCCCATGTACCCTCAAGTCCAGGAAGTCCATCTTGGTTTCCATCTTCACTGTAGCCGGTTGTGTGACATCTCCCACAATTGTATGGCTTCACTTCTCCAGGATGGTAGGCTACCCACTCACCTGTCTCTATGTTGTACTGAACTTTGTCCCCCGTTATGATATATCCAGTCTCATTTATGAATCTAGTTTTCCACCACACCCCTCCAATGACATAACTCACATCATCCCATGAGACTCCTTCTGGGATCTCAGTTACTGCTCTGATACCATTCTCAGGACTGCCAGCTCTTGCCTCGTCTGCTGGCCTTAGTTTGTAAGGGTGTCCTGTTTTTATGAAATCATCGTATATATCTGAATGACACACCTTGCACTTCTCTGACCCCACATACTCGGCTGCTGAAGCAACTCCAGCTACCGCTATTGCTATCAACAGGGTCAGAAATAGTCTCCTTAAATGCATTTCATCACCATTATTATACTCGTAGTCATGATATATAAATATTATGAGTTAATATTGAATAAGAGGTTAAATTCAGTAGATTAAATTAGAAATTATCGTGATTTATAATATGGCTATTGTATTTCTTTTTAGAGGTTATTCCAACAATTTATGAAGTTTTCCGGTTATTCCAACAATTTATGAAGTTTTCCAGTAGTATTCTCTGGATTGTAACCGTAGGATTTATAAACGAATTGTAAATCATAAAATTACAGTCTATCAGCATAGTTGACAGTATTATCGAATTTAGAAGTATATCACAGGTCGTGATTGTATAAGAGTAAGAGTATCTCATACATTCTGGATGCCGCCGTGGCTTAGTGGTATAGCGGCTGACTCGTAATCAGCAGGACGGGGGTTCAAATCCCCCCGGCGGCTTATAGATTTGAATTACATCATTTTGATTTTTATTTCGACTCTCCTGAAGTTTGTTGGGATGTAGGAGGATTGTAAATATTCTATGTGGGTTGAAGTATATCACGTGATTTTTGAAAATTTTGATAGAGCCTTCCCCTCTGATTAATTTATTTTTTAATTTTTTTGGATAAACATCTCTGATTTTAAAATATATGTTAATTTAGTATAAATTAGACAAAAAAGAGAATTGAGATGAGGGGAATTTAGAACTGGTTATGTTTTAAGCTGGGTGATAAAGAAATGCAGGATGGGCTACAGATAATTGGAGTTACATGATAGAGCCATTCTGGAGTTAGTTGATATTTCATATAAATATAAAATAATTAATTATATTCTTGCATCTTTAAAACCTTCTAAAGCTATATAACGATTCTTGCATCTACTACAACAGCTCCATCTTTATTGACAATAACGGGATTGAGATCTACTTCTTTTATTTCTTCATTCTCCATTACGAATTTAGAAAATCTGGATATTAATTCTGCCAGAGCGTTAATGTCTGCTCCCTCTTTACCCCGGACCCCCTCTAATAAGGGATATCCTTTTATTCCTTTAATCATTTTCATGGCTTCTTTTTTTGATAGTGGAGGTAGCCTAAATGAGACATCTTTCAGGATTTCTACAAAAATCCCACCGAGACCGAACATGATTATTGGCCCAAATTGCGAATCTTTGTACATACCCACAATAGTCTCGTAACCCTGATGCATTTTTTGGACAAGAACTCCCTCAATTTGAGCATCCGGTGCTTTCTTTTTAACAGATTTGATAAGTTCTGAATAAGTTTCCAGCAATTTTGGTTTATCAATATTAAGTTTAACTCCCCCTACATCTGATTTATGAGTGATTTGAGGGGAGAGGATTTTTAAAACAACAGGGTATTCAATTTTGTCTGAGATTTTTTCAAGCTCTTCTTCACTTCTGACCAGTTCGCCTATTTCAACATTTATCCCATATCCTAATAAGATCTCCTTGCTCTCCAGTTCGGTTAGCAGACTGCGCCCCTCTTGCATTGCTTTTTCAATATACTTTTTTATTTTCACAGACTATCCCTCCCTCAGGTAGTTCATATATCTGACCATGGCTCCAGCAACCTCTGCCGCTCTTTCTGGGGAAGTATAGCATGGAATCCCAGCATCTTCTAGGATCCTCATGTTAGCTTCATGCTCTTTCAATGAAATCCAGCAAACTAAGACAGGTTTTCTAAAGCCCTCCTCTTTCTGTTTCTCAATTACAGCTCTTTTCAAAGCCTTAACTGCCTCAACATCCATTGCAACTCTACCAAGAACTATCGGAATAAGGATATCAATTTCATCACATTCGAAAAATTCTATAGGAACTGAATAGTAGAGTTTTTTAAAACCTTTCCAGTCGGGAGTTATGTCCACAGGATTTTTTGGACTCGCAAAAGGGACCATTTGAGGTTTGAGCCTTTCCTGTACTTCAGGAGGTAATTCGGGAACTTCCAGTCCATTCTCATAACATAGATCCACCAGTTCAACTCCAGTTCCACCGGAATTGGTTATAATTCCCACTCTGTTTCCTTCAGGCAATGGCTGCCAGTCGAATGCTTTGGCATAGTCAATCATCCCTAACCCAGTTTTTGAAAATATAACTCCTGCCTGCTGGAAAGCAGTGGAATATGCTGTAAAGTCTCCAACTATTGCTCCTGTATGTGACGCTGCAGCCCTTGCTGAGCCCAACGTCCTTCCAGACTTGGTTGCAATAATTGGCTTTTGTTTAGATATCTCTTTGGTAAGCTCAAAGAACCTCCTGCCCCTTTGAACTGATTCCAGGAATAGAAGGATTACTTTAGTCTCTGGATCGTCTTTCAAATACTCAAGAGCATCAACTTCGTCCACATCGGCCTTATTGCCAAGAGAGAGCATTTTCCCGAATTTCATTCCAGCATCTACTGCAAAGCTATATAATGCCATCCCATATGCTCCGCTTTGGGTAATAAAAGCGATATCTCCCCCCTCTTCTGGGGTTCCCAGGGCCATACTTGCGTTTAATCCAATGTTCAGGTTCATCACTCCGAAACAATTCGGTCCAACTATTCTAACTCCTGTATTTTTTCCGATTTCTACCAATTCTCTTTCTAGTTTAGCTCCTTCTCCTCCAATTTCTTTAAATCCTGCTGTAATAACAACGACAGCCTTAACACCTTTTTTTCCACATTCACTAACAACAGAAGGGACGATTTTTGGTGGAATCAGAATTACAGCGAGATCAATTCCTTCAGGAACATCTAGAACACTTTTGTATGCTTTGATCCCCTGAATCTCCTCTTTTGATGGGTGGATTGGGTAGACCTTGCCCTCAAATCTTTCAATAAGGTTTCTCATAAAAACGTAACCAATCTTTCCTTTTTCATCTGAAGCCCCTATCAGAGCAACAGTGCTTGGATTAAAGAGAGCATGTATACCAATTAAGGAATCACTCTCACACCCACTCATGGAAATCCCTTTGATAATAATTATAAATAGGTATTTATAAACGTTTCTTGAAACATGTTTAACATCATTTTTAAGTATTTTGATTGTTTAAGGTTATGTGGGGATTAGATGGGAGTATTTCCGGAATCTGATAAAAAAATGTCTCTGGAAGACGCTGCAAAGCTGGTAAAAGACGGGGACATCATAGCATTTGGTGGTGCCCTCAGTGTAAGGGAACCAATTGCATTCATCAGAGAACTGATTAGGCAAAGGGTTAAAGATCTGCATACTGTCGGTACTGCTCATGGATTTGATATCGATCTTGCTGTGGGCGGAGGAATTGTAAAGTATGTCCAGAATACATATGTAGGCTTTGAATTCGATTTTGGTCTTGCTCCCAATTTCAGGAGAGCTGTGGAGAAAGGAGAAGTTATTTCTAAAGAAGATGGTTGTAATTCCTTGATTTATGGTCTTAGAGCGGCAGCACTGGGTGTGCCATTTCTACCCCACTTAAACTTCGAAACCAGTGATATTATGAAATTACATCCAGAATTCAAGAAATTCAAGTGTCCGATAACAGGCCAGACTCTAATAGCAATTCCAGCTCTTGAACCGGATGTAACAGTTCTTCACGCCCGGATTGCAGATAAAAAAGGGAACACTATCATCTCGAAACCCTATGTTGCGGACATCTTGATGGCCCGAGCCTCCAAGAAAGTGGTCGTCACAGCTGAGAAAGTTGTGGACAGACTCGATAGGGAACCCCATATACCATATTTTGAGGTGACAGCGGTCGTAGAGGTTCCATATGGTGCTCATCCAACTGCTCTGTATCCAGATTACACTTACGATAAAGATCACATGGGGGAGTATGTGAGGCTTGCGAGAGATCCTGATAATTTTCAACAGTATTTGGATAAATACGTGTTTGGTCCAAAATCCCATGAAGAGTATCTTGAGTTGATAGATATAGAAAAAATAACTAACTGGAAAACGTGGTGATAAAGATGGAGTATACCATAGATGAACTGATGGCCGTAACTATGGCGAGGCTGATTAAAGATGGGGATGTGGTATTCCATGGTGTCGCCTCTCCGCTCCCCATGGTTGCTTCTAGACTGGCCAAGCTAACTCATGCACCAAATTCCGTTTATTTTGCCGGTACTGGCGGAGCAATGAATCCAACACCCCCATTCCTTCCGACTATGACTCAGGATGCGGTACTTTTTGAGGGAGCCGAGGCAATTCTGACAGTCGATTACATATTTAATCTTGCTGCAAGAGGGGAGATGGATGTGATGTATTTCAGTGGAGGACAGATCGACAAGTATGGAAATTTAAATAATTCACTGATAGGGGGTATCGATGATATTAAAGTTAAGCTACCAGGGGGAGCAGGTGGAGCCAACCTATCCTGTGAGGTGAATAAGTTTATAATATGGACAACCAGACATAGAAAGAGAGTTAGCAGTAGTGGCAGAGAGATATATACTCTGGTTGACAAAGTGGATTTTATAACATCCACAGGTTTCTATCAGGGAGGCGATAGCAGAGAAAAGCTCGGTATCCATGGAGGGGGCCCATACAAAGTCGTTACTGAGTTGTGTGTGTTTGGATTTGATGAGAAATCCAAAATAATGAAACTCGAAACTGTACATCCAGACGTTACAGTGGAAGACATCTTGGAGAATACCATGTTTACTCCGGTGGTACCGGATGAAGTGGGTGTAACATCTCATCCTACTGAAGAAGAATTAGAAATCTTAAGAAATGAGGTAGACCCAACAGGCATTAGAAAACTCGAGTTTCCTAAAGATGAACTGAAAAGAAAATTTGAGATTTGATGAATTAGAAGATTCAGAAGTGACGATTACGGTGCTATAAAATCTGGTTGAAGTCTGGAGGTTACATTTTTTATCCTCCACCCTCTTGGAAATCGAAAAATCAGTATAAAAGATAGAGTTCAGAACTCTTACTGAAGATTTGAGAACAGAATTATCGCACCTATCTTTACTTGCTAATTGTGTTGCCCTCTGCTCTCTCCTTTCCCTTTCAGCATCAATCTCTGAAAGTTTAAGATCAATTGATTAACAATCCTGTTTTCAACCCCTTGATATCTAAAATTTAGTTTAGGATATGGCTGCTCGATCTTGGGAACTATAATAAAGAAAACTTGAGAGCTCACAAATTAATTTGATTATTATTCAACCATGGAAATATTTATAAACATTAGTGACAATTTTTGACATAGTGCGATGAGAATTGACGTCGTCAATATAAAGTATCAACCAGACTGTATTTTCATTTATACTACCGATAAAGTAGATAGTTCTATCGAAGTTTTACCCTTTAGGCCTGTTTGTCCAGGGTATGAAAAGACCAAGTGTGTAATAAAATCAGCTGATAGGAAAGAATTGGAAAAGACCATAAATATTATTAATTCTTATCCACAGTTGAGATATATTAAGATCATATCTAAAAAAGATAATTCTGCAGAGTTGTGTCTTATCACAAACACTACCGAACTTTATAAGGAAATTCGGGATAGTGGTGGCTTTATACTTGGTACAATGAGTGTTGAAGGCGGAAAAGAAAGATGGCTTGTTACTTTTGAGGATCTAAATTCAAGAAAGAGAGCCGTGAATTACTTGAAAGATACAAGTGATGTGGATCTCACTAGCACCATAGATATTCCTCCTGAATTTTTTTGCTGGTTGGTTAAATCTTATGAAGACCTGATTGATTTTTTCAACACCATTCGGAGTTTAAAAAGTTCTCAGCTTAAGCTGTTTAGAGAAATTGTTGAGAATGGATACTATGAATGGCCCCGGAGGGTTAATATAACGGAGATCTCTAAAAGGGAGAAGATATCCAAAGCAGCTGTTTCAAGGAAAATAAGAAGTGTTGAGCGCTCTATATTAAATAATATTGTAAATATTATAAGAGATAATAAATTTTAATAATTGAACATGTTTACGTCAATTTTAATATAATTTTAATTAGTGATGCTATTTGGGGGATTCAGCATGGAAGAATACTTTAAAAAACTGAAAGAGGCGATTTTGAACTTTGATGTTGATGCGGCCAGGAATGCTGCAAAGGAAGCCATGGATGCGGGTGTAGATCCAGTTAAGGCCATAGAAGAAGGTTTAGCTCCAGCAATTCGGGAAGTTGGAGAGATGTTTCACAGAGATGAGATATTCCTTCCCCATGTAGTGATGGCGTCGGATGCCATGACGGCTGCCATCGAGGTTATTGAGCCACACATTTCCAAAGAGGATCTGTCTAGAACCAAGAAAGGAATCTGCGTAATCGGCACTGTAGAGGGAGATATCCATGAAATTGGGAAAAATGTTGTAACGATGATGTTAAAGGCCGCAGGATATGAAGTTTATGATTTAGGTACAAACGTTTCAGCAGAGAAGTTCATTGAAAAAGCTCGGGAACTAGGAGCGGATATTATTGCATGCTCTTCTCTGATGACTACCACAATGCCTTATATGAGGGAGGTCATTGAAGAGGTAGAACGCCATGGTTTGAAAGGAAAAATTAAAGTGATGGTGGGAGGGGGTCCTGTAACAGAAGATTGGGCAAAAGAAATCGGTGCAGATGGTTATGGAAAAGATGCAGATGAAGCAGTAAAAGTCGCTAACAAACTTGTTGAAAGTGAATCTAGAGACATAAAGCATTGAAATGAGTTTGAAGTGATATGTTATGAGGGGGAGATAATATGATAAGTCTGGTAGAACTGGCAGAAAGAGCCCAAAGATCTCCTAAAGTGGATGAAAAAGAATGGGATTTGAGATTATTCAAAACTTATGGAGAGTTGGCTAATAAATATAAGATCACAGGACAGTATCCGGGAGATGATGTGTTTTTCAATACAGACGATGACCTTGCTGACAGAGCATTTGAAGCTGCCATAGAATTTTTAAAAGAAAATGGAATTTATTGTGTATCAACAAAACGAGTAATTCGGTTAACAGAAGACGAAATCTATGATTCCCTTAAAGGCATTCCATCGAAAATAATAATGGGCGAAGGAAGAGATCAGAGAGTCTGGTATCAACACGATATTGAATCCAGAGAACCTTTGAATGTCTGTCCTGGGCATCATGCACCCTTTGACGAAGAATATGGCCCTTTGGTGGTTAAGAACTTTGCACAAATTCAGAGAGCTGATTTTATAGAGGGTTTTAACTTTACCAGTGTGGATGGAAAAGAAATATTTGGAGAGCCCTTGGAAACATACGCAGCCATCAGAGAATTAAGCTGGATGAGAGAAGGAGTGAGAAAAGCAGGACGGCCCGGTATGGCTATAGTACTGTACCCGATTACCACTAGAGTGGGACCTTTTTTAGCGCCTATTGACCCAGAATACGGTCTTAGAAGGACTGATGGAGTTTTGCTCTCGATTCTTCCAGATGTTAAAATAGAAACAGATCTGCTCACTGTTGCTATAAAACTCGATGACTATGGATGTTTCAGAGTAAGTGGTAGTTTTGCAATGATTGGTGGTTTTTGTGGAGGTCTGGAAGGGGCTATTATAGAAGGGATTGTAAAACCAATTGCCGCTTCTATATGCTATCATTCGTTCATAAACTATGTGGGAGTAGAGCATATCACCTCTGTATCTGCTCAAAAGCGTATAATTCAACCTCTTGTCTGGGGTAGTTCTGTGGTTTGCCAAGCTCTTATCCGGAATACCAATATCCCCATCATGCACTGGTTAATTCCGACTTCAGGTCCTGGAACCTATACTCACTTGATGGAAATTGCATTCAGAGCCATCCAGGCCCCATTGAATGGCCAGAATCTTTATGCTCCCAGACATAGCCGACCAGAAATGAATAGGGGTCAGACCCCACTGGAAGCAGAGTTCATGATAGAGGTTTCTGATGCTGTGATAGATTCAAGATTTACCAGAGAAGAAGCCAATGAGATCCTCAAACCACTAACAGATGAGTTGCTGAAACTGGAGTTAGAGCGAGGTAAGCATATTCAGGAAACCTATGATCTCGTCACCCATAAGCCAAAAGAAGAGTTTGCAAAGATTTATGAAAGGGTAAAGGAAAGATTGAGAGAAGTAGGGCTCTCAATTTAGCCCTCTGTATTATTTTTTAGAATCATCCCTGAACTAGTGGTGAATCTCCATGGACATGATAGAACGGTTTGAACAAGCAATAGAACTTAAAGAGGTGGACAGAGTCCCCCTGGTATCTCCACTGCAAACCGGGATTGTTGATTTGATGGAGATGACAGGTTCTTACTGGCCAGATGCTCACAAAGATCCAAATAAGATGGCAAATTTATCAATTGCTGCCTATAAAATAGGTGGTTTGGAAAGTGTAAGGGTACCCTATGAAAACTGTGTTGAAGTAGAAGCTCTGGGATGTGTTCTCGGGAACTGGAAGGTGGATGAACAGCCCAGAGTTGAAAAGCATGTAATTTCCTCCTCTACAGAAATGGATAAACTGAGAATGCCAGATCCAAAAAAAGATGGGAGAATGCCAGTTGTAATAGAGGCAGTAAGAATTCTGAAAGAAAAAGTTGGGCATGAAGTTCCAGTATTTGCTGCAATATCTTCGCCCTTCGAAATGCTGGCGAGGCTTATGGATTATACCCAGCTTCTAAGAGAAGTGTTCAGTGGGGCGGAAGACTTACATTCCTTACTGGAATTTGCCACCGAAGTAGAAACACTCTATGCTCAGCATCTTATAGATGCTGGAGCGACAGGTATAACTCTGGTTAACGGCTCTTCCAGTAATCTTGGGCCAAAATTTTACAATGAGTATTCATTGAAATATGAGAAACAGTTGATAGCCAGTCTCGATGCTTATACGTGTATCCATATTTGTGGAGACACTACTTTGATTCTTGATTTAATGGCCCAGTCAGGTACTGATGGGATTAGTATCGACTCCCATGTACCCATTTCTAAAGCAAAAGAGATTGTAGGTACAAGAGCTGCAATTATCGGAAATGTTTCAACCACTAATTTATGGAAGAATAATCCAGAAGAAATCATCAACGAGGCAAAAAGTTGTATAGAAGATGGTGTAGATATCCTCGCTCCAGCATGTGGATTTCCTCCAAGAACCCCCCTTGAAAACATGCAGGCCATGAAAGATGCTGTATTATAATGGTTTTGTAGAGTGGAATAAAGCAGGTGGTGTGAAGGTAATCTAAATGAATGTAGGGATGTTAAGCACAGTGGGAGAATTATTTTTTTCTATGGTGGTGGTTTTTTTTGGAGCTCTTCTATTTACAAATGGAATAGAGTATGTTGGATGCAGAATGCGATGGACCTCCTCCTTTACTGGAGCCATTCTCGCCCCTCTTTTTACGTCTGTACCTGAGATGGTTCTTTTTTTAGTTGCAGTTTTTTCTTATGGTGGAGTATCGGGAAGAGAAATAGGAATAGGTACTCTTTTTGGGCAACCGTTTATGGCTTCTTCTTTCTCGTATGGTCTTGTACTGATTGCTATGCTGGTCGGATGGTTGCTAAAAAAAAGAGAAAATTTATCTTTAGAAGTTGAAAAAACGCTGGTAATACCATATACATTTATCACGCTATTATTTCCATTGGTTTTGATACCTGATCTTATCCAGAAAGGATATTTTCAGTACATTATGGGTCTTTTTTTTGGATTCTTTTATATTTACTATGTTAAAATAATGTTTAGAAAGAGGGGTAGCGAGGAGATAGAAGAACCTGAAGACCCATATTTTTGCAAGGTCTTCAGTGCTGACCTTGCTGCTGTTATTCAGTTGGCTCTTTCAGCGGCCATTCTATATGTTGGATCGGAAATGTTGATTTCTACCATAGATGTTGTTGCGGAGAGTCTAACGGTGAGTGCACTTGGAATTGCCATAATCTTGGCCCCTGCAGCCACAGCGATTCCAGAGACGATGAGCGCTATGATATGGGCGTATCGAGGAAAAGATACCCTGTCCATATCCTCTTTAGTTGGTGAGAAAATCCTTTATTCAACGTTTTATCCGGCAATTGGCCTCTTTACTGTTCCATGGATCCTGGATCTTCATGCATACTTCAGCGTTCTGGCAACTACTGTGATCTCTCTGGTTTTACTCTATTATATAAAGAAAGGAAACATTCCTTCCAGAGGGTTGGGAATCGGATTCATATTCTTCATAACTTACGCAATACTGGTGTTTTATTATGCGATATGAGGTCAACATAGGAGATACTTTTTTCTAAGATACAATATAATATTTGGTATATCAATATCCATTGGACACACTTCTTTGCATTTTCCGCATATGCATGAAAGGTACACCTCCTCTGAAATGGACGATGTAATCGCACTCCAACCCATTCCCATTGGACCTCCATAAGTGTCCCCACCCCATACACTGCCGGTTATCTGGAATACTGGACATTCTAGCTGGCATCTACCACATCTTACACAAAGAAGTTGTTCCTTTAGCTTTTCATCAGATTTTTTTCTTCCGTTATCTAGAAATACAACATACATTTTTTTAGGGTGACGTTGTCTTATGATGTTGATATATGATGGTGGGAAGGTACCAAAAAAGGCTGATTGAACCATAATAGATTTCAGAGCAAAATCATCCTCGGGAAGAATTTTATCTATCCCTATAATGGATATATATGTCTCTGGTAAGGAAGTTGAGAGTCTGATATTCCCCTCGTTCTCTATAAGAAAAATCGAACCACTTTCTGCAGAAAAGGCATTACATCCAGATATTCCAAAATTCGCTTTAATAAATTTCTCTCGAAGAAACTCTCTTACTTTTAGGGTACAATCCTCTGCATTGTTTCCATGTATCCCAATTTTTTTGAGTATTTCTATTACATCTTTCTCGGAAAGATGCAGTGCAGGAACCACCATATGCATCGGTCTCTGACCGGCCACCTGAATGATTAGCTCTCCTAAATCAGTCTCCCATACTTCATTTCCAAGTTTCTGCAAATATTCCCGTAAGTGTATTTCTTCAGATACCATAGATTTGGTTTTAACGACTATCTTTCCGGTTTCGATTATTTCGCCGATTATTTTCCTTGCCATTTTTGCATCTTTGGCAAGAAAAACGGGTATACCTGCTTTTTCCAGCGTTGAAATACTTGCATCTATCCAGTATTGAAAATTGTTGTTAATCTCGATCTTTGCTGCCCTCAGTTCTCTGGCATATCTGATCAAAAACGGATACCGTCTTATATTCTCCTGTACTTTGGAAGAGAGATTCTCTAAAGTTTTGCGAATGCCTTCGCTAATTTGTTGAGTGTGTATAGTTTGATAAACATTCTTCATGTTAACCTCCTTCTAAAATAACTGTAAACTTTCTCGGGCCATGGGCACCCCACACAACTTTCCCTTCAATATCAGCTGTCTTAGATGCACTGCTCGAAGCGAAAACAACTCCATGCTCTTTCTTCATGCTCTTCCATAATGCCAGTTTAAATGCAAATAAAATGTCAGGCATGATTGCATCTTTATCGACTATGGTGATATGGTGTTCTGCGAGACCTGTTACAGAACCCTCATCAAGGCCTGTGAAAAAGATAACCCCCGTATCGGCAGCCACACTGTCTGCAATTGTGATAACTATATTTTCTGCCTCATTCATTGAGTCTTCAGTAAGTGTTTCAAGTTTTGAGACCTCGTTGAGAGGACTTTTAGATATTACTACATCAGCACCATTATTTTTAAGAGATTCCACAAGCATGTTAATGTATCTTTTCATGTCCTTCCTGATCATCTTTCTCGCTTTTTCAATGTCTCTCTCAAGTTCATCGGGATTCATACGATCCCCTTCAGAATGAGATCAGAAATATCTCTGATTGAATAACCACATCTTTCAAAATTTCCGATACATACCGGACACATGGTAACTGTCTGATAATTACTGCTTTTTAATTCCGCTATTCTGTTTTTAGCAATCTCATGAGAAAAAACAGGAGAAATGGACTCTATTGGACCTCCACAGCAAGAGGTCATACGTCTGGAATTTTTTACTTCGATGTGGTCGTATCCTATTTTTTTGAGAATCTCTCTTGGTTGATCAATTATCTCCAGGTATCTGGCATAAAAACATGGATCGTGTATGGTAACTCCATCTACATGTTTTTCAGAATTTGCCTCCTTTTCTCCTTTCAAGTTCTCTAAAATTATCTCCAGATAATTGACCACTTCTATGTCAAAATCTGTATATTCAGGATAAAGAATTTTTAAAGCGTAGGTGGTATGAGGATCGATGGTTATCACTCTATTTATTTTGGCTTTTTCAAGGAGTTGAGAAACATGTGTGGCATGTTCTCTGAACTTTTCATCATCTCCCATATCAAACAGTAAAATTCCGCTGTAGTTATCCAGCTCTTCTCTGTAGATAAAGTCTATTCTTAGGCTACTCAGAATCACGGCTATGTTTTTTACCTTATTGAAGTAAGGATTCTTATCAGGCTTTATGTTCATACTCAATAAGGCTCCGAAACTGGTGTATCTGGAAGCTCTCCCATATACTCCCAAAAATCTCTCGAAAATTGTGGACTCTAGTTTTTCCAAAAATCGTGTAACTCTCGTTATGAAGGGTACCATCTGGTATAGCAGGCCGGTAAATAGCAAAGTATCCCCATTTGAATTTAGCTCCATTGTCAATCCTTTATGCCATTTCGTTAAAACAGATTTTTCGATCCCAAGGGGGTTCCCAGATCTCATAATATTATTTTCAAGTATTTTTACTAGATCTTTTGGTTTAAACAGATCACCTCACCTCTTTCAGGACTTTTTCATCAATATCCACTTCACCCCTTCTTAACGAGTTTCTGAATTCTCTGACTACTTCTGCTATTTTTATGTCTCCTGGACATTGGATTCTGCACGCATTGCAGGTTAAGCAGGTATATAATCCTTCGATACTCTTTTCAGTTGCAAGGTTATTTTTTAAAGCGAAGAGAATTGTTTGAATCCTCCCTCTGGGTCCAAAATGTCGTGTGTATCTCACAAGAGTTGGACAAACGTGTTCGCAGAAACCACAAAAAGAACACCTGGAAACCTCTTTCAGGACAAACTCCAGTGACACATACTCCCTCCCGTTTATACAACTTTATTCGGGTTGAGAATACTCTTTGGATCCCATACCTCTTTTATCTGTTTCATTATATCTAGTGCTTTTTCAGATCCCCTCTTTCTCAGTTCCAGTTTCAGCCCCTCTCTTTTCATTTCTCCAATTCCATGTTCTGCACTGATACTCCCTCCAATCTCTATTATCCTCTCCATTATTTCCAAGTAGAACTTCTCCGCCTTTTCCATCATTTCCTTGTTTTCTACATCTGTCCATATCATCGGATGGAGATTGCCATCGCCTACATGTCCACCGGTAAGTACCATAAACCCGTATTTTTTTCCGGCCTCTTTTACGATTCTGACCGCCTCAGGTAGTTTAGAAACAGGAACTACAAAATCCTCTATCAAAACAAGGGTGATGGATTCACCAAACTCTTTCGATCCTAAATTAATTGCAAGAGGGTAAAAAGCTCGTCTGAGGTTTATTAGACCCTTATTTTCAGCCTCACTCTCACTCAAAGCAAAGTCAATGTAAGTCGCATCTGCTCCTTTCATGATGTTTACCAGTTTTTCGGCACATTTTTCCGCTAGTTCTGGAGGGCATTCTTGGCCTACAATAAGCATATGCCCCTCCCCCTCAGTTTTTACATCGATTATTTCTTTTCCCATTCGAACAACGTCTTCGTCAATGAATTCCATCATCGCTGGAAGCATCCTCCTCTTTTTGATCTCACCTATAGCTTTCATTGCATCCTCTGGAGAGTTGAAAAAAGAAGTAACCACCACTATGTTCTCAGGAGCAGGTGTTATTTTTAGAAAAGCCCTCGTTACTATGGCCAGTGTACCCTCACTTCCAACGATCAGGCGAACGAGGTCATACCCCTGTCTGCATTTCAATGTGTTGTTACCCAGTTTGAGTAAGGTCCCATTTTCATCCGGTATGACTACTTCAAGCCCAAGCACCCAGTCTGTCATTGTGCCATATCTGGCCCCTCTGAGCCCCCCCGCTCCTGTGTTAATAGCACCACCGATGGTGGCTGATTTCCCGGAAGCAGGATCTACAGGAAACATGTATCCATATTCAGATAGCACATCGTTGAGTTCGTGAATTCTTACTCCAGGTTGAACACATACGTATCCGTCCACGATGTTAATCTCTTCTATTTTGTTCATTTTTGAAAAAGACATCACTATACCGTCGTGGGGAGTTGATGAACCACTTAGTTCAGTTGCCGAACCCTGAGGATAGATTTTTATGTTTTCCTTGTAGCAGAGTCTGACTATCTCAGATATATGAGTGGAATTTTCAGGGAACACAACACATAATGCTTTTCCAGAACTTCCAATAGCATTTTTTGAATAGAGAGCGAGAATCAGCTCATCAGTCAGGACGTTATTTTTTCCAACGATCTTTTTTAGAGCTTTTACAATATTTTTCACGAAAATCACCCTGAAGTATGAGGAATTTGAGATTTTATACTGATTGATCTGGATGTTGTCAGGAATCATCTTTAATTTTTCGCTCCACAATGTAATACCCGGAGAAGAAACTAATTTAAGTTCCCAGATACCTAAAGAATGTCTGTATGATGTGGGCCGAAAAAGCTCTCTCTGATATTGCTATTAAGACTATCGAAGGAGTCAGACCTGATAGACTTATGGAAAAGAAGATGTTACTTGATAAGAATAAGCTGGTGATAGGAAATCTGGAGATTGACCTAATCAAATATGATAACATCTATATAATTGGATTTGGAAAAGCCTCTGCTTTAATGGCATCTCATCTAATGAAGTTTATAGGCAACAGGGTGAAAAATGGGTGGATAAATGTTAAGTATGGGTACAAAGTCGACGTTCCAAAGGTCACGGTATGGGAAGCTGGACATCCTTTACCTGACGAAAATACCATAAAAGGAACAAAAGAAATTTTGAAAATAGTTGAAAATGCTGAGGATGATGATTTTATAATCACTCTGATTTCTGGAGGTGGTTCGGCACTTTTTGAAGATCCTCTGATACCTCTCAAAGATCTAATTCAGGTCAATGAACTTCTTCTCGGCTGTGGTGCAACGATACAGGAAATCAATGTGGTGAGAAAACATATTTCGAGGGTGAAGGGAGGCTGGCTTGCCAAACTGGCAGAACCCACAGAGATGCTGGCTCTAATTCTATCAGATGTGGAAGGTGATGACGTAAGCTCTATAGCCTCAGGACCTACCTGCGGGGACAGGTCAACATTTTATGATGCTTTTGCTGTATTGGAGCGTTATGGTCTGTGGAACAGTTTGGCTGAAAGTGTAAGAGAAATCATTAAAGATGGTATTGAAGGAAAGATCAGTGAAACTCCTGAGAGAATTGATAATGTAAATACTGTTATTCTCGGAAACAATTTTGATGCGTTGAAAATCGCGGAAACTTTAGGTAAAGAGAAAGGATTTGAAGTAGAGGTGGTAGATAAGTTCATAGTGGGAGAGGCACGGAGTGTTGCTAAGAAATTTGTTAAAATGGCTGAAGAGACCATCTCTACTAGAAAAGTCAATAAGCCGGTGTTGGTAGTTGCAGGAGGAGAGACAACAGTTACAGTCAGAGGAAATGGGGTGGGTGGCAGGAATCAGGAGCTTGCACTGGCATTTGCTATATATGGAAAAGATTTGAATGCCCTCTTTTTAAGTATCAGTACAGATGGTACTGATGGACCTACTGATGCTGCTGGAGCAATAGCAAGTGGAAAAACGTATCATAGAGCACTAGAATATGGGATAGACCCGGATGGTTATCTGGAAAGAAACGATAGTTATTCTTTTTTTGAAAAGGTTGGAGGATTAATAAAGATAGGTCCTACTTATACAAATGTAAATGATCTGATGCTGTTGCTGGTTAACTATTCGTAAATTTGCTTTATTTTATAAATCTGATGGAAAAGTATATTTATTTTGTTTGGAGATAAATATCCGGAACCCCCACACATTACTATTTTGGAATTTATACAATTGTATTAACATGATTACGGGAAGTGTTAAGTATACAGATAATAAACGAATAATAATTATTTATCCAAAAAATAAAGGGGGGTGAAAAGTTGGCAGAAGCGAAGGACGAGAACATCTTTTTGACACCAGAAGAGAGCAGAGCTTATCTGGAAGGAGTTTATGAACCTGTAAAGAGAGAAGAACTACCTGATGCACCAGAAACTGAGGAATATCCAAAAATCGGACATGGAAAACCATACAAGCTTATCAAGTTCCCGAAAGCTCCTGTATTGAGATATATCATTGGACCCTCTGCCATTCTCTTTGGTCTTTCCCTCGGAAGTGGAGAAACAATATTCTGGCCAAATATTACAGCCAAGGTTGGATGGGCAGCCTGGTGGATGTTCTGGGTAGGAGTCCTTACTCAATTTTACATAAACACAGAGATCCAGAGATGGACAATTGCAACAGGGGAATCTATTGTTAGAGCTTTTCAGCGTTTGCATCCAGTATGGCCTTGGGTCATGCTTCTGTTAGCGATTTTCTCATGGGGTATATGGCCCGGATGGGCTGCTGGAACTGGAAAAATGTTCTCAGCTCTATTTACCGGAGATCCCGGTTACTGGAATGTCATATCCGCAGTACTGATGGTGTTGATATGGGTTGCCTATGTTGTCAGTCCTATTCTGTATAACGCTATAGAAAAACTGGAGCTGGTGCTGGTTATAATAATGGTTCCATTATTCTTCATACTGGTTCTGGTGACAGGAGCTCTTGTGGAAGTCGGTGGATTTGCAAAAGGTGCAGTCTCCATTGGAGTTATACCCAAAGAAGTTGACTATCTTGCTCTCCTCGGAGGTCTTGCATATGCAGGGGCAGGTGGTGTCGGAAATCTCGGTCAGTCTCTCTGGGCGAGAGAGAAGGGGTATGGTCTTGGCAGATTTTTCGGACGGTATGAGAATCCAATTCTGAAGAAAGAGGTAGAAGAGATCCCAGAAGCTGGATTTGTTATCGATCCGAAAGATGAAGAAAGTGTAGCCAGATGGAGAGCATGGTGGGATGTTACAGTAAAAGAACACTTCTACGTGTTTGCCATTGGTTTAATAGTTGTGACAGCTTTCACAAGTATGATTGCAGCGAAACTTGTACCGGGCACCACTCTCGGTGGAGTAGACATGCTCCTCGAGGAAGCTAGAATAATGGGTGAGACGATCAGTTCAGCCGTGGGAGGCTTGTTCCTGTTGACTATCGGCTTGGCTCTGTTTACAACTCAGCTGGGTATAGTAGAAGTTGTGGTTAGATACACTGCTGAGACATTACAGGACCTTGTTGGGCGATACAGGAACTGGGACCCAGGAAAGGTCTTTCTGATAATTCTGACTCTCATGATCGTCTGGAGTATCTTTGTCTTGGGATTGAAGTTGAAACAACCATGGGTTCTATTACTGATCGGTGCGAATCTCGCAGGGATAATGATGTGGGTGTATAATCTGGTCATCACATATATCAATGCAACAATGTTACCAAAGCATCTGATGATATCATGGCACAGACTCTTCATAATGTACTGGGCAATTCTCTTCTTCGGATACTTCAGTGTTATAGTTATAAACATGAAGATAGGAGCTACAGGATCAGCTCAATATGTCATGTGGGCCGTATACGTAATCAGTTTCCTGTATGTGTTCGTGAAATCTCTGATGGCAAAGCTCAAGGCATCTAAAGCATCTACGGCGTAGTCAATCAAAGATAACCTCAATTTTCTTATTTTTTAATATTTCCTCAAGATCTTTCTTTGTAGAACTATAGTCAAATTCTTTATCATGGATTCTGAGAATTTCCCGTTTTTTATCCATAATAATTTCAATAAGAGGCCTCATACCTCTTCGTCTGTTGGAGAGTCTTATTTGTTTAACTCTGCTGTATGGGATCTTCTCAACTTTTCTTGCCATTTTTGTTAGTTCTTCTAAACCATACTCATCCAAGTATTCTTTGATCCTCGCTGCTTCCCTAAAATGGGATCTGAACATAAGGGTGAAAAGAGTATACCAGTTGAAAGTTAAGACCAGGATCTCTTTTTTCGTAAAAAAAACTTCTTTTAATCTTAGTATTTTACCCCCCATGGTGAAGTGAATCCATACATAATTTTTCTTTTCCATAATCATCTCCTCATGTTCATAAATGGATGAACATAGTAATAAAAATCCAGAAGGAAAATATACTTAAATTTTTTGTCCTGTGAATATGGACTCTGAACCTTTAATGAGATTATTATCCTCTCTATTTTAATTTTTTGAATAATGTTTTAATTTGATCGTTTATACATAGTTGTGTTATACAGGGGATATGGAATCTCATTGTGCTGGTTTAATAATTAAGTTAGTTCAATAACACAATTTTTAAATATCTACCCGCATTCAGAAATCACATGTTATTGGTAGTATTCATTGCCACTGTCGTCATCGGCCTTTACATGGCATGGAATATTGGAGCCAATGATGCTGCCAACTCTATGGCCACATCCTATGGAAGTGGGGCTCTGAGCCTCAAGCAGATCATAATTATAGCAGGAATTCTTGAATTCGCTGGTGCAACTCTATTTGGTTCTCGAGTTACCAATACTATTGCAAAGGGAATTGTGCCTATAAATCTGATGGATCCATCCATGGTGTCAATTGGGGCCCTTTCAGCAATTCTAGCAGCAGGGATATGGATCACGATTGCCACTTATTATCATCTTCCGGTCTCTACCACTCATTCTGCAGTTGGTGCAATGGTTGGTTTCGGTCTGGCAGCCGCATCAAAAGGTCTGATTCTTCTAGGCGATATTCAATGGGCTGTAATGGAAAAAATAGTACTGAGCTGGATCGTCTCCCCTCTTTTCGGAGCCATGATGTCTATCGTCATATTTACTATGATCCGCCTTACTTTGATAGAAAGAGTAGAAGATCCAATAAAACTGGAAAAGATTTTTGGTTTCCTTCAGATAGGGACAGCCAGCTACGTTGCCTTTGCCCATGGCTCGAATGATGTAGCCAATGCTACCGGACCCATTGCTGCCGCTCTCGGTTATCTGGGTCAGAGTACTCCCATGTGGGTTCTCATGCTGGGTGGATTGGGAATAGCTGTGGGAATCGCAACTTGGGGGTATAAGGTGATAGAGACTGTTGGAAAAAAGATTACCGAGCTTACACCTACCAGAGGTTTTTCGGCGGAATTCAGTGCAGCGACAACGGTAATCGTTGCCTCGTATCTGGGAATGCCTATATCTACAACTCATACTCTTGTAGGTAGTGTGATTGGAGTAGGGCTAGCTGGTGGTCTGGCAGCGGTTAACTTAAATATTATCAAGAGAATTATAGCATCATGGGTTCTTACAGTACCCATAGCTGCGGGATTAAGTATCGTAATTTATAATTTCTTAGTGGTGGTGCTATGAAGTTCATCCGATCCGTGACAGATGTTTTTGGAAAATCTCCTTTTAAAAAGTTACATGAACATGCAGAACTTGCTGGGAAAGCGGCTAAGCTTCTTAAAGAGGCTGTTATGGCATATACCATAGAAGATTTTGAAAAAGTTAACACCCTCTGTAAGAAAATAGAGGAACTTGAGTACCAGGCGGATCTGGTAAAGGGGGAGATACGAGAGCATATTCCAAAGTCCTTAATGCTTCCTGTTGACAGGCATGATTTGTTATCCTTCTTAAAGCCTCAGGATTCGATTTCAGATGCTTGTGAACACGCTGCTCAGATATTGACTTTCAGGAAAATTAGCAACCTCCCGGATGTGATCAAAAAGGATATGGAATGTCTGGTGAATAATATAATTGATGCAATAGATGTCTATGAAGGACTGGTGGATCAGATTAGTGAACTGCTACTGACATCTTTCAGCAAAAAAGAGGTTCAGGAATCCCTTGAGATAGTCCCGAGGATAGAGAACTTGGAACATCAATGTGATTTAATTGAAAAGAGACTTTATAAGGAAATCTTCAATTGTGACCGAATTGACCCTGTGGATGTACTATTACTTGTCTCGCTTATAAAGGAAATGGGAGAAATTGCAAATAATACTGCAAGGGCTGCAGATAGGTTTAGAATTATGATTCTGGGAAAATAACAGAGGTTTTACAAGAATTTATGTGATATTAGGGTGTCTATGGATCTCTAATCATAAGGATGCCTCGGCTTATTCAGAGGAATTATTCAGAAGTTATGTTTGATAGATGTTTTTTATTCTGTATTTTCAGAAGTTGCAAGATCTTGACGAGGTTTTTTCATTCTAGATGAAATCATAATACCTGAGAGGGAGATAAATATAGCCCCAACTATCGCTCCTGCCAAGTAAAAGGGGGCATCTACTTGAGATATATGGAATCCTTCTTGGAGGCTCAGAATGAATACACTACCACCCCACACAATCAGCCCTGTTGCTATGATAAAAAATGGGTATACCAGTGCTTTGTAATATACTTCGCTATCGAGATAACTATCCAGAAACCTTCCGATTCCTACAAAAACTCCACCTGCAACCATCCACCACACAGCTCCGTATATAAAGGCAGTCAACAGTATGATATATCCAACCATTATTGGTCTGTTGTAATAATTCCAAAGCAGTTGAAATCCCTGAACGATTCCGAGAATAACCATGATAAGTGCTATAAGGTTTGTAACGAAGGATACTTTGCCCTCGTACAGAGTTCTTTTCAGACTTACGGTAAATTCATCAAGAATATTCTCAAGACCAAATCCTTTCATGAGGAAGTAGAATCCTAGAAAGGCCAGTATGGCAATTTTTGCTCCCTGAGGATAATTCACGAAAATGGAAATAGCATAGATAAGACTTGCAAGGCCAAGAGGTATGAATAAAACACGTGATATTTTCGGATCATTGAGAAACTGTTTTATGATATAGTATGTATTTTCGAGATTCTGGCTTTGTTTAACCACTATTCGTTTTATCATGTTAATCTTAAATCTAGATTCGATTAGAGGTAGTATGGCTTCATCCTCTGCGCCATCACCAACAACGATCACTTCTTTGGATCTGAACTTTTTCTTTATGAAATCAAGTTCTTCTGCGATTTTAAGATCTGATGTGGTTCCGATGTTAATATCTCCTGACACTGTTACGATCTCTGCATCTATCCCTTTTGCAATGAGTTCATCATAGAGGTTGATTGCTCCGAAAATTGTATTGATGTCGGAATCTTCTGGATCTTTTTCAGCGAGTTTAAGGGCAGCATTTATATTCTCCTCTCTCCCGATCACAGGAGATTTGAGGCCCGCCTTTCTTCCGATATCATCATCTCTGTCGACACAGAGGATTAGTATCTTACTCATCCCTTTTGATTTAAATGGCTCAATATATAAATAATTTAACGCATTATCGAAAGTATTTAGTTTAGTTATTCACATCCTGTAAAAAAGAAGAAATGGAGAGGTGTTATTTTCCTTTAAATTCAGGCTTTCTCTTTTCCATGAATGCTCGCATACCCTCTTCCTTGTCCTCTGTCGTGAATGCTATGGTGACTAGATCGTTCTCGAGGGATATGGCAGATCGCATGTCGAGGTTTATTCCAACGTTTATGGCTTCTTTGGCAAGTTGAAGAATAAAGGGGCTTTTTTGGGAGATTTTTTTAGCTAGAGCTATGGTCTCATCCATAAGTTTCTCTGGCGGAACAACTCTGTTTACAAGACCGATTTTTTCTGCTTCTTCGGCTGTTATCATGTCACCGGTGTAGATCAGTTCTTTGGCTTTTGCCACTCCTACCAGTCTTGGAAGTCTCTGGGTTCCACCTGCTCCTGGTATTATCCCTAAGTTAATCTCTGGTTGTCCAAGTCTGGCGGTGGTAGCTGCTATTCTTAGATCACATGCCATGGCAAGCTCACACCCTCCACCTAGGGCAAGGCCGTTGATGGCAGCTATTACCGGCTTACTAAGATTTTCAAGTCTGTCAAGAAAGTCCTGAAATCGTTTCGAAAGAGTTTTTGCTGTGACAACATCAATCCCTACAAATTCATTTATATCTGCTCCTGCTATAAAAGCTCTGTCTCCACTTCCGGTTATTACAACAACCTTAACATCGGGATCACATTCAGCTTCAATAACGGCCTGATCAAGTTCGTTGATTGTCTGTCTGTTGAGGGCATTAAGAACCTTTGGTCGGTTCACAGTTATTATGGCTATATTTTCCTTTTTCTCGTAGGTTATATTCTCGTAACTCATTCTTCACCACCTCCTTTTTGAAAGGAATTTAGAAGTATCAGATCTATGACTTACGATAGTCATAGATCCCTCTGCCCGTTTTTCGTCCAAGCCATCCAGCCCTTATGTACTTTTTCAGCAATGGACATGGCCTGTATTTGGGGTCTTTAAACTCTTCATAGAATACTTCTGCAACGGCATGAAGTATGTCCAGGCCTGTAAAATCAGCGAGCTCAAAAGGTCCCATTGGATGATTAAGACCAAGTTTAACAGCTTTATCGATATCTTCTGGAGAGGCAACACCCTCATACAGTAAATAGAACGCCTCGTTAAGGAATGGGACCATTAGTCTGTTTACGACGAATCCTGGAGACTCTACCACAGTTATTGGCTCTTTTCCGAATTTTCTAGCAAGATTACTTGTTATCTCCACCGTCTCGTCAGACGTTGCAGTACCCCTCACAACTTCTACCAGCTTCATTAACTGAGCTGGGTTGAAGAAATGCATGCCTACCACTTTTTCGGGTCTTTTGGTTACTGAAGCCATCTCGGTAATACTCAGAGAAGAAGTGTTTGACGCGAGAATGGTATGTTCAGGACATAACTCATCCAGCTCTTTAAAGACATTTTTCTTGATTTCCATATTTTCTACTACCGCTTCAATAACAAAATCAGCCTCTCTGGCTGGATCCATGGATGTAGTTCCGGTAATGTTTGAAAGAACCTGTTGTTTTTGTTCTTCTGTAACTTTGCCTCTTTCGATTCCTTTATTTAAAAAATTCTCAATATTTTTCAAACCTTTTTCAACCAGCTCCTCTGTCAAGTCTCTTAGATAAACTTTGTAACCAGACTGGGCTGCGACCTGAGCGATACCAGAACCCATCGCTCCAGCACCTATTACGAAAATAGTTTTTATCTCCATGTTATCACCTTCTTCGAATCTCTTTCGATTTAATTTAAGTTTTGCTTTTTGTGGTTTCTGTTTAAAGCCCCTCTATTTATCTTATAACATCTTTTTAATTTTCAGTGTTAGCTATATAATGTTCTTACAGTAGAGGGTCAGTACCATGTGATGTAAGGATTCAGACATCACTTCTTTTATCGTATCCGGAAATGTAGATGTTTTAACTTTTTCAACCAGCTCTGTCCGCGAGATAAAGCAGACGATTTCAAGGTAGTGGACTGCATGAAAAGTATCCAGAATTGAAATGCAAGGATGAGTATCTTTGATTTAAATCTTCAGTTTAAGGATTGTGGGAAGTGAAATTTCATTCTTGCTTTTTTAAGCTTTTTTTAAGATTTGATAGCGTTTTGGACATGAGCATCTATGAATTTGAGAGATATATCGATTGGGATATTATGTTATCGATGTGAATTTACAGATTGTAAATCAAAGATTTACAATATTTTAAGTATTTACCAGCGAAAGCCTTAAATCCAAGAAGTTTCAGGGATTGAAAAAGCATCGGGGAGTCAACACTGTAATGAATGATCCAGTGATCCTGACAAAAAAGCTGATAAGTATAGAAAGTATAAGTGGAAATGAGAGTGAGATAGCCTCTTTTATGGTTGACTGGTTCGAAAGTAATGGTCTATCTGCTCGAATAGTAGAAGATACCAATGTAGTATGCTCTCTTGGGAAAAAACCCTATACGTTGCTGTTTAATTCTCATATGGATACTGTACCACCTTCTGGATCTGCTGGATTAAACCCTGTTGAAAAAAATGGAAAGATCATAGGAAGGGGGGCCTCTGACTCAAAGAGTTCTTTAGCATGTATGATGATTGCCATGAAAGAACTTGCAGATAAAGGAGTGGAAGGAGTAATCTTCACCGGAGTCTCTGGGGAGGAGCTTGCCAAAACAGATGCCAAAGGAACCTACAAACTTGTTAAAAAAGGATTGAAAGCAAAATTTGCTGTGTTGGGCGAGCCTTCCGTTGGATATTATGGAGACAGATTTGCCATCGGAATTGGTTCCAGAGGCCGATTAGAGATTGTGTTGAGGGCTAAGGGGTCTGAAGTTTCTACTTCTGGGGAGAAAAAAGGGAGTAATGCCATCATATTGATGGCTCAGGCTATTGAGCGGATAGTGTCCATGCCAAGACATCAATGCAGAGTATGTGATGGTGTTGTGGTAGAGGACGATATAACTATTTCTGAGATCCATTCCAATAGCATTGCCAATAATGTGCAGCCTAACGAATGTGTGGCTCATGTGGATGCCAGGATCACCCCATGTGTGTTACCTGAGAGTTTTTATAAAAGAATAAAGCAACTCCTTCCAGAGGGGGTAGATGCAGAGCTGGCATATGTATCTTATCCATCATACGTTGGTGAAAACACCACTATCGAAAAGATTGCCTCCCAGTGTATAGAGAGGTTATGTGGTTATTCTCCAAAAAGAGTTTTCAAACTTGGACATACTGATGCAGATTATCTGATAAATCTGGCGCATATCCCTACCATAATCATTGGGCCTGGAGAAGCTGGTGCTAGCCACTCGGATTCAGAATGGGTGTCAATATCACGAATTATGGAGTGTAAGGATATCTACGTGTGTATCGGAGAATCTCTATCCATTAACGGATCCGACGTAGTATGAGTAATGCAAGTATGGGGAGCATCGCATTAAAATATACATAATATTTGAAACCTGCAATATCGATGATATATCCTGAAATAAAGGGGGAGGTAGAGCCGATAAAACTTCCTATTGCATTTACAAATCCGAGAGTAGATCCCATTTTATCTTGTGGGGCGATATCGGATACATAAGCGAATATTATGGGGAAACAGGGTAAAGTAACGACTCCAAATAACAGCACAACTGGGAAAAGAAGAAATCTGCTACCAGTGGATAGTATAAAAACGAAGAAGGCTCCAAAAATAAACAGCATGGTTATGACCTTTTTTCTCCCCATCGTATCTGAAAGATTCCCGAAAATCAGATTACCTACGAATCCTCCAACAAAGGGTATGGAAGCTATTGCTGAGGATAATACCACATTAAAATTCAAAAATCTAGCGTATGTGGGTAGAAATACGGCTACACCCCAGTAAAAAGAATTGATCAGAATGTAAGCAAAAGTTATCAGCAATATTGGCCGAGTTATTGAGAATAGGGCTTCTCCAGTCCTCTCGACCTTCTTTGAGTAACTCCTCATGTATATGAACATGGACGTGACTATCAGAGTTAGGATCAGAGGTATGAGAAAAATCTCTCTCCATCCCCATTGGAGGATGATAAACCCAGCTATAATAGGAAGCATAATCCCCCCTAGATTTAATGCCAGGTCGTTGTAACTGAGTGCTTTCCCTCTTTTCTCAAAGTTGTGAGCTATCAAGGAAACTGAAGCAGGATAATAGATGCCAGACGCAAATCCCAAGAAAAGCATTGAGAGGAAGAGGTGAAAGTAGTCAGAGGAAGTCACGATAAGTATCAGAGATGTCGCTGTCATTGTAAAGGAAATGACTATAAGACGAATTTGACCGAATCTGTCAGACAGTATTCCCGAGGGTATTTGGGTCAGACTGTATGTAATCAGAATGGCTGTGGTCAGAAGTCCGGCCATGGAATACGGAATTGAGAATTCAGAAATTATTGAGGGTAAAGAAGGAGTAAGGATAATTCTTGACGAGAATATAGTGAACCACCCCAAAGAAGTAGTCAGAAGCAGAAATTTTTTTGTTTTCAAGTGCATGCAAGCTCCTCACGATGTTTTTTCCTATCTATTCATGAAATAAGGAAATGTCTGGCTATTTTCCCCATTAGTTTTATGTATTTGAAGTTGCGTAACAGCTGAGGTAGTTCTCGTACCAGTGTAGAGGGACGATCCATATCTCCCTTTTCAGAAATAAGGTTTTTAATACTTTCTTGAGACAGGATCTCTATTATGGTATCGTAGTCATCATCTGTTAGTGACGAGTATAAGGCAAGAAGCCGCATACCTGTCTCTAACTCCTTACCCACTTCTTCAATAAATCCTTGCTCATAGTTTATCAAGGCATCTGGATCGCCAGAATCTCTGAATTTAGTAATTGCCTCACAGGCAAATTTAGCTCCTAGGGCTCCGTAATAGATCCCACCTCCTGTATAAGGTTTCACCTGCCCAGCGCTATCTCCTATCAACATCACCCTTTTTTCTGGATCAACCAGTCGCTCCATGAGCCCGATGGGGATACCTCCTACATTTATTTCAAGATGTGAGCCTCTAAACCTATTGTCAATTCCTTTATGGGACTCAAGCATTTTTTTCAGGTATATATGTGCCCTCTCCCCTGCAACCACCCCGATTCTTGCAATCTCCTCATTTATAGGGATTGCATATCCAAAAAAATCTGGTGAAGCGGAAGAACCAAAGAAAAGCTCTACCATATGTCGGTCGTGGCATTCAAATCTTCCCTCGATCTGAGCACCAGAAAACACTTTGTAGCTATGATTGAAACCAGTTTGCTTGGCCACAGTGGACTGAACACCATCACAGCCAAGCAGAATATCATAATTATCTGTTTGTTCTGTTCCTGACGAAATGATCCTTGCTTTACCGTTTGATGCATCCACAAATCTTGTTTTAACCTTAATTTTGGCACCTTTTTTAATAGCCACCTTAAGTAATTCTTGGTCAAATAGTTTGCGTTCGATCACATAACCTTTATTGTGTTTTGAACGGAGTTCAATGTATCTTCCAGAGGGGCCATGAACACACATACCATCTATGATATTTTCAGTAACTTTTTTGATGTTGATTCCAGTCAATCTGATGCATTTTTCGCTTATCAAGCCAGCACACTGCACCGGAAAACCGGGAACTCCATGTTCTTCTATGATTGTCACGTCCATATCGGCCTTTGCAAGGTATCTTCCAGCTATAGAGCCAGCTGGACCTGCACCGACTATGAGGATTTTCATTTATACCCCCTGTCTCGAAAGTCCAGAAAGAATTCTAATAAAAGCCGTATTATCCTCTTTTTTCCTGACACACAACCTGATAAAGCTGTCATCCAGACCGAAGAAATCATTACACCGCCTGATTAGTATTCCTCGTTCCATCAATCTGTATTCAAGCTGTTCTGAATCAAAATCCAGTTTTGTAAGGAAGAAGTTTGCCTTGCTATTCAGGGGATGAGCGAAAGAAATGTTATTCATATCTTTTATGAACTCGTCCCTCAATTTTGATACCTTCCTCGAAGTTTGTTCAGTTATCTCAGACAATCTGGGCATATACTCCATTAAAACTTCCTGGGCCAGGATGTTCAGATTCCATGGGTCTCGGATGGACTGAATTTTCCTTGCTACTTTTTTAGAAGCGAAACCATACCCAACTCTCAATCCTGGAAGTGCCAGTATTTTGGTGAGGGACCTTGTTACCATTACATGCTCGTAATCCAGTAAAAAATCGTATTCCCTTTGTTCTGGAATGAAGTCCATATATGCTCCGTCTATCAGCATCATGATATCTCTCATCTCGCATTTTTTGACGATTTCTTCTATGACATCAGCAGGAATCAAATCTCCTGTGGGGTTGTTGGGATTGCACAGAACAACAGCATTTGCACTTACAGAAGTAAAAAAATCAGGGTTATGGAATGAGCAGACATTTGCTCGCAACATTCTGAGACCGTATATGGATGCGAATCTTTCGTATTCTGTGAAACTAGGATATGGCAGAAGAACTTTTTTCCCAGCATTAAGCAAAAAGAAAAACTTGATCAATTCGATGGATCCATTTCCTAAGATTATTCTTGATTTTGGAGTCTCAAATACTCTTGAGATAATTTCAACAACCGACTCATATGTGTTGTCGGGGTAATGCCTGACCAAATCAGCTTTTTCAACAAGGAAGTCAATGACATCAGTAGGTGGAAACGGATTTACATTGGAGCTAAAGTCTTTTATTACAGCTATATCAACTCCAAGTTGTTTAGCTAAGGTAATAGCTTTATCTCCGTGTGACATGTAACCGAAATTTGAATTTATCTGGAAAGATATAAACTTTATTGGACATACATCATGTTAAAAAATTTGATTATGGGTTATTATTTCTTGAGATCTCCTAAGACATATGATTGGGTTAAGTAAACGATCCTGAGTGAGATTTGTTCATAAATGGCAAGAAAAATCATCTTTTTGAGGATAGTTTAGATAGCAAGACATAACATTGACTATTTACAGTAGGTGAAAACATGAAAATAAAGAAGGAATATTATGGCGTAATTGCAGGAATTGCAGTCTTATTGATTCTGGCTTTATATCTCATGCCTGGAGATTCAGGCTCGGCAAGAGTGGCTGAAGAAGATATGACGAAGATCAGTAAAGGGAGAGGTATACAGATAATAGCCACCTATCTCAATCCAAAATATGAGGATCAGTTTCCTAACTCTTTTGCCTTTTATATTCAGATGAATACACACAGTGGTGATCTCTTCATATATGATCTTTTAGAACTCTCTTATCTTCAGGATGGAGAAGGGAACGTTTATAAGCCCATTAGATGGACAGAAAGTGACCGTTCATGGGGTCATCACAGATCAGGTGTGCTGGAGTTTCAGAAGATCGACGAAAACGGGAATTTAATACTGAGCAAGAAAGATAAAACCTTCAGGCTGGTCATCAAAGGAATTGAGTTTGATAGGGAATTTGTATGGAAAACGAGATGAATAAGACAGGGGTAGGGAGTCATAAGCCTGTTATTGCAGGGATTTTTTCAGCAGTAGTTCTGTTTCTATTCTACTTTGGAATAAATTCGCTGACCGCATCAGTCGAACATGCAATCATTCAACTAACCAACTACTGGTATCTTATAATTCCTCTTGCAATTGGCTTTGGGATCCAGGTAGGATTGTTCATGTTTGTCAGGAGTTCAAATATCTGTGACGCTCAAGCAGGCAGGATGGTCACAGCTTCTGGTGGTGTTTCTACAGGCTCAATGGTAGCATGCTGTGCTCACCATATTACTGACGTATTGCCTTTTTTAGGCCTGTCAGCCTTTGCGACTACCCTCTCGAACTACACACCCCTTCTATTGCTGGTAGGAGTGCTATCTAATATGGTTGGAATCACAATGATGTTAGAGATCTCTCAGAATGCTGGAATTCGAACTAGGATATTCGGAAGGCTGGATCGGGTTAATATGAGAGTGATAAAGTATGCTGTCGTGGTCATTGCAGTTCTGATATTTGCTATCGCTTACGTACTGTACAAGCCTGAGGACAGCTTAACTCTGTTTGAGAAAGAGTTTCTATCCCGTTGAAACCTTTTTTATTAATTCATCAATATGAGAGTGTTCTGTAAAATTCATTCGGTTGTTTGGGTACACTCCTATATAACACTCTCTTGTTGAAGGTAGTTGATACTTCAAGCCGAAAGGCTATTCGTTCTCAAGAAAAGTATTGACTTCCTTAAAAAAAGACATAAAGAGAGATTCTTCAGGAACTGTTATCCAGATGATATATCGATCTAGCTGATAGTAGTAATGCAATCCCATTCCTTTCACAGTGTAGACGGTTATCACCATATCATTCCATGGATATTCTCTTACTGTCTTGTCTGTAAACATTCCAGTTGATGTAACTTTTGAGCTCATTTCATTAAGAAGAATTTCAGCACTTGAGGGAGAATCAACCTCACCTATCCATACATATGCTCTTTCTGTTCCTTTTCGGTAAGTTAATACATATCCATCAAAAATTGAAAATTCTCCTTGATGTATCCTTTGTATTTCGTTAACCGCTGTCTCTCCTTTAAGCTTTTTTTCCAGAGTGAAATCTGATATCTTTTCGGGGAAATAGGATAGTTCTGACGGTTGCGAGAACGCGTAAATACCTGTTATTGCCATAATCGCTATGATAACTATACTCGCATAGATATATCTCCTTTTCACATGGATGTATGAGTGGTTTTGTTTAATATATGTTTACACTCGATCTTAAACGCACTTGTTTGATTTCTAGTCTCTTACTGCAATGTTGATCGTATCTCTAGTTCTTCTCACTCCAGTCTTTCACTGCTTTTCCAATGAGGGTATGTAAAAAACTTAGTCTCTTATCCTTTTTCACATCCATATGATTTTGCTATTTTTTCCCTCAGCAAGTAGATATGGTCTTTTAAATGTTATAAAAAATTATTATAAAGATAATAAAATAATATTATTACTCCGAGAATTCTCTATACTCCTCACGGGTATAGCTGTATCTATCCAAGATCAAAGACAGATTATGTTACGCTTGAGGTTCTTGTGGAGTGAGAGGTGGTGATATGAACTCCACCTCAACATGAGAGATCGCATCTGGATAGTATGGTGGTGGTCCAGGTTTGAAAGAGATAATCACTACCTTCATTTCTTTCAAGTCACCCCATTCTGCATATGCGAATGGATAAACAAACAGTGGAGTTTCATAGCTTCCATTTCTAATTGCACTTGCTACATCTTCTGGATTGGTCGATCCAGCCTGTTCTATAGCCCAAGCAATATGCTCTATATTTACATATCCTGTTGTGCTTTCAAAGTCCAGTTCTTCTCCATACTTAGCAACGAACTTCTCTGCCAACTTTGTAAACTCTTGAGCGTTAAAGTCTACAGTGGCATGCGTAAGAAATCCTTCAGTAACCTTCTCTCCCAATGCTGACTCCAGAACTTTCTTTGGAAAAGCTATTCCAAGATACTTGGCTTTTAATCCCAACTCCAGACCTTGCTTGGTAATTTTCGCAGTGCCAGGGGGATGGCCCGTAGCTATAATCAACTCTGGATCCAGATCACTCATTTTCCTTAGATATGGAGTGAAGTCTGCTTCTCTTACTGGAGCAACCTCAATCTGCAACTGGACATCTGGAAGAGTGGCGATGTATTCTTCTATACCTCCCTTTATTGCATGTCCCCATTCGTAATCAGCCACTATAGCTCCAATCCTGGAAAAGCCCTTCGATTTTACATACTTGGCAAAACCTTGCATGAGTAATTGAGCAGGCAATTCTGCTGTTCTGAAAGTGTACCGACTATCCTTTGTCAGGATCTTTTCACTTGCAGCCTTATGAAGTAAAACAGGAACTTTCAGTTCATCCGATTTTCTTGCTACTGCCAGCCCAACATCACTGGGAACAGGACCTACAATGGCAACAATTTTTTCTTGGTAAACCAGCTCTTCAAATAAGATTGCCGCTTCATTAGGCTTTCCTTTGCTATCTCTAACCACCAGTTCTATGGGTCTGCCCAGTACTCCACCATTAGCATTTATTTCTTCAACTGCCATCTGAGCTCCTTTAAGGTGTGAGTCTCCCCAGGGTGTAAAGGGACCGCTCAATGGCCCGAGGAACCCTATTTTGATCGACTCTTTTGGTGGTGTTGGCTTTGGTGTAGGTGTGGGGGTTGGTTTTTTCTCTGCACATCCAAGGAGAGAAGACCCAATAAGAATGGCTCCACCAGCTACAACTCCTTTTACGAAACTTCTTCTCGTTATATTTCTCGTGATATTCTTATCTCCAAGCATGTTTATACCTTCTTTTACACTGTTTAAAATGATTAACTATGATGTAAATTTTCGTATTTATACATTTCGAAAGATAAAGTTATTCGCACTCTCTGAAAATCATATTTATCATCGAAACAATCGTCTCACTTAACATTTTATCAAGTTCTAGGATGTATCCTCTATGTTTTCCACCCTAACACAAAGCAAAATTTATATTTATTAACCATCAATTTTTTACTGGTGATTTAGAAATGATCAAACCTTATATGGCCGTTGGTCTTTCTCCCACCATCTGGGGTGTCAGAAAGAGAAATGAAATAAAGAAAAACCTTGACCATATACGAGAACTTATAGCCGCAGCATCTTGGTTGAGCAGTTTAGATTTACCAATTAAACTGGTAGTTATACCAGAGGGGGGTCTACAAGGATTTACTGATGAGATATTCGATATGGATCACACCAAATATGCTAAAGAAATTGCTATAGATATCCCCGGTGAAGAGACTGATATTTTAGGTGAGATCGCAAGTGAGCACAACATATATTTAGTTGCCACAGCTAAGGCCAAGGAAGAGGAGTTTCCTGACAGATTTTTTAATAACGCTTTTATAATCGATCCCAGAGGGAAAGTGATTCTCAGACATAGAAAGAATTCACCACTTTTCCCTGTTGAGCATTCCATTTGCCCCCATGACGTGTGGGACGAGTGGGTTAAAATACATGGAAAAAATCTTCAGGCATTCTTTCCAGTGGTAGATACAAAAATTGGAAGACTGGGATGCTGCTTGGCTAATGAAGGGTCCTATCCTGAATACATTAGGGGTCTGGCTATGAATGGGGCGGAAGTTGTTTGTCGACCCGCCTATCCGGAACCTTTAGTAGGGAATGAGGCATGGGAAATCCAGAACAGAGCCAGAGCACTAGACAATAACATCTACATGGTTGCTCCTAATTTAGGTACCTATTACCTCACGACGGAGTCCGAAACTCCAATTGATACTTTTGGAGGGGGGTCCATGATAGTAGACTTCAAAGGAAGAATTGTATCCCGACATTCCTACGGTGCTGGGTCCTCCTATTGTGCAGGAGTTATAGATATAGAGGCATTAAGAGATTTCAGGAGTCGTTCTCCTCTAATGAACTGGATGAAAGACCTCAGAACTGAACTCTGTCAGCTCATTTATGGTAAACCAATTTATCCTAAAAATCTCTGGCTGGACAGGACTCCAATGAAACATGATGAATACAGACAGGAAGTCATAGAAAAGCAGATACAGAAAATGTATGATGAAGACATATGGACTCCACCTTCATGGAAAACAGGTAGCGAGATTGATAAAGCTGAAAAATAATTTTCGATTGTCTTCTGCTTAACTCCCCTATTCCTCGAATAGGAAATGAACCCTCTTAATAAGCTCATGTCTCGATACAGGATCTGTATCATCTATACAAAAAACTCCTGCACACACTCGATCACAAATGAAACGGATATGTGGTTTTCTCTAGCTATTCTCTTCTGAAGGCAAATAGACGTAAGTAGTCCTCTTCTCGATCGTTTGAATCTTCCCCTAGGTTTGGTTTAGGCATATAAATAGATGAATGCTTTTTCTATTTAATTTTCCCAGTAAAATCATGCGGGGGGAGGGATTTGAACCCTCGGACCCCTTCGGGACTGGCCCCTCAAGCCAGCGCCTTTGACCTGTCTCGGCAACCCCCGCATTTCCTTATTACTCCTCTTTTTAAGGGGGTATTGTAGATACCCCATTCCTGATGAAACTTTACCCATTCATGATTACCAGATGATATGGTTATATGCAAACAAGACCTATGACGGGTTATTTTGCCTCATCTCTCTTCTGTATGGATGATTTTTCATGTCCGGGCACTTACCTTTCTGTCCGCATAGTCTCACTATTTTAGGTATATATGGCTTATGGTATTTAGGATAAAAATTAAAGAAAGTTCTCTAAATCAAGAGGATTACACTGTTGTCACACTCCTATGAGAGTATACAGGCCCTATAGTTAGTAATAAGATATAGACCAGTAGTGGAAATTAGGTGATTTGCTTCTTTTTTAAGGACGTGAAAGGGTTTTTTTCAAAGATACTGATATAAAAAGGATGGAAAAGACACAACAAAAAGATTATAAGTAAAAACAAAATAACTACAACAGAAAATCAGGAGGCCAGCAGAGAGGTGTAATCATGGTACTGGGAGGCATGATAGGTCCGG